>JAAELP010000229.1 GCA_024226535.1 Planctomycetota bacterium | reverse complement strand
CCGGTCGCGACGCCCTTGCCGCCCCGGAAGCCGATCCAGGGTGAGAAGCAGTGTCCGAGGATGGCGCTCACCGCGACCAGCAGCCATCCCCAGGCGGCGGCGTTCGTGGTCGATGTCTCGCCGAGCAGTCCGCCGAGCCAACCGGCGACGAGGACGGGCACCGCGCCCTTCAACGCGTCGAGCAGGAAGCACAGGATCCCGAATCGTCGACCGAGGACGCGGCCCACGTTCGTGGCACCGGTGTTTCCCGAGCCTTCCTTGCGGATGTCCACGCCCCGGCGGCGTGCAATGATGACCCCGAAGGGCAGGCTGCCGGCGAGAAACGCGAGCGCCGAGCAGGTCCACCAGTACCAACCGAAATCCTGTGCTGCTTCGATCATGGGGGCGACGATACCCCGTTCCCCGAATCGAGTCCGTCCAGCGTCGCCTGAACGGCGTGCAGGACATCGGCCACCGGGATTCGATCGACGGCACACGCCTTCGGGTGGTCGTCGGCGACGAGCTCCTCCGGAAGAAACGGCTGTGCGACGACGATTCGCTCGCGGGCGCCCGGCAGGGTGGTCCAGCGATGATCGGTGGGGCCGAAGATGGCGATGGTCGGAACGCCGAGGGCGACGGCGAGGTGACGTGGTCCGGTGTCGTTGGTGACCATGAACCGGCATCGCTCGATCACGCCCCGAAGTGAATCGAGGCCGAGGCCCCTCGCGGCGAGATCGATCACCGCCGGACCTTCGCTTCCGGTGGCATCGCGCGCGATGGTCGCGAGCAGCTCGCGTTCATCGGGACCGCCGAGCAGCAGGACGTTTTCGATCTCCGGTGGAAGTCGGCGTGCGAGTTCGACGAATCGTTCGACCGGCCATCGCTTCGGGATCTTGCTCCCGCCCACCACGAACGCGACGCACTGTCTGTCGAGGCCGTCGATGCCGTCAAGGAGCGCGTCGGCGGCGGTCCGTTCGGCGGGGGTCGTCTCGAGGCGTGGAAGACGATCCTCGACCGTGATGTCGAAGGCGGTCGTGGCCAGCATCGCGTAGTCGTCGACGGTCGGTCGGGGACCATCGCGTCGCGCGGCCGGCACCGGATGCGAGAGGAGTGAGCCGCGGCCGTCCCGGGCGTACCCGATGGTCGGCCGGATCCCGGCGCATCGACCGACGAGGCCGGAGCGGAAACTCCCCCGGAGAAGCAGCAGGGCGTCGAGGGCGTGGCGTCGGACTTCACGGCCGGCGGCGATCGGGCCGAGAAGGCCTCCGTCGCGGAGCGGGATCGCTTCCGCGATCGCGGGATGTCCATCCAGCATCGCGAGGGTGGCGGGTTTTCCGAAGCCCACGATCTCCAGGTGCGGCGCCGCGCCGGCGATCGCTCGAATCGTGGGTTCCGCCATCACCGCATCGCCCAGCCAGTTCGGCATCAGGATGCCGAGGCGTCGAATCGCCGTGAGATCGATGGGATCGGACTTCAAGCGTCGAGATCCCGGTCGCCGCTTCCGTCCAGCCAGAGCGGGCCGCCCCCGTGATCCCGATGCCAGCGATCCGTCGACCGACGGAGCTCCGCCAGCAGTCCGATCGCGGTGATCTCGGGCCCGCGCACCCCGACCGCCAGCGTGCCGGATCGCCACTCGATCTCGACCAGTTCGACGCCGGTGCGTTCCGCGATGCCCCTGGCTGCGGCCACGATCGTCTCGGGAATGCGGGGATCCTCGAGGTCGGCGTCCGGGTGGCTCGCGAGCGAGGCCCTCGCGATGCCGGGATCGCTCATCGCCGCTCCAGCAGCAGGCATCCGATCGCGGCGAGCATGACCACGACGGTCACCAGCATCCATGCGAAGAACGTCTGTGGCTCGTCGAGGAAGATCAGTCCCGCGACGAACGGGAGCGGCGCGACGATCATCAGGCCCGCGCCGATCATCCGCGCGGTTCCCGTGCCCCGCGGGCGGGTCGTCTCGTTGAGGTCCTCGATCGCCCGTCGCAGTTGCGCGAGTTCGTTGCTCGACTCGCCGCGTGCCCGCTGGGGCCTGCCCGACGCGAGGACGATGTCGACGGCGTCGGTGAAATCGTTCGCGATCGCGGTGGGGGAGGCCTCCCCCTCGGCTTCCCGGCCGGGGCCGATGAGAATCGTCCGGCATCCCGCGGCCGAGCCCGCCTGCACGTCCCGTGGCTGATCGCCCACCATCCAGCTGCTTCGGAGATCGATGCCGAGGTCCCGGCTGGCCTGCAGGAGCATGCCGGGCTGGGGCTTTCGCCAGGGATGTTCCCGGCGATAGGCGTCGATCACCGCTTCGGGGTGGAACGGGCAGTAATAGAACCGGTCGACCAGACCGCGTCGATCGGCCGCCAGGTCGACGAGGCCCGCGATCTCCCGATGGACCCGATCGACATCCTCCTCCTCGTATCGCCCTCGGGCGACGCCTCCCTGGTTGGTCACGACCACGAGCCGGTACCCGGCATCGCGGAGGCGTCGAAGGCCTTCGGGGACGCCGTCGAGAAGCGTCACCCGGGCGGGATCACCGAGGTCGCCGTCGTTGGCGATGAGGGTGTTGTCACGATCGAGAAAAACAACCGGTTCCATGGGGGGTCAGGATATCGTCGCGAGGTTGGAAGCGATCGTCCGAATCGCGGAATCCAGAAAGCGATGTCATCGATCCGCCTCGGATACAGTCTTTGACTCGGCCGGTTCGGCCGACTCGCGGACAGGTTGAATCAACGAAGGGGCACGTTCAAATGACGGCCGGCAGCCATCGAGGTCTCGGAGGGCTCGGTATTCTCGCGGGCGGCGGTCCCGCTCCGGGAATCAACGCGGTGATCGCCGCGGCGACCATCCGAGCGAGGCTCGAAGGACTTCCGGTCTTCGGTCTGATGGACGGTTTCTCGAAACTGATGGTGGGTGATCCGGACGCGATCCGGCCGCTCGAGATCGAGGACGTCAGTCGGATGCACTACCGAGGCGGTTCGATGCTGGGGATCGCCCGGGCGAATCCGACTCGCCGCGAGGAGGACCTCGAACGCGTGATCGCGAGTCTCGAGGCCCGGGGCATCGACAAGCTCGTCACCATCGGCGGCGACGACACCGCGTACTCGGCCTACCGGGTCAGCGAACGGGCGAAGGGCCGCATCGCGGTCGCCCACGTTCCCAAGACCATCGACAACGACCTCGATCTGCCTCCCGAGATCGACACCTTCGGCTACCAGACCGCCCGGGCGGTCGGCGTGGACATCGTCCGGAACCTCATGACCGACGCGAAGACCACGCGTCGCTGGTACGTGGTGATCGCGATGGGACGCACCGCCGGACATCTCGCGCTCGGCATCGGGAAGGCGGCGGGGGCGACGCTCACCATCGTCCCCGAGGAGTTCCGCGGCGAGACGGTGCCGCTGTCGATGCTCGTCGACACCCTGGTCGGCGCGATCATCAAGCGTCGGCTCGATGGTCGGGACGACGGCGTCGCGGTGATCGCGGAGGGGGCGGCGCTTTCGGTCGATCCCGAAGACCTCAACCAGCTCGGCGTCATCGAACGGGACGCCCACGGACACGTCCGGCTGGCGGAACTGGACTTCGGACGGGAGCTGAAGCGACTGGTCCGGACGGAACTCGAGAAGCTCGGGATCGACTGCACCCTCGTCGAGAAGAACATCGGTTACGAACTCCGGTGCGCCGATCCGGTGCCGGCGGACCTCGAGTACTGCCGGGATCTCGGGTACGCCGCCGCGAAGTTCCTGATCGAAGGCGGCAGTGGAGCGCTGGTGTCGATGCAGGGCGGGCGTTTCGTTCCGGTTCCGCTGGAGGAGATGCTCGATTCGAGAACCAACCGGATGCAGGTGCGACTGGTCGACATCGAATCGACGCGATACGCCATCGCCCGGCGGTACATGATCCGGATCCGCCGCGACGACCTCGAGGATCCGGTGATCCTCGCCCGGCTCGCGGCGTCCTCCGACATCAACACCGACGAGTTCCGCGCACGGTTCCAGTCCATCGTCGGCTACGAGCCGCCGTCGCTGAATCTTCCGATCAGCTGAACGGGCCCGGGAAGGACGAGGCGTGGGGGACCGGAATCGACCGCCGCGGGGAATCGGTACGATGTCGCGATCCGTTGAACGAGTCCCGCGACGTCGGCTCGATCACCTCCCGCACCGTTCCGCCCAACGAGGCACGCCGTGAGCGAAACCCCCCCGAACGTTTCGAGCCGTACCGAAGCCACCGACCCGCCGAGCGAGGCGGATCTCCGAGACCTGGTCGCGGCCCGCCGCCGGAAACTCGCCTTCCTCCGCGAGGAGCTCGGCGTGCAGCCGTACGGGAGCCGGGTCGAGGGACTCGTCGATCTCGCCACCGCCCGCGACGCCTTCGACGAGGCGGCGCACGAGGCGCACGCCGCCGCCGTGGAGGCGGAGACGGCGTCCGAGGATCCGCGACCGGTGGTGCTGGTCTCCGGTCGCGTCATGCAGCATCGAGACATCGGCAAGCTGGTGTTCCTCCGGCTCCGTGATCACACCGGTGATCTCCAGGTGAGTCTCTCGAAGGCGGATTGCGGCCCGGAGGTCTTCCGGCTCGCCAAGAAGCTGGACTACGGCGACGTGGTGGTCGCGGGCGGACCGATGGGGCGGACCAAGCGTGGCGAGATCTGCGTCTGGGCGGACCGGATGGAGATGCACGCGAAGAGCCTCACGCCGCCACCGGAGAAGTGGCACGGTCTCTCCGATCCCGAGATCCGCTTCCGGCGACGCTACGTCGACCTCCACGCGAATCCCGATGCGATCCAGGTCCTGCAGGATCGATCCCGGATCATCTCCCGCATGCGTCGCTTCATGGAGGATCGCGCGTTCCTCGAGGTCGAGACGCCGATGCTCCAGTCGATGGCGGGTGGCGCCGCCGCCCGTCCCTTCACGACCCACCACAACGCGCTGGACATCGAACTCTCGATGCGGATCGCGCCGGAGCTCTATCTCAAGCGGCTCCTGGTCGGCGGACTGCCCCGCGTCTTCGAGATCAACCGCAACTTCCGGAACGAAGGCGTCGACCGGACCCACAATCCCGAATTCACCGCGATGGAGGTCTACGAGGCGTTCGGCGACTGCTGGACGATGCTCGAACTGACCGAGTCCCTCCTGCACGAACTCGCCTGCCGGGCCGCCGAGGATCGTCGCGGCCGTGGCGACGAGTCGGTCGACGGCGGACCGGAGTCGCCGGTGCTTCCCTTCGGTGAACTGAAGATCGACTGGAGTCGACCCTTCGAGCGCGTCACCTACGGTGAACTCTTCGAGCGGGCGACCGGCTTCGACATGCGTGACGAGGATGCGGTGCGGGCGAAGGTCGCCGAACTCGGCCTGCACAAGGCGGAGGGCATGGACCACTGGTTCGCGGTCAACGAACTCTTCGAGGAGGTCGCGGAGCCGCTGATCGATCCGGCGCGGCCGACCTTCGTGACCGGATATCCGTCCGCGGTGAGCCCGCTCACCCGTCCGGATCGGGACGACCCCGATCTCGCGGAGCGATGGGACGTCTTCGTCGCGGGGATGGAGGTCGGTCCCGCGTACACCGAACTCAACGATCCCGACGTGCAGCTCGCGAAGTTCACCGAGCAGCTGGCCGGGGCCGACGACGAGGAACAGGCGTTCCGGAATCTCGACGAGGACTTCATCGAGGCCCTTCGGGTCGGCATGCCGCCGGCGGGCGGTCTCGGACTCGGGGTCGATCGCATCGTGATGCTGCTCACCGGGCAGTCGTCGATCCGCGAGGTGATCGCGTTCCCGCTGATGCGACCCGAGGACGGCGAAGGCTGAACCGCGGGGCGAGGGCCGGTGCCGCAGCCGGGTCGGACGTCACCGCTGGAAGTCGTAGAGACCCGGGAGTTCGAGGATGCCCGTGAGTTCGTCGAGGGCGTCCCGGGCGGATGTCAGGCGGACGGGATCCGCGAGTTCCGACGCCGCGAGTTCCTCCGGATACCACCGCTCCACCCACTCGACGAGTCGGTGGTACCGCGCTTCGGTGTAGAGGCACGCGTGGTGCACTCCGTCGACGTCGCCTGCGCGGAGGCCGACGCGGAGCCGGAGGCATGCCGGGCCGCCACCGTTCCGCATCGACTGGCGAAGGTCGAAGACGTGGACGGCGGCGACCGGGTTCGAATCATCGCCGACGAGATCGTCGAGGTACGAGGACACCGCCGCCGAGTCGCGGCACTCGCCGGGACAGACGAGGGCCATCGATCCGTCCGGAAGCGTCACGAGCTGGGAGTTGAAGAGATAGGACCGGACCGCATCCTCCAGCGGCACGCGTTCGGCGGGCACCGGGATCGAGATCAATCGGCCGTCGAGTCGTCGGTCGAGTTCGGCGAGGGTGCGATCGGGATCGAGGAACGCCGACTCGTGGTGAAGGAGCACGTTCTCGTTGCCCACCGAGATCACGTCGTTGTGGAAGACGCCGGCGTCGATCGCGTCCGGATGCTGCTGCGCGTAGACGCAATTCGCTTCCGGGACCCGGAGCACGTCGGCCACCGCCCGAGAGGCCGCGAGGGTCTGCCGCGCGACGTACCGCCGCGGGCCCACGTCGGAGTCCGCCCGGCCGCCGTAGACGAAGAAGTGGGTGCCCGGCCCGTCCCCGCTCGAGAGGCGGGTGTGGTTCGCCGCGCCCTCGTCGGTGAGTCCGGGGCCGTCGATCGCGCCGTGGACGACCATCCGGGATTCGTCCGCGAACACCCGTCGCAGAATCCGTTCGGTGGTCGGTGCCTCGATCCGGCGATGCGGCATGGTGTGGAGATTCGCGACGGCGAGGTGGAGTCGTCCGTCCTCGGTGTCCGGCGCGGGGGCGACGGTCGCGGCGTTCGCGGCCCACATGAACGACGAGGAGGTGGCGCGAGCGAGGAGATGGGGGGCTTCGGTCGCCGCCCGGGCGACCATGGTGGCCTCGTCCCCGTCGAATCCCGCCTCCCGCAGCACGTCGAGCGCCGGCCGCGGATGCGGCGGCAGCCAGCCCTGGAGCAGGCCCATCTCCGCGAGGGCCCGCATCTTCGCGAGCCCCTGAAGCGCCGCTTCCCGGGGGCGGGAGACCTCCCCGGAGTTCGTCGAACTCGCGACGTTGCCCGGGCTCAGGCCGGCGTAGTTGTGGGTCGGTCCCACGATCGAGTCGAAATTCGCTTCGCGGACGGGCTCTTGAGCGGTGGACATCGCCGCAGCGTACCCGAGCGGCGGATCACGACGAATGGAATCGCAGAAGGTCCGCACGGATACAATCAGGTCGTCGGCGACCGCCGACGGGAAGGTGATCAAGTCGTTGCCCGAACAGCCAGCCCATTCTCGTCCCGGTCGTCTGAAGGCCGATCCGCCGCCAAGCCGGATCCTCGCCGGCCCGACGCCGAGGTCCCTGATGATCCTGCTCGTGTCGATCGTGCTCGTGTCGATCCCGGGCGCGGTCCTCGCGGTCGCCGGTCCGCCGCTTCCCGAGACGCCGCCCGCCGCGGCGGCGCCGGTCGACGTGGACGATGCCGGAACGAGGTGGTTCGTCTGCACGATCGGTGGACGACCCTGCGGACGCATGCTGGAGTCGACGAGCACCAGCGCCTCCGGCGTTCGAACCGTCGAGACCGACCTGCTCCTCCGATTCCTGCGTCAGGGCGTCGAGACCGAGAGTCGGGTGACGAGTCGGATGCGGACCGATGCGGACGGTGCGCTGGTCTTCATGGAGATCGTGCAACATCTCGGCGAACGTCCGCTGGTCGCACGGTGGCGGTTCCGCGAGAACGCGGTCGAGGAGACCCGTTCGCAGGGCGGGCGTTCCGAAACGACGACGCATCCCAGGCCCGTGTCGCCGTGGTTCGCGCCGGACGCCGCGATGGCCCGGGTGATGGCGGATCCGGGGGACGGCCCCACCACGCTCCGGGTGGTGGATCCCGCGAACGGGATCGTTCCGGTGGCCGTCACGTATCGCCGGCTCGGCGTCTCGACGGTCGAGGTCGAGGGTCGCCGGATCGAGGGCGTGCGCTGGGAGATCCGTCAACCGGACGCGCCGGTGGTGGTGGAGGTCGTCGACGCCGCGGGCGCGACGCTCTCGAGCCGGACGCTGCTCGGGGCCGGACTCGGTGAACTGGAGATCGTCCGGTCCACCCGCGGGCAGGCGATGGCCGGCGCCCGGGCGGGCGTCGACCTGCTGGATGCGGGGCAGGTGCGTCCCGCGTTCGAGGGTGACGTGCTTCGCCCGGACCGAGCCCGCACCCTCACACTGCGGATCACGCCTCGCGGCGGTTCCCTTCCCGCGTTCGTCGATGCGGGAGCGCAGCGGGTTCGTCGCGAGGGTGACACGCTTCTGGTGACGGTCACGCCCGGCGAGACCTCGGCCTGTCCCGAGACGCTCGACGGTCACCTCGCCGCGACGCCGATCGCCGATCACGAGGATCCGGCCGTCCGCCGGTTCGCGGATCGAGCGTCCCGAGGCGCCGCGTCGACCGGAGAGACGGCGGAGCGACTTCGTCGAGCGGTGCACCGTCATGTCGACCGCAAGGGACTGGCGACGGCCTTCGCGTCCGCGAGCGAGACGGTCCGGGACCGACGAGGCGACTGCACCGAACATGCGGTGCTGCTCGCCGCCGCGCTTCGATCGAAGGGCATCGGAAGCCGGGTGGTGAACGGGCTGGTGTGGATTCCCGCCGGCGGCGGCCGCGACGGGGCGTATCTGTGGCACATGTGGACCCAGGCGGTGATCGACGGACGTTGGACCGACCTCGACGCCACGCTTCCGCCCGACGGCCCCGGATTCCACGCCGGGCATCTCGCCATCAACACCGGCGATCTCTCGCCCGCCTCGTTCAACGCGACGGGAACCGGGATGCTCGGAGTGTTCGGCGCGATCGACATCACGATCCTCGATGGAGCGACGCGCCCATGAACGACCTCGACCTGGAACGGGTGGACGACCCGCCGGCCATGCCGTCGCGTCCGTCCGACGGCCACAAGGGCACCTTCGGAACCACGCTGGTGGTGGGGGGCGCGACGGGACCGCGGCGCATGCTGGGCGGTCCCTGTCTCGCCGCTCGCGCCGCGTTGCGGAGCGGGTGCGGGCTCGCGGTGCTCGGGGTTCCCGAGTCGCTCGCGACCGCCGCCCTCTCGATCGTTCCCGAGGCGACCGGGATCCCGCTTCCGATCACCGACGTCTGCGAGGGCGGCGCGATCGAGGCGGTCCGGGAGGCCGGGTCCACCGCGCATGCGATCGTCTGCGGTCCGGGTCTCGGTTCGCCGACCGGCATCGAGGCGCTGGTCGACGCGGTCGCGGATCTCGAGGATCGCCCCCGGGTGCTGGACGCGGACGCGTTGAACGCGCTGGCGGCTTCCTCGAGGACGACGCTCCACGGACCCATCGTCCTGACCCCGCATCCCGGTGAATGGAATCGACTCGCGCGTCGGCTCGGGATCGAACGCGATGCGATCTCCGATCTCGGTCGCCCCCGGGCGGCGGCGGAGCTTGCGCAACGCCTCGATGGCGGGGGTGGTCCGGTGGTGGTCGTCCTCAAGGGTGACCGCACGGTGGTCAGCGACGGACGGCGTTTCTGGCGTTGCGACGTGGCGAATCCGGCGCTGGCGACCGCGGGGAGCGGCGACGTGCTCGCAGGCGTTCTCGGTGGATTGCTCGCGCAGTTCCATCCGCGTGCGGGTGCGCCGGCGCGGACCCCGATCCTGGACGCCTTCGATCTCGCCTGCCTCGCAGTGTCCCTGCATGCGGAGGCCGGGGCGGGTTGGCGTCGACGGAACGGCGACGCCGGTCTGCTCGCGCACGAACTCGCCGATGAACTGCCGGCGGCTCGCGGGCGTCTGCCGGCCT
>JAAELP010000228.1 GCA_024226535.1 Planctomycetota bacterium | reverse complement strand
ATGGGCCCCCAGGAGTTTGCGGACCAGATTGCGGTGACCGCAGCTGTCCCGGTAGTGTATTCTACCCACGTCAACTCTGGCGAAAGCTACAACCAGGAGTTCCTGGAGAAGGCTTCGATCGGGGTTGACGGACGGGACTACCTAATTGGCGGCGGCTTGCCGGTCGACCGAGAGCAACACGGACTGATCGCGGACAACGAGTTCCAGCTCGCCGCCGCCCAACCGCTCTCGACCTTCAGCATTGATGTCGACACAGCGAGCTATGCCAACATTCGGCGAATGATCAGTTGCGGTCAAAGGCCACCGGTCGACGCGGTCCGGATCGAGGAGCTGATCAACTACTTCGACTACGCGTACGAGCCGCCGAGCGGGGACGATCCGTTCTCCGTCGGCGTCGAGGTGGCCGCGTGCCCGTGGAACCCCGAGCACCGGCTCGCGCGGATCGGCCTGAAGGGCCGGACCGTAGCCAGCGACATGCGCCCGGCGACCAACCTGGTGTTCCTCGTGGACGTCTCCGGCTCGATGAACGAGCCCTACAAGCTGCCGCTCGTGCAGCAGTCCCTGAAGATGCTCGTCGAGCACCTGACCGCCGACGACCGCATCGCCCTCGTCGTGTACGCGGGCAACGCCGGGCTCGTCCTGCCGTCGACGTTCTGCGACGAGGACGAGAAGATCCTCGCCGCCATCGGCGACCTGCGCTCCGGCGGCTCGACCAACGGCGGGGCGGGCATCCATCTCGCCTACGACGTGGCCCGGAAGAACTTCATCGAGGGAGGCGTCAACCGCGTCATCCTCTGCACCGACGGCGACTTCAACGTCGGCACGAGCAGCCAGGGCGAGCTGGACCGGCTCATCGCGGAGAAGCGAGAGACCGGCGTGTTCCTGAGCGTCCTCGGCTTCGGTGACGGCAACTGGCAGGACGCGCGGATGGAGAGCCTGTCCAACAAGGGCAACGGCAACTTCGCGTACATCGACGGCATGCTCGAAGCCGAGAAGGTGCTCGTGAACGAGATGTCCTCGACGCTCGTGACGATCGCCAAGGACGTGAAGGTCCAGGTGGAGTTCAACCCCACGCAGGTCGCCGGGTACCGGCTCATCGGCTACGCCAACCGGCTGCTCGCCGCGGCGGACTTCAAGGACGACACGAAGGACGCCGGCGAGATCGGCGCGGGGCACACGGTGACCGTCTTCTACGAGATCGTTCCCGGCGAAGCGGGTGCGGACGCCGTCGACGCGCCGCCCGCCACCGAGCTGCGCTACGCCACGCGCAAGGCACCGGTCGAGAACGAGGAGATTCTTGCCGAGATGTTCAGCGTGAAGCTCCGCTACAAGCAACCCGATGCCGAGGTCAGCGCCCCGCTGACCGAAGAGGTCATCCCCGTGCGCGACGCGCACGCCACCGTCTCCGACGCCACCGAGGACTTCCGCTTCGCCGCCGCCGTCGCCGCCTTCGGCATGGTGCTCCGCGACAGCGAGCACAAGGGCGACGCGACCTACGCCACCATCCTCGACCTCGCGACCGCGGGAGCGAAGGAGGACAAGTGGCGGATGGAGTTCGTGGGGCTGGTGATGAGAGCGAAGCAGTTGGCCGGAGAGTAGCACAGCGCTGCAAGACCCTGCGCGACGGCGCAGACCGGGAGTAGCCACCCTGGACGGCTCATCGCCTGATTGTCCTGGGTGACTACCCCCGGTCTGCTTCGAGCAAGGACGATCGGTTCAACGACGATCGAGCGGGAGGGCGGGGGCAGTCCCAGGACAATCAGGCGCTGAGCCGTCCAGGGGCTGACCCCGCCCTCCCGCGTCGCCGCGCAGTCGAAACCCGGGACGCGCATCATTCCCTTCCTACAATGAGCGCATGTGCGGCCGCTACGCCCTCATGAGCAGTGTGGAACTGCTCGTCGAGTTGTTCGGTCTGACCGATGCGCCGACTCTCGTGCCCCGGTACAACATCGCGCCGACGCAGCTCGCGCCGGTGATTCGTCTCGTCGGTGGCGATCGTCGGAACCTCGACATGCTCAAGTGGGGTCTGATCCCGTCGTGGGCGACGGAGCCGGGCATCGGCGGGCGTCTGATCAACGCGCGCTCGGAGACCGCCGCCACCAAGCCGTCGTTTCGCGACGCGATGCGTCACCGGCGTTGTCTCGTCCCCGCCGACGGCTTCTACGAATGGAAGAAGACCGAGACCGGCAAGCAGCCGTACTGGATCCACGCGCGTGACGGCCGCCCGCAGGTGATGGCCGGGCTCTGGGAGAAGTGGTGGGGGCGTGACAGCGAGGCGATCGAGTCGTTCACGATCCTCACCACCGAGTCCAACGACCTGCTGCGCCCGCTGCACGATCGCATGCCCGTGTTCCTCTCCGACGACGACCTCGATCACTGGCTCGACCCCGCCGCGGAGCCCGCGTCGCTCGCGGCGATGCTCGAGCCGCCGGACGCGGCGCTGCTCGAGGTGACGGCGGTCAGCCGCCACGTGAACAACGCGAAGCACGACGACCCGGCGTGCGTCGAGCCGGTCGATCTCGCGACCGGCGAGGTGAACGATGACGCCGCGGACGACCAGGGCCTGTTGTTCGAGTGATCGTCCGGTTTGCAAGCCAAGAAGCGACAGCCGGTTGCGCTCCGACGCCGAACGGTGGTCGAAAAAGTGCCCGCGCCTCGCGCACGGACGCCGGAGGCCGCGCATATCGCCTTCCCGGGGGCGGAACCAGCACGTGGGAGCGGCTGACATGGGGCGACGAGACGCACGGTGGAGGAGCGGTTGCGTGGCCGCCACGACGGCGATCACGCTCGGGCTGGTCACGGGCATCGCGGCGGCACGCCACGGTGATCCGGCCGACATCAACGGTGACGGCGTCCTCGACCGGCTCGATCTGGAGGCGATCGTCGCCGCGCTCGGCGAGGTCGACGCCAAGGGCGACCTGAACGGCGACGGCGTCGTGACGTGGGAGGACGTGACGATCGTCGCGGGCCGCCTCGACGAGGCGCACCGCGGCGACACCGACGGACTCGACGGCTTCCTCGGCGTGAGCATCGAACCGTACGTCGGTCCCGGCTGGGTGGCCCACGGGTACGCCGATCTCACGACGTACCGGTTGTACGCGGACTTCGATCCGGGCGTCTCCGACACGGGCGTGATCGCGGTCTTCGGCCTGTCCAACTACATCCTCTGCTTCGATCCCGAGGACGCAATCTTCTTCAACGCGAGCCCGGAGAGCATCACCGCGCCGCAGGATCTGCGCCCCGGCCACTGGACCAACCAATGGGACACGTACATCACGATCAACTCGACCAACGCGTTCGTTGACGACCTGATCGTCGCCCCCAACCTCGAGGAACAGCTCATCCACCTGCTCCGGAGCACGTCCACCGTGAACAGCGGCTGGATCGTCCCGCCCGCTCTGGAGCAGGGGTTCGCCGTGAACGGGCGCGTTCTCATCGCGCAGTTCACCGTGCCCGAGGGCAAGCAGATCCACGGCACGGTCAACCTCATGGTGCGCAACGCCCCCGGCGTCCAGGGACCGCTGCCCTTCTCCAGCGGACCACCACCGGTGGAAACCGGGGCGTGCTGCATGACCTTCGACTGCGTCTCGTGCGCGACGCCGGAGAGCTGCACCGCACTCGGCGGCATCTACCTCGGTGCCGGCGAGGCGTGCCCGCCGGAGCTGGTCCACATCGAGATCGTCGAGGAACCCGGCGGCGGAATCTTCGTGCACGTCATCCGGCAGCCGCTGGAGTGCGACGTCGAGGATGGACCGGTCGAGTGCACGCCGGGTCCCCTCGTTGACGCGTGGTCTTCGCCGGCACACGGAAACGCGTGCCAGTCCTTCGGCGTGCCCGGTTCCCCCGCGATCCCGGCGGACTTCTTCGCGCCGGGCTCGGAGCCGTTCACCGGCCAGATCTGTCTCGTCGGCACGGCCCTCGGACCCATCGACATCGACGAGTTCCAGGACGTGGACTTCGGGGTCGCCGACACGCTCGTGCGCCGCAGCGCCGACCCGTTCGATCCGTGCGATCCCGTCTCCGAGGAAGACCGGGTCGTCACCATCCAGTTGGAAGCGCTGAGCCTTCGCAACACGGGCGCGATCACCAAGACGGTCATCTGCATCGGCGCCCCCGGGCGAAGCACGCGGTGCGTCTCGCGGCAGATGCGCTCGACGTCGTCGGCGAGCAGGTGGGTGAGCAGGGAGATCGAGAACGCGAAGTCCTGCGTCGCGTCGTCGAGCGGCCAGCGCAGATCCTCGGGATCGACGTCGCGCGGGGCGTCGGGGTTGTAGACCGAACTGTGATCCGTCGCGCAGATGAAGTCGAACTGCTCCGGGGCGAAGTGCGCGCGGTTCCACTCGATCATCTCGCGGTCGACGTCGATACCGGTGTACCGACCGGAGTACGTCGAGCCCCAGTGGGGGTGACCGGCGAGGGTCGCGGCGAATCGACCGCAGCCGCAGCCGACGTCGAGGATGTCGCTGTCGAGTTTCACGAGCCCCCGGCGAACGCGTTGATCCAGAAGTTCACCGGCTGGCAGCGGTGGTGGAGCTGGTTGAAGAGGATGCGGTTGTTGACGCCGACACGGACGCGGAGCCGGTTCGGCGGCAGGTACCGGTCGCCGAGGATGCGGCAGACCACCGAGTCGATCAGGTCCAGCGGCCACATGAGCAGTCGGTTCCGGGAGAGAACGGCCGTGGACGGCACGAGGCGCCGGATGAGCCGGTCGGAGGTCTTCCGGCGCTGAACCGGAGCCGGGGTCGCAGGCCGCTGCACGGTGCTCATGCGGGCACTATATCGCGGCGACCAGGTCCAATACCCGAAAAATACCCTTTCAAACACCATACAAAATGCTATCATCCGGGCATGGGCTTCCGGAAACGGGTCATCACGGAGCTGGCCGAGCGGGTGCGGGCGATCGAGTGCGGCGGCTGGGAGCGCGAGCGCACGCACGATCACGTGGAGACCGGCTGGCCGGAGGCGTCGCTGGCCCGCGGCGTGTTGCACGAGTGGTTCGGAGCGGATCCGCCGCTTCACCTGCTGACGCACCTCGCGCGACGCTCGCTGCGCGAGGATCATCCCGCCGTCGTGATCTGGATCGGCCGACGCGTGTGGTCGTTTCCGACGCCGGGTCCGCTGCTGGAGCGATCGCTGTTCGTCGATCCGCCCGACGATGCCAGTCGGTTGTGGGCGATCGATCTCACGTTGCGCAACGAAGCGGTCGGCACCGTGATCGCCGACGGATGCCGGCTGGAGATGTCGCAGACGCGTCGTCTTCAGCTCGCCGCCGAGTCCGACGCGTCCCTGTTCGTGCTCGCGCGACCGCTCGCCGAGCTCGAGCAGCTCTCCGCTGCCGCGACGCGTTGGCGCGTCACGCCTTCACCGTCACCCAATGCCCGACCGCGATGGCAGCTCGAGCGGCTGCGCGCAAAGGGATTGAAGAACCAGGCACGGACGCGCTGGACCTTGGAGTGGGATCATCATGCCCAGGGCGCTGTCGCTCTCTCTTCCGATGTGGTCGATCGACCTCGTGCGGCGGCGCATGCGCCGGCAGCACCGGACACGCGAAAGTCGGCGTGATCGCGACTCGGCCATCCTGATCATCCTGATCATCCGGACCACCGCCGGCGTGCCACGCATCGCCCGTTGTTGCAGGCATGCCCGCGGCGCCGGCGTGCGCAGCGAGATGACGCTCGCCGAGGCCCGGGCGCTGCTGCCGGAACGCGTCGTGCACGTCGAGCCGCTCGACGAGCACGGCGATGCCGTGGCCCTGAAGGCGCTGGCGAACTGGGCCCTGCGTTTCTCGCCGATCGTCGCCGCGGATCCACCGGACGGCCTGCTCCTGGACATCGCCGGGTGCGAGCGTCTCTTCCGCGGCGAGCGACGTCTCGTGGGGCTGATCGCCGACGCCGCGGCGCGTCTCGGCATCCACGCCCGACCGGCCACGGCGCCGACGTTCGCCGCGGCCTGGGCCGTCGCGCGGTACGGCGAGACGCCGCTGGCCATCGTCCCCCCGGGCAAGGTGCGCGAGACGCTCGCGCCGCTTCCGGTGGAGTCGCTGCGGCTCGACGAAGACACGTGCACGGCCCTGCGCGAGGTCGCGATCGACCAGGTCGGTCATCTCCTGGAGCTTCCGCGTCGTGATCTCTGGACGCGTTTCGGCGGCGATCTCCTGCGTCGCCTCGACGAGGCGATGGGACGGAGCCCGGAGAAGATCGAGTCGATCCGGCCCGTCGCGCTCCCGCACGTGGAGCGCGTGTTCGACGGGCCCGTCAAACGGCTCGACGCGATCCTGCTGACCGTGCGCGGGCTCGTGGACAACCTCGCCGTCGAGCTGGAGCGCACCGAGAGCGGGGCCCGCGTGCTCTGTCTCGACGTCGACCGCGCCGACGCCACGCCGCTCCGCACGTGGTTCCGCATCAGCCGCCCCAGCCGGAGCGCCCGGCATCTCTGGTCGCTGCTGGCGCCGAAGACGGAGCAGCTCGATCTCGGCTTCGGCATCGAGCGCATCGCGTTGCGCGCGACCGCCGTCGGCCGGTTGCCCCACGCCCAGACCGAGCGTTGGCGCGACGGCGCCGACGGCTCCAACCACGGCGTCGCGCACGAGCAGTGTCTCGGCGAGCTCATCGACACCCTCACCGACCGTCTCGGCGACGACCGAACGGTCCGTATCACGCCGATCGAATCCCACCTCCCCGAACGCACCTTCCGCACCAATCCCACGACATCCCCGCAATCCCAGCCATCTCAACCATCCCCGCAATCCCAGCCATCCCCGCAATCCCCCCGCCCCTCCCTCCTCCTCGACCACCCCGAACGCATCGAGGTCCTCGCCCTCGCCCCCGACGGCCCGCCGTCGTGGATGCGCTGGCGTGGCGAGCCGCGGCATGTCACGTCCTCGTGCGGTCCGGAGCGCATCGGGGAGGAATGGTGGCGGGGGAGCGACGGCGGGATCCCATGTCGAGCCGCCCGCGACTACTTCCGCGTTCAGGACGAGACGGGCCAGTGGCTCTGGGTCTACCGCGCGCTCGAATCCGGTTACTGGTTCGTACACGGCCAATGGGCATGAGCGATGCCGGAGATCCCCGCTCCCAAGTCGCGACCACATCCCTGGTCGAAGCGACCGACGTCCGGCGCCGATCCGCCCGCGTTCCGCCGCGCCGCCCTGTCGTACGCCGAACTCCACACCACCAGCAACTTCACCTTCCTCACCGGCGCCAGCCACCCCGAGGAGTTCGTCGAGCAGGCGGCGGCGCTGGGACATCGCGCGATCGCGATCACCGATCGCAACAGCCTCGCCGGGATCGTGCGCGCCCACGTCGCCGCGAAGGAGATCGGGATCCCGCTCGTCATCGGGTGCCGGCTCGAGCTGCCGGAACTCTCCCTGCTCGTCTATCCCACGAACCGCGCGTCGTACGCGCGGCTCTGCCGGCTCCTGACCATCGGCAAGCGTCGCGCCGAGAAGGGCTCGTGCCACCTGACGCTGCACGACGTGCTCGAGCACGCCGACGACCTGCTCGCGGTCACCGTTCCGCCCGCGGTCGTCGACCAGGCGTACCTCGAGAAGCTCGCGGGGCTCGCGAGCGTCTTCACGGGCCACCGACTCTCTCTCGCCGCGTCCCGGCGTTACGACGGACATGACGACGAGCACCTGCGTCGCCTCGTCGACCTCGCACGGCACACGGGCATTCCGCTCGTGGCGACGAACGACGTGCACTACCACGTGCCGGAGCGGCGCGCCCTGCACGACGTGCTCGCCTGCATCCGGCACGGGTGCACGATCCAGAGCGCGGGCTTCCGTCTCGCGCCGCACGCCGAGCGTTGCCTGAAGCCGCCGGAGCAGCTCGCGGACTTCTTCGACGCGTATCCCCGGGCCCTCGCCCGCGGCGTCGAGATCGCCGAACGCGCGAGCGCGTTCAGCCTCGACGAGCTGTGCTACGAGTACCCCGAGGAGGTCTGCCCGCCCGGACGCACCCCGATGCAGCACCTGCGCGACCTCACGGCCCGCGGGGCGAGGGAGCGGTACCCGCGCGGCATCCCCGACGCCGTCCGCGATCGGATCGCCCACGAGCTGAAGCTCATCGACGAGCTGCGGTACCCGTCGTACTTTCTGACCGTCCACGACATCGTGCGTTTCGCCCGCTCCCGCGACATCCTCTGCCAGGGGCGAGGGGCGGCGGCAAACTCCGCCGTCTGCTACTGCCTCGGCGTGACCGCCGTCGATCCCGACCGCATCGACCTGCTCTTCGAGCGTTTCATCAGCAAGGAGCGCGACGAGCCGCCGGACATCGACATCGACTTCGAGCACGAGCGTCGCGAGGAGGTCATCCAGTACATCTACGGCAAGTACGGCCGAGACCGCGCCGCCCTGACCGCCGAGGTCATCAGCTATCGAGGCCGCAGCGCCGTACGCGAGGTCGGCAAGGCCCTGGGGCTGTCGCTGGACTGCGTCGATCGCCTCGCCCGCAACATCGACTGGTGGCACGACGGCGTCGGCCAGCCCGAGCAGCTCCGCGACATCGGCATCGACCCCGACGATCCGTCCATCCGACGCCTGCGCGTGCTCTCTCAGGAGATCCTCGGCTTCCCACGGCACCTCTCCCAGCACGTCGGCGGCTTCGTGATCACCCAGCGCCCACTCTGCGAGCTCGTTCCCATCGAGAACGCCGCGATGCCCGATCGCACGGTGATCGAATGGGACAAGGACGACATCGACGCGGTGGGCATGCTCAAGGTGGACGTGCTGGGGCTGGGAATGCTGACGTGTATTCGGAAGGCGTTCGAGTTCCTGAACGCCGAACGTCCCGCGTCCGAGGCGCCCATCGCCCTGCACAACGTCCCGCCCCGGGATCCCCTCGTCTACGACATGATCTGTGCTGCGGACACCATCGGCGTCTTTCAGATCGAGTCGCGGGCGCAGATGTCGATGCTACCGAGGTTGCGCCCTCGCAACTTCTACGACCTCGTCATCGAGGTGGCCATCGTGCGTCCCGGACCGATCCAGGGCGACATGGTGCACCCGTACCTCCGGCGGCGCAACGGCGAGGAGCCGGTGACGTATCCCGACGAGCGTGTGCGCAAGGTGCTCGGCAAGACGCTCGGGGTGCCGCTGTTCCAGGAACAGGCGATGTCGCTGGCGATCGTGGCCGCGGGGTTCACGGCGGGGGAGGCGGACCAGTTGCGGCGGGCGATGGCGGCGTGGAAGCGTCGCGGCAACAAGTTCGAGCAGTTCCGCCATCGCTTCCTGAACGGCATGATCGACAACGGCTACGACCCGGACTTCGCCGATCGCTGCTTCCGGCAGCTCAAGGGCTTCAGCGAGTACGGCTTCCCGGAATCGCACGCGGCCAGCTTTGCGTTGCTCGTGTACGTCTCCTCGTGGCT
>JAAELP010000227.1 GCA_024226535.1 Planctomycetota bacterium | reverse complement strand
CTGACCTGGTGATCGCCGCAGCTGCGGAAGCCGCAGAGGCGATCGTCCTGCACTACGACGCCGACTACGACCGGATCGCCGCGATCACCGGGCAGCCTGTACGGTGGATCGCGCCCCGGGGTTCTCTTTAGCTTGAACGCCGCATTCCGCCCCGCTATGGACGGGGCGCGTCGATCGTCGCGATCGCCTCAGCCGCCACCTCGGCGACGGTGACGCTCTCGTTGCTCACCGTCTCGGTGTCCTCCAGAGCCGCGAGCAGCGCGGGCACCGCGGTGCTCGAGCCGATCGCTCCGAGCGCCCGCGCGGCGGCCACCCGCAGGTGAACGTCGGCTTCGGCGAGCACTCGGCTCAGGATCGGGACGGCGCGATCGTCGCCGAGCTCGCCCAGGGAGTTGATCGCATGCCGGTGCTCGCTCCAGCGCATGTCCGAGCGCAGGACGTCGAAGAGCAGATCATAGCCTTCGTCCTCGCCGATGCGGGCCAGCGCGTAGCCCGCCCAGTGTCGCTCGTCCGGCCGCGCCGCGGCCAGCTCGCGCAAGGCGGGGACGGCGCCGGCGGCACCGATCTGGCCGAGGGAGATCGCAGCCTGGTAGTCGACGGTCGGGTCGCGGGTCGCCGCGATCAAGGCCGGCACCGCCCGATCGTCGCCGATCAGCCCGAGGATGAGGAGCGCGAAATAGCGCTCGCTGGTGCGCATCATCAATCGGCGCTGCTGCTCGCGCCGGCTTCCCGGTGCCGGCGGCGGCCCGGAAACCGCCGCCAATTCGTCGAGCACCAGGTGCAGGCCGTCGTCGTGCCCCGCGCGCGCCAGGATCAAACCGGCGACGCACCGTGTCCGCCGATCGCCGTGCGCCAGATCTTCCCGTGCGACCGGGACGAAGGCCGCGACGTCGCGTTCGATCATCGCCTGGGCATAGTCGTACTTCCGCGAGAACTCGAATTTCGTCGCTCTCCGGTACCTCTCGATGAGCTCGGCGTCGGTGAGCTGGTCGAGGTCGATCCAAGCCACGTCGTTCGCCCGGACGCGTGCTGCCGGCAGCGTCCAGAGCATCAAGGCGCAGACCAGGAGCGCGCCGGCGCGAACGCCTGAGACGTCATCGAGATTCTGTCGGGGCTGGCTGTTCATCTACAGAGTTCTACGGACCGCCCCCG
>JAAELP010000226.1 GCA_024226535.1 Planctomycetota bacterium | reverse complement strand
GAATGCCAAGCAGTTTCGTGATAGCTTCGTTATTATACATTTGAAAGGACTCCTTTTTATTTTTCGTGTTAACGGGAGTCCTTTCTTTATCTTTATTCCCAGATGTTGTCAAGCCTCATCCACTAAAATCCCGAAAGAGCCCTTTTGAATGCTATTAAATGTACTTGAAAGAGTTCTCATTTTATTTCCATTATTTTTGTCTATTTAAGGTTAAATGAATTCTCTTTCACTTCAAATTAAATTAATTCTTTTTTCCTGACTTTTGCAATTGGCTCATTAATTTTATTTTGAGAAAATTTCCTTTTATTATTGGCATATGCTAGAAATAATGTTAATGTAAATTGCTTTTGGAAAACTTAAAAAGGAGTATGAAATGGCAGCAAGACCACTTAGAAACAGAAAAATAATGTCCAATATTATAGTTGACTACTATAAGCCGCGAGGAATTCCTTTGCGTTTATTATCGGAAGTAGTTTTAAAACCAGACGAATTTGAAGCAATCAAGCTTTCAGATTTTGAAGAAATGTATCAAGCAGATGCAGCTAAAAAAATG
>JAAELP010000225.1 GCA_024226535.1 Planctomycetota bacterium | reverse complement strand
GATTTTCCAGCACCCGGCCAACCTCGATAAACAACTGCCACCCGGAAAGGCCGTGCCGCCCGCTGCCGCTCATGATGCTTTTGCACGTCCTGATTTTCCAGGGTCCGGCCAGCCTCGACAAACAACCGCCGTCCAGAAAGGCCGTGCCACCCGCTACCGCTCATGATCCTTTCGCATGGCTGGAATTTCCAGCACCCGGCCAGCTTCGATAAACAACCGCCATCCAGAAAGGCCGTGCCGCCCGCTGCCGCTCATGATGCTTTTGCACGTCCTGATTTTCCAGCACCCGGCCAGCTTCGATAAACAACTGCCACCCGGAAAGGCCGTGCCGCCCACTGCCGCTTATAATGCTTTTGCACGTCCTGATTTTCCAGCACCCGGCCAACCTCGATAAACAACTGCCACCCGGAAAGGCCGTGCCGCCCGCTGCCGCTCATGATGCTTTTGCACGTCCTGATTTTCCAGGGTCCGGCCAGCCTCGACAAACAACCGCCGTCCAGAAAGG
>JAAELP010000224.1 GCA_024226535.1 Planctomycetota bacterium | reverse complement strand
CTCGACTGGGTGCGGTGCTTTTCGTCGTGGCAAGGAGCCGAATCGACGACATATCTGGGAGATACGTCGAGATTCGGCGACGCCGCCACGGCGGAAATGACCGTGCTCAGGCGAGGTTCTGAGCCGTCAAACAGGACCTAGTCGCCGATCCGTTTTCGCGCGCGGCGTTTGGCCTCGAGCAGTCCGCTCGTCGTTTCGGTTGCGGCGTCGGGCCGGGAGGGCTCCTCGTCGGCCTCGCGCGGCGCCTCCGCGGGCTCGTCGTGCTTCTTCGCGCGACGCCCGAGGAACGCATCGAGGGCGGCGCTGATCCGTGACGGCTCGGGCGGTGCGGCCTTGGTCGGGCGCTCCGGGGTCCGTGGCTTCGGGGCGGGTTTGGGAAGCGTCCCGGCGCGCTGGGACTCGGCGCGGACGCGGTCGTCGAGCGCGCTGCTCACCTCGCGCAACGAGGCGAGGGTGGCCGCCGCCTCGCCGGCGCGAACGTGCGCGGGCGTGACGCGGCCCACCAGGTGGGCGAGCGTCGCGCGGATCGCCGCCGCGCTCCACGCGATGCGCCGGCTCGCAACGTCCAGCAGCATCAGCGCCAGCGCGAGCACCAGCAGCGTTCGCCACGCCGGCAGCAGCGAGACGCTCGGCGGCATGCCGGTGCGATCGAACAGGTCCACCGCGGCGGGATCGGCGATCTCCAGCCGGCGGCCCCCCGTGATCTGCACGATGCTCTCCAGCAGGTCGAGGTTCGAGCGGTACCGCCGGAACTCGTCACCGGTCGGTCGGCTGGCGCCGCCGATGAGCGGGGCGAGACGCCGCTCGCCGCGCCGTGGGTTCAGGGCGACGATGTAGTTGCCGGGCTCGTCGGCGCGGGCCGAGCCCTCGTATCGGCCCGGCCCCGTCTGGGTGAGGCGAACCGGCACGGAGCGACCGCTGGGGGTGTAGACGGTTCCGTCCACGCGCAGGTAATCGAGGTACCCCTCCTCGCCGATCGCTTCGACCGTGATCGACAGACGGCCGTCGCGGATCTCGGCGTACAACTCGGCGTCCTGGCTGACGGCGGGACGCGCGATGCGCCGCACGAGCTGTGTCCAGAACGCCTCGGCGACCGGCCAGCCGTCCCACCCGCGTGACCACGGGCCGCCGAGATCGCTCGTGAACGCCGCCGCGCGTCCGAGGCCCGCCTGCCAGTGCGCGAGCAGCGGCTCGCCTTCGGGGTGCGACATCTCCACGACGGCCGTCGGGTCGGGGCGCGGCGCGGTCACGACCAGCCCGGCCAGTTCCGGCGCATCGGCCATGCCCGCGGTGAGCGTCGATCCCGTCGCGCGCACGACCGGCACGAACGGGACCTCCTTGATGAGCGGCTTGTTGATGACCTGCACCGAGTCCACGAGCACGCGTGGCAGGGCCTTGGGGTTGTACACGGGGAAGAACTCGCCCTGGCCGATCTCGGCGAGCTTCTTGAGCGTCTCGTGATCGGCGTCGTCCCCGACCGCGATCGTGGTGATCTTGATGTCGTCGTCCACCATGCGCTGCGCGATCGGCTCGAGGTCGGCGCCTTCGGACTGCCCGTCGGTGAGGCACACCACGCGTTTGCGGTCGGTCTTGACGTCACGCAGCATCCGGTGCGCCTTGCGCAGCGCCGGCGCGAGATCGGTCCCGCCGCCGGCGGAAATGCGGCGCACCCGGTTCGCGATCGCTTCGGGATCTTCGTTGCGCTGGAGCGGCACGTACTCGGTCGCGAAGCTGTGGAACGTGACCACGCCGACGAGGCTCTCGGACCGCAGCGACTCGATCGCGAGCGCGGCCGCCTCGTTGGCGACCTCCTGTTGCGTGGCCCGGGCGCCGGCGACGTGGCGGCTCATCGATCCGGACTGGTCGAGGACGAGCACGAGCGCCGCCTCCGGCAGACGCAGCTCGCGCGGCGGGTCGAGCTCGAGCGGGAGCACGTCCTCGACGGCGGTTCCGTTCCAGCCGCCGGCGCCGAACGAGTCCTCGCCGCCGACCATGATCAGGCCGCCCCCGAGATCGTTGACGTAACGGCTGAGCAGCTCGTGCTGATCGGTGCCCATCTCGAACGCGGGGACGTCGTCGAGAACGATGAGGTCGTAGTTCTGGAGCGAGAGCAGGTCGGCGGGCAGGTCCGCCGGGGTTTGCACGGTCACGGGAAGCTGCGCCGCCGCGAGCATCTCGGCGAGCGGGTGGGGTCCGGCGGGGGAGCGGTCGACGATCAGGATGCGCCCGCGGCTCGGCGTGGCGGTGAACGATTCGGCGCGGTTGTTGTCCGGCAGCACGTCCTCGTCGGCATCGTCGGGCTCGAAGACCGCGACGAACCGGTTCACCGGCGTTTCGCCGAGCCTGACCGGGGCGAGATGCACGGAGCGTCCGGCGGGAACGGCGATGCGGCGCGAGCGTCCCGGGCGTCCGCCGTTGAGGTCGACGGGGACGCCCTCGCGTCGCAGGGTCAGGCGTCCCGTCGTCTCCCCGGTGGCCTCGAGGTTGATGCGCACGGTGACCGTCTGCCCCGGTTGCGCGTGTGGGGGCGCCTCGACGTGGAGGATCTGCACGTCGCCGGCGACGCGGTAGGCGATCGGCAGGACGTCGATCGGGACCGACCGCGCGTCCGCCGCGTCGCCGGTGTCACCGGATCCCCCGGCCGCCTGGCGCGCCGCGGTGACGGCATCGCCGATCGTCTCGTTGCCGTCGGAGACGAGGACCAGCCGTCGCGCCGTGTCGGGCGGGAACATCGCCAGGCCGAGCCGGATCGCGGCCTCGATGCTCGTGCCCGTGGCGACGATGCCGTCGGGCATCTCGTCGAGGTGCTCGCCGCGGGTGGGGGCGGAGACGGCGATCGCGTCGCCGTCGAACACGACGAGCCCGAAGCGATCCTCGGGAGCCTTGGTGCTCGTGGCGGCCCGGAACCACGAGCGCAGGGCGGCGATGTACGAGAGCCGCTCCTCGGGATCGCTGGGGATCTGCGCGAAGCGCTGCACCGACCCGCTGACGTCGAGGAGACCGATGACCGTGAGGTGGTCGTGCTCGCGGCGCGTGCTGGGACCGGCGAGCAGGATCACGAGCGCGACCACGAACAGCGATCGCATGACGACGACCGTCGTGCGACGTAGCCGGTCCTGTCCGGCGAGCGAGCGCCACCCGATGATCGTCAGCGGCACGATCAGCAACGCCAGCAGCAGCAGGCGGGGATGGTCGAAGGAGATGCTCACGAACCGTCGTCGCTTCCCGCCGGTTCGCCGGATGCGTCCGCTTCGCGTTTCAGCCGGTCGAAGTAGCGTCGGATCAGGTCGTGGTAGCGGGGGGGTACGGACGAATCCTCGATCGCGCGTTCTGCGGCGCGGACCGCGCGGCGTACGCGGCGGGCGTCTTCGGGGCCGGCGGACGGCGGGCGGGGGACGTCGTCGCGACGTTCGTCGAGGAAGTCGATCGGCGGTGTCTCGATCGGTTCGTCGCCGGCGAGGTCGAGGTCGCGGGCTCTGGCATCGGATCCGGCGGGGTCTCGCTCCGGCGCGCGGGCGCCGCCGCGGCCGGGCTCGCCGCCCTGCTCGCGCGCCCACTGCTGCGCCCAGCGCCGGCGTTCGGCTTCGCTCATGCCCTCGGCGAGACGACGCGCCGTGTCCTCCATGCGCTCGGCGGCGCGTCGCTTCGCGCCGGCGGCGCGTCGGCGCCGCTGCATCTCGCGCAGGGTCCGGGCCGGATCGGGACGCTCGCCGTTCGCGCCCGGCTGCGGTTGCTCCGGCGATCGGCGTTGCTCATCGGGCGGCGGCTCACCCGGTCCGTTCGTTGGTTGTTGCTGTTGCTCCCGGCCCTGTTCGCCCGACGGCTGCTGTTGCTGCGGTTGCTGCTGCTCCTGGCCTTGCTCGCCCGACGGCTGCTGTTGCTGCTGCTGCTCCTGGCCTTGCTCGCCCGGCGGCTGCTGTTGCTGCTGCTGCTCCTGGCTTTGCTCGCCCGGCTGCTGCTGTTGCTGCCGTTGCTGCTCCTGCTCCTGGCCTTGTTCGCCCGACGGCTGCTGTTGCGGTTGCTCCTGCGGATCACCCGGCTCGCCGGATGGTTGCCGCTGTTGTCGCTGCTCCGGCGCCACGCGCTGCTCACCAGGCTGTTGCCCCTGCTGTTGCTCGGGCGTTTCGCCCTGTCGGTCCTGCTCCGATTGGTCCGGCGGTTCCTCCTGTTCCGGCGCGGGCTCCTTCACGCGCTCGGCGACCTCCTCCAGCGCCTCGGCGACC
The DNA here is from genome assembly GCA_024226535.1 of Planctomycetota bacterium. Classification (GTDB taxonomy): domain Bacteria; phylum Planctomycetota; class Phycisphaerae; order Phycisphaerales; family SM1A02; genus JAAELP01. The sequence continues at coordinate 26,524 of JAAELP010000224.1, read as the reverse complement.
TCCTCCGCATCGCGCTGCGCCTGCTCCTGGGCGGTCTCCGCGTCGCGTTGCGTTTCGACGTCGCGTGCGAGGTCCTCGGCGACCTGCTCGTCCACGCCCTCGCGACGCAACGCCTCGGCGATCTCCTCCGCGGTCGCCAGCGGGATGTCCTCGCCCTCCGCCGCCGCGTCCTCTTCGCCCATCAGCTCGCGGAGCGCCTCTTCGTCGATCCCCTGGTCGCGGAGCGCCTGCTCGAGGTGCTCTCGTTGCGCGGCGAGGTCGGCGTCCTCCTCCGTCCCGGCCTCGGCGACGTCGCGCGCCAGGTCGCGCATCTCCTCCGCGAACGCCCGACGCTCCTCGTCACCGAGCGCGTCGGCCCCCCGCATCATCTCCTCCAACACATCCGCCGCCCGCTCCAGGTCACCGGCCCGAAGCGCCTCCCGCACCTCCCCAGGAGAAATGGGGTCGGGCCTCATTTCCGGTGGTTGATCAGACCCGACCCCATCTTCCGGGGGGAGGTCGACGGGGAGGTCGTCGCGACGCAGGGGGGTCTGGGGCTCCTCGAGGCCGGAGAAACGGCGGGCGAGTTCCGCGGCGGCGGCCTCTTCGCGGTTGGCTTCGGCGGCGACCTGCTCGGCCAACTCCGCGAGTTCCGCGGCGGCTTCGTCCGGCGTCTTCTCGGGCGTGGCCGTCTCGGGATTGCCGAGCTGGTTCGCGAGCGCTTCCAGGGCGTCGACGGTCTCCCGCGCGTCGTCGTCGAGCGTCTCCTCCTCGGCGGCGAGTTCGCGTGCGGTCTCTTCGATGGCCTCGACGGCGTCGGCCCGTCGTTGCTCGCGCTCCTCGGTCGCGGCCGGGTCGGGCACGGGAGCCTCGGCGCCGCCGGCTTCCGGCAGCCACGCCACGCCGCCCGCGAGCACGACCGCGAGCGCCGCCGCCACGACGAGCATGGGTGGCACCGGCACCGGCACGGCGGAGCGGGGATCCACGCCCGCGGCCACGCGATCCGCGTCCCGGCGGACCAGCTCCGCGAATGCGGGGTCGGTGCCGGGATGCGTCCTGGCGACCGCGACGGCCGATGCGAGGCGGTCCGACAGCCGGCACCGGCGGTCCAGGTGCACCGCCGCGGGCAACGCCCCCTGCGCCTCGAAGACCGCCCGGAGGACTCCCAGGATCGCTCCGGCGGCTGCGATGGCGAGATAGACACCCGCCGGCAGGCCCCAGCCGAGGCCGCGGTCGACCAGCAGCAGCAGGCACGCCGCGGCGAGGGCGACGGTCAGGCCGGTGCCGGCCCGCCGGAGCATTCGCCGGGCGAGCAGCCGGCGTCGCGTCTGTCCGAGAATTCGTTGAACGTTGGCCATTGAGCCGGCGTCCTAAGAAAGGGGCCCCCGCGTCGTTGAATCGTAGGGGGCGTTCCCTCGCCCGCCCGCATCCCGCTACCTCAACCATCTCGCCGGGAGCGATGCCATGTCGAAGCTCACCCGCCGTCCGTCGTCCGGCCTTCTCGCCGGTCTCGTCGCCCTCGTCGTCGCCGGTACCTGCCCGAGCGCGGCGCACGCCGCCGGCCTGCTCGCGCCGACCGACCAGACGCTGCCGCCGCTGCGCGTCACCGATCACCTCGTGGACGTGAAGATCGTCAACGGGGTCGCGGTCACCAACGTCACCCAGACGTTCCGCAACGACACGAAGCAGCGGCTGGAGGCGACGTACCTGTTCCCGCTGCCGGAGGACGCGGACCTCACCGATTTCCAGATGACCTTCAACGGCAAGATGGTCAGGGGCGAAGTGCTGCCCGCCGAGCAGGCGGCGCAGGTCTACGAGTCGATCGTGCGCCAGTTGAAGGACCCGGGGCTCATCGAGTTCATCGGTCGGCGCCTGCTCAAGATGCGCATCTTCCCGATCGAGCCGGAGAGCGAGACGACGATCAAGCTCCGCTACCAGCAGATCTGCCAGCCCGTCAGCGGCATGACGGGGTACCACTACCCGCTGCGCACGCGCAAGACGGCGGGACAGGCGTACGGCACGGTGCGGTTCAACGTGGAGCTGGGCACGGCGGTCCCGCTCAAGAACATCTGGTCGCCGACGCACTCCATCGAGGTCGTCCGCGGCAGCGACGAGCGCACGGCGCACATCGCCTACGAGGCTTCGCAGGGAAGCCTGGAAGACGACTTCCTCCTGCTGTACGCGACGGACGATTCCGACGTCGGCCTCTCGGTGGTCGCCCACCAGCCCGGCGACGAGCAACCCGGGCACTTCGTGCTCATGCTCACGCCGCGCCAGCTCTGGCCGGAGACCGCCGGCGAGCCGCAGGACGTCGTCTTCGTCATCGACACGAGCGGCTCGATGGCCGGCGACAAGCTGAAGCAGGCGAAATCGGCCCTCAAGTACTGCATCGACCGGCTCGACGAGCGCGACCGGTTCAGCGTGGTGCGTTTCTCGACGGGCTTCGACATGCTCTTCGACGAGCCGCGCGAGGCGAGCGCCGAGGCTCGCGGCAAGGCGCGGGCGTGGGTGGACGCGTTCCAGGCCGCGGGCGGCACGAACATCGCCGACACGCTCCATCACGTGATGGCGATGCGATCGGCGGCCGACGAGGTCAAGCGACCGTTCGTGGTCGTGTTCCTGACAGACGGGCGCGGGAACCGCACGCCGCCGGAGATCCTCAGCGCGATGGGCGCGGCCCCGGCCGGCGTCCGCATCTTCCCGTTCGGCGTCGGTCACGACGTCAACACCGTTCTGCTCGACGGGCTCGCCAGCGCGTTCACGGGACGCACGCGCTACGTGCAGCCGGGTGAGAACCTCGAGCTGGTGCTCGGCGACTTCTTCAGCGTGATCAGCCGTCCGGTGCTCACCGGCCTTCACCTTTCCCTGCCGATCGCAGCCACGGAGCGCTTCCCGGCGACGCTCGGCGACCTCTACCACGGCCAGCAGCTCGTCGTCGCGGGCCGGTTCACGGAAACCGCGTCCGGCTCGGTGAAGCTGAGCGCGATGCGCGGAGGACAACGCGTCGAGTACGTCTGGCCGTCCATCAAGTTCACGAACACCGAGAACGCCGACTACGTGGCGAGCGTGTGGGCGGGACGCAAGATCGCCTACCTGATCGAGCAGATCCGCGCCCACGGCGAGTCCAGGGAGATGCTCGCCGAGGTTCTCGCCCTGAGCCAGGAGTACGGCATCCAGACGCCGTACACGAGCTGGCTGGTGAACCCGGAGCAGCCGGCGGTGACGCTGCGCGGCCGGCCCGGTATCGGCGGCGGCGCTCCTGGGTTCGAGGGTCGCCTTCACTCCCGGCGGGCGTCCTCGCCCGCGGTGCGCGTGCGGCTCGGCCAGGCCGCCGGCGGTGAGGCGTTCAACGTGACCACCGCGGACGGCGCACCCACGCTCGGCGACATCGCGGTCTTCGGTGACCAGTTCTACGACATCGACCTCGACGCCGCCGCGGAAGGCGCGACGGCGACCAGCGGCAAGGTCGCCAACCTCATCGCGCGCAAGAACGCCGACCTCAAGGAAGCACGCAGCCGCGACGAGGGCCGCCTCGACAAGTCCATGCTCGCGTATCGCAAGATCGGCGGCCGCTGGTACCACCGCATGGGCCGGTACCTCGTGGATGCGGCGGTCGGCGAGGAGACCGAGCTGGTGGTCGTCCGCTTCGGCTCCGAGGCGTACTTCGAGCTGGTGCGGCACCGCAAGGACCTGCGGGCCGCGCTGGCGACGACGCCGACGGTGGTGCTCATGGTCGGCGACGACGTCGCGATGCTGGTTTCCGACCGCACCGGGACGGAGGCGTTCGACGACGAGCAGCGGAATCGTCTGGGATTCTGAGAGGCCCGGGGCCCGCGTAGAATCGGGCCATGAAGTTCCGTGGAATCCTGGTCGCCCTGCTCGCGGCGGTGGCGGCGCTCGCCGCGCCGGCCGCCGCGCAGGTCGGGCGCCGCGCCGAGAAGCCGTGGTGGCAGCGCACGACCACGCGAACCAGCGAGCACTACTTCATCCGCACCGACCTTCCGAGGGCCGAGGCCCGCGCGTACGGTCGGCACCTCGACTTCATGTACCGGGAGTTCTCCTGGCGGCTCGCGTCCCTGCCGCCGCGCGGGCCGGAGCAACTGGACGTCTACATCTTCGCCCGGCGCTCCGAGTACCTGCGCACGCTCGCGGGCCGGTGGGGGATCGACGGCAAGGGCTCCGGCGGCATGTTCTTCGTGAACCAGCAGGGCAGCGGGCTCGCGTTCTGGACGGAGGACCTCGCGGCCAGTCGAGTCCATCACGTCATCCAGCACGAGGGCTTTCACCAGTTCGCGTTCAGCCGCTTCGGCAACGACCTGCCGCTGTGGCTGAACGAGGGGCTCGCGGAGTTCTTCGGCGAGGCGGTGCGTGTGGGCGATCGTCTCGTGCTCGGCCAGTCCACGCCGCGCGTGATCGATCGCGTCAAGAACGCCATCGAGCGCAACGAGCACGTGCCGTTCTCGGCCATGCTTCGCATGTCCAACCAGACGTGGAACGAGAACGTCAAGAACGGTGACGCCGCCATCTACTACAACCAGGCGTGGTCGATGGTCCACTTCCTCGTCTACGCCGACGAGACGCGGTACCAGCCGGCGTTCGAGCGGTACCTCCGGTTGCTGAACAACGGCATTCCATCCGAGGAGGCGTTCGTGCAGGTCTTCGGCGGCGACCTCGACGCGTTCGAGAAGCAGTGGAAGCGGTACGCGCTCGCGGCGAAGCCCAGCGCGTTCGTGACCGCCGTCGAGCGCATCGAGTTCATCGCCGCCGGCGCTCTGCACCTGAGCCGGCAGCAGGTGGTGCCGACGTCGCTGGACGACCTCGCCGAGGCGCTGCGGTCGATCGACTTCGAGCACCACCTCGAGCGTCACGGGGTCAGCGCGACGCTGGCGGCGAAGGACGCCGACAACTTCGTGATCCCGATGGACGACCTGACGCGGGAGCAGCCCGTGTTCGTGGTGGAAGAGCCGAAGCGCCGGCGTTTGTCGCGTCGCGGCCGACTGCGCGAGGCCAGCCAGCCGATGCCGGCGGCGATCTCCACGAAGCACCTGCGTCCGCGGGGGCTGTCGATCCGGTGGAGCCGCGATCGGGAGACGGGCCAGGTCAGCTACGAGATCGTGACGCGCTCGCCCTGACGGCGGAGCCCGCGCGCGCACCGGTCACTGACATGCCGCGTGCGACTTCGTTCAACCGGCTCGCGGAACTGCTCCTGTCACTCCCCGACCTGCTAGACCCGCCTCATCCACATTCGACGGACCTTCATCGCCAGCTTGCCCAAGGCGACGGCCAGGGCGAGGACGATGAGACCCATCCAGAAGAGGGCCAGGACCGCGCCGGGATGCACGAACATCAGCGGCAGGGCCAGCAGGAAGGCCGCGATCAGCAGCCACATCATCGCGAGATCGAACCGTTCACCGGGCTGGTGGTCGGGCTCGTTCATATCATGATTGTCGGACGGACCGGGGGGCGGACGCCACCGGTATCTCGCCCCCCTTTCGGGGCCGACAACTTCGGAATCCGAAATCCGGAATCCGGATTCCGCAACCCCCAGTCCTTGATCCTGAATTCCTCAGTGCGGAATCACCGCCAATTCTGAACTGGCGAATCGTGGATCAAGGATTGGGGGTTGCGGAGTGCGGATTTCGAAATCCGAATTTCGAAGTGAATGGCCTTACCACTCCGGCCCGCCCGTGTACCGGCCGTACACGTCTGCCATCGCCTGCACCATCTCGCCGAGCGTGCAGCGGTGCGACGCGCCGTCGACGAGCGCCGGCATGAGGTTCTCGTCGGCTCTCGCGGCGCGGCGGATCTCCTCGAGGGCGCGGGCCACCTCGTCGGCGTCACGTGCGTTCTTGAAGTCGTCGAGACGCGTGCACTGGACTTCCTCGACCTCGTGCGGGATCTGGAGGATCTCGACCTGGTGGTCCTCGTTGCCGTCCTCGTAGGCGTTCACGCCGACGACGATGCGGTCCCCGGCCTCCATCTCCTGGCCGAAGCGGTAGCTCGCCTCGGCGATCGAGCGCCGGAAGTAGCCCTTGTGGATGCCGCCGATGACGCCGCCCATGCCGTCGATCTCCTCGATGATCTGCATCGCGTCGTGCTCGATCGCGTCGGTGAGCGACTCGACGAACCACGACCCGCCGAGCGGATCGACCGTCCGGTGCACGCCGGTTTCGTGGGCGAGGATCTGCTGCGTGCGCAACGCGACGCGGACCGCGGTCTCGGTGGGCAGGCCGAGCGTCTCGTCCATCGAGTCCGTGTGCAGGCTCTGGCACCCGCCCAGCACGCCGGCCATCGCCTGGTAGGCGACGCGGACGACGTTGTTGAGCGGCTGCTGCTCGGTGAGCGAGCACCCGGCGGTCTGCACGTGCGTGCGCATCCACATCGACCGCTCGCTCTTGGCGCCGTAACGGTCCTTCATCACGTTCGCCCAGATGCGGCGGGCGGCCCGCAGCTTGCAGATCTCCTCGAAGAACTCGTTGTGGGCGTTGAAGAAGAAGCTCAGCCGCGGCGCGAACGCGTCGATGTCGAGGCCGCGCTCGAGGCACCACTCGACGTACTCCATCCCGTCGCGGAGCGTGAACGCCAGCTCCTGCGTCGCCGTCGAGCCCGCCTCGCGGATGTGGTAGCCGGAGATCGAGACGCTGTTCCAGCGCGGCACGTGGTTCGTCTGGAACTCGATCGTGTCCACGACGAGCTTCACCGACGGCTCCGGCGGATAGATGAACTCGTTCTGGCTGTGGAACTCCTTGAGGATGTCGTTCTGGAGCGTGCCGCCGAGCTTGTTCCAGTCGAAGCCGCGCTCGCGGGCCATGGCCAGGTACATCGCCCAGATCACCGCCGCGGGGCCGTTGATGGTCTGCGAGACGGTCACGTCCTCCAGCGGGATGTCCGCGTAGAGGCGGTGCATGTCGTCGATCGTGTCGATGGCCACGCCGCACCGGCCGACCTCACCGGCGGAGAGCGGGTCGTCGGAGTCGCGTCCCATGAGCGTGGGAAGATCGAACGCGGTGGAGAGTCCGGTGTTCGCCTTCGTGCCCTTGGCGTTCTCCAGCAGGTACTTGAACCGCGCGTTCGTGTCGTCCGCGGAGCCGAAGCCCGCGAACTGCCGCATGGTCCAGAGACGGTTGCGGTACATCCCCGGGTGGACGCCGCGGGTGAACGGGAACTGCCCGGGTTCGGCGACACGCGGGTGCGGTCGCCGCGGGGCGTCCGGGGCCGTGGTCGCGACCTCGTCCGGTCCGTAGGTCTGGTCGACGACGTACCCGGAGATCGTGACGGTCTCCGGATCGGGCGCCGTGGGCGTGCGTGCGGCGGTTTCCGAGGGGTTCTGAACGGTGCTCATACGGTCATCGTAGCCACCGCCGCGACCCGTGCCCGCTGCCCCCGGGCGGGCCTCAGTCGTCGTAGTTCTTCACGCCCTTGGGGTCGTCGGGCAGCTCCCCGCCCTCGGCCGTCCACCAGTCCGGGCGGTTGCCCGTCTCGTCGGTCCGCAGGACGCGGTCGGAGGCGGCGGCGGCGTACTCGGGGGCCGGACGGATCGTGACCTCGATCCGTCGGCTGCTCGCGGCGGGCACGCTCAGCATGCTGCGCAGCTTCCCGGTGGTGGTGCCGTAGTCGAAGACCTGGTACCGCATGAGATCCGGCGCGTAGACCGGATCGGCGCCCTCGCCGTCGAGGAAGTCCAGCGAGAGCTGCTTGCCGACGGGGATGTCCATCGCGAACACGACCTCGCCGTTGCGGAGGTCGGTGATCTTGACGGTCTTCGGCAGCGTCTCGTACGAGGCGTAGGTCTGGGAGCTTCCGGTCCGGGCCATCAGGGCCCCCTGCGGGCGGTGGCAGGCCGGGGTCGCCAGCGTCACGAGCGCGACGGCGACGGGGAGCGCGAACGTGAGCGGGTGCTTGCTGGGCATCGGGCCGGACTCCTGGAGCGGGTGGCGAAGGACCGTTCCTACGGGATCGCCACGGGCAGGTATCGGCGAAACCCGGGAAACCGGCCCAGTTTGTACAGTGGCCGCATGCGCATCGGCCACGGTTACGACCTGCACCGCCTCGAGCCGGTCGCCCCCGCCGGAGCGGGTCGGCCCTTCGTGCTCGCCGGCGTGCGGTTCGACCATGACCTCGGGCCGGTGGGCCATTCCGACGGCGACGCGGTCTACCACGCGATCACCGACGCCGTGCTCGGCGCGATCGGCGCGCCGGACATCGGCCGCCTCTTCCCCGACGACGACCCGCGGTGGGCCGGCGCCGACTCCGCCCAGTTCCTCGCCGACGCCGCCGGGCGCATGGATGCCGACGGCCTCGCCATCGGCAACGTGGACGTCACGGTGGTCTGCGAGCGTCCCAAGCTCGGCGTCCACCGCGACGCCATGATCGACAACATCGCGCGTACCCTCGGCTGCGACCGGGCGCTCGTCAACGTCAAGGGCAAGACCCACGAGGGTGTCGACGCCGTCGGCGAAGGCCGAGCGGTGGAGGTGCACGCGGTCGTGCTCCTGCGATCCAGGTAATGCCCATGCCCCACCTCTGGCACCACGCCGCCGCCAAGTCCGCCCACGCCCACCTGAACCAGGTCCGCAGGGACGGCACGACCCCGTACGCCGCCCACCCGGGTCGCGTGGCGCTCACGATCGCCGTCGTCTTCGGCGTGACCGACGAGACCATCCTCGCCGCCGCGTATCTCCACGACGTGATCGAGGACTGCAACGTCGACTACGACGAGGTCGCCGGGCAGTTCGGCGGGGAGGTCGCCGATCTCGTCGCCGTCATGACCAAGGACATGCGTCTCGTCGAGCCGGAGCGCGAGAAGCGGTACCGGCAGCAGCTTCGCGACGGACCGTGGCAGGGGCGTCTGATCAAGCTCGCCGACGTGTACGACAACCTCGCCGACGCGGTCGGCGAGGCGTCGCAGCGGAAGACGCTGGGCAAGGCGCGGGAGATCTTCACGATGACCGACGGCGAGGAAGAGCTTGCCGCCGCCCGCCGCCACCTCGGCGCGTTGATCGACGCGATCGTCGGCGATCTCGAATCCGGCTGAAATCTGAAGCCGCCCTCGTCCGTTGGCCGTGAGGAAGGACGGGGCGGCGCGGGGGAACATCGTCCCCGCCGCGCGTGTCCCTTCTGTCGAGTCCCTCTTTCGGAGCCCACCGATGATCGAAGCGATCGGCGCCCTCGCCGGATGGATCGCCGCCCTCTGCGTCGGCACGTCCGCGACGTTCAGCCCCGCGCTGCTCCCGTCCGCCGTCGAGGCGCCGGCCATGGCGGCGATGCCGCCGGTCGTCGTGGCGCCGGTGGTGGGCGTGCCGGGGCCGGTCGCGCCGGCCGCGCCGACCCCCGCCGAGGGCGACGACGTCGAGCGTCTCCTCGCCGCCCAGGAACTGGCGGCGCGCAATCTCCGCGCGTTCACCGCTCTCGTTCACTACGTCACCGACGACGAACTGCTCGGCGATCGCGTCATCCGCAAGGGCCGCATCGTCTACGAGCAAGCGCCGAAGACGGGCCGGCGGATCGCGCTCATGTTCGACACCGTCATCGAGAACAAGCGCAAGCGGGCCCGGCGCACGCACTTCGTCTTCAGCGATCGCTGGCTCGTCGAGATCGACCACGACGAGAAGCTGTTCATCAAGCGCGAGATCGCCGCCCCGGGCGAGACGTTCGATCCGTTCCGCCTCGGCGAGGGACCGATTCCTCTGCCGATCGGCCAGCCGGCCAGCGAGGTGCTCGCGCGGTTCGACGTGAAGCTCGTCGACCTGCCCGACGACGGACCCCTCGCCAAGCTCATTGATCGCCCCGTGAGCCAGGGCCTCCGGCTCGTGCCGAAGCCGGGCACGCCGGGTGAGAAGGAGTACGAGCGGATCGACCTCTTCTACGAGCGAACCACGCGTCTGCCCGTCGGCATCGCGGTCGTGGAGCCCAACGGCGACCGCAAGACCGTGCGTCTGGACGACGTCCGGCGCAACGTCGATCTCGACGCCTCTCAGCGCGAGACGCTTCGCATCGAGGAGCCCGACCCCGCCGAGTGGAGGATCGACATCCGACCGCTCCAGCGGTGAGCAAGAGCAGTCTCACTCCATCTGTAGCGTTCTGAGCACGATCATCTCCGCCATGGCGACGTTCCCGAATCTCGACGTATCCTCCAATATGCCTTCGATCCGGCAACGCCACCACGGCGAAGAGCATCGCACTCAGAACGCTACATCTGGAGTGAAACCGCTCTATCGTCATGGCATGATTCGCGAACGACGACCTCGCCGCCTGCTCCTCCTCATGGTCTCCATCGCCCTCGCCGCCGAAGCCACGGCGCAGGCGCCCGAGGATCGCCCACTCGTACCCGAGTCGTTCGAGCTTGCCGACGCCGCGCTCCGCGCGATCTCCGCGCCGTGGCTGACCGAGGAGGAGCGGGCCGAGCTGCACGTCTTCCACGGTGTCGGCGACGAGCGTGACCTGCTCACGCCGGCGACACGCGCCCGCGACGCGCTGAACGCGTGGCGCCTCGACGATCCCGCCCTCGTCGATCCGGCGGCCCCGGTCGCAATGCGCGGCGAGGCCCTCGTGCGTCGTGGCGAGCTGCGCGAGGCGATCGCGTTGCTCGCCGGCGAGCGGTCGATCGCCGCCGGTCGCCTGCGCGCCGAGGCCCACGAGGGGCTCGGCGAGTACGACGAGGCTCTGCGCGAGATCAAGCCGATCATCACTCGTCTCCTGCGTGATCGCCTCGAGGAAGCGGCGGACCTCACCGACGGTGTCGCCGCGCTGACGATCCGCGCGCGGATCGAGGGGCAGCCGGGGCGCGACTACCAGTCGATGATCACGCTGCTGAGCCGCGTGCACCAGGAGCTCGACCGGCTCTACTGGCCGGCGTTGCTTGCCGAGGCGGAGCTGCTGCTGGCCAAGAGCAACCGGCGCGAGGGCGTGACGGCGCTGCACCAGGCGCTGGAGCTGAACCCGCGTTGCGCCGAGGCGTGGCACCGACTCGGACGCGCCGCGCTCGCTCGCTTCGACTTCGACGGCGCGCAGCGAGCGGTGGAGGCGCTGCGCCGAATCGATCGCCAGCACCCGCTCTCGCACCTGCTTCACGCGGAATCCCGGCTCGTGCAGAACGATCCGGAAGAGGCGGTGGCGGTGCTGGAGAAGGTCACCTCGCGGTGGCCGAAGATGCGCCGGGCGCACGCGCTCATGGCGGCCGCGACGGCGCTGCTCTACGACCCGCAGGCGACGCGGGCGGCGCTCGCGCGGTGCGACGAGCTGTCACCGGGCAGCGCCGACGCGTGGTACACGGCGGGGCGATTCCTGTCGATGTTCCGGCAGTACGACGCGGCGGCGGAGCTGCTCGACGAAGCGATCCTGCGTCAGCCGGGCTGGCCCGCGCCGCAGATCGAGCTGGGCCTCATGGAGATGCAGTCCGGCCGCGACGCGCGGGCGCGGGACGTGCTCCAGGCCGTGGTCGAGCTCGACCGCTTCAACAAGCGGGCGACGAACAGCCTCGCGCTGCTCGAGGAGATCGCCGAGTACCGCGAGCGGGAGACCGAGCACTTCGTGATCCGCTACCGCCCGGGCATCGACGAGGTGATGGTCGACCTGATGCCGGAGCCGCTCGATCACATCCACGAGGTCGTCTCCGACCGCTTCGGCTGGGAGACGGGCCGAAAGACGATCATCGAGCTGATGCCCGATCACAAGCGCTTCGCCGTGCGCATCACCGGCATGCCGCACATCCACACGATCGCGGCGTGCACGGGCCCGATCATCGCCCTCGAGGCGCCGCGGGAAGGGCCGCCCTCGATGCACCGCGGCACGTTCGACTGGCGTCGCGTGCTCCAGCACGAGTACACGCACACGATCACGCTCGACCAGACGCGTTTCAGGATTCCGCACTGGCTCACGGAAGCGGCGGCGGTGAGCATGGAGCACGCACCGCGGGACTACGGGCAGTGCACGATGCTCGCGCGGTCATGGCGAGAGGGAACGCTCTTCGATCTCGACGACATCAAGTGGGCGTTCGTGCGTCCCCGGCGACCGGGCGATCGCGGGAAGGCGTACGCGCAGGGTCACTGGATGGTCGAGTTCATGAACGAGCGCTTCGGTCCGTCGGCGCTCGTGCGGCTGCTCGCCCGCTACTTCGAGGGCGAGCGCGAGGAGCAGGCGATGCTCACCGCTCTGGGCATCAGCCGCGCTCGGTTCTTCCAGGAGTTCATCGCGTGGGCGGGCGAGGAGGTGAAGGCGTGGGGCCTCGTTCCGGAGCCGAGCATGCTGGATCTGGCCGACGAACTGCGCTGGTCGGACCCGGAGCTGTCGTTGGCGATGGCCGCGTCGCGCCAGGCGCGGCTCGACGCGATCGTCGGGGCGATGACGGGGCGTGTCGGCGAGCCCGCCTCGCCCGGCGAACGTCCCTTCACCGCCGACCAGTGGCCCGACCTCGTGCGCCCGCCGGTGAAGGTCGATGACGATCAGCTCGACGCCTGGCTCACCGAGCACCCGGATCACCCCGAACTGCTCGCGGAGTGGATCCGCCGGCGTATCGACGCGCTCGGCGAGCCCGACGCCTCGCTCGTCGAGGACCTGACGCGTCTGACGCGGTTGCGACCGGTGGACATGTTCCCCCACCGCAAGCTCGCCCAGATCCACCTCGCCGGCCCCGATCCCCTGCTCGCGATCCCGCACCTCGAGGAGCTGGACGTGCGCGATGAGAAGACCCCGGTCTTCGCTCGGCAGCTCGCGACGCTCTACCGAGATTCGGGCGACCTCGACGCGGCGCTGGCCAAGGCGAGCCGCGCCGTCTCGGTCAACCCCTACCACGCCGGTCACCGCGAGCTTGCCGCGGCGATCGCGATCGAGAGCCGGCAACTGGAAGTCGCCCGCATGCACGTGAAGGCGCTGATGCTGCTGGAGCCGGGCCGAGCTCAGCACGAGCGCCGGATGCAACGCCTCGACGAGTTGATCGGGGACCGGTCACGCAACTGATGCGCATCTCCGGGTGCCGTGGTCTTGGCGCAGCCAGGGCCGCGTTGTTGGGCGCCCATGGCACGCGGTCTGCCTTCGGCAAGACCACGGCACCCAGCTCCTCGAGAACGGTGACGGTCACCGCGTTCGTAGGAAATGGTGACAGACACCATTTTCGCCCTCGAGAACGGTGACGGTCACCGCGTTCGTCGCTCCTCATGGGCGCGGAGCGCCTTGCGCTCGGCCGCGGTCTGGCGCAGCAGCAGGAAGTCCGCGAGCCGGGGGAAGGCGGTCATCACGCCCGCGACGGTGCGGACGATGTGGCTGGTCCAGACCTCCGGGCGGGGGCGACGCAGACAACGCACGACGGCACGGGCCACGCGCTCTGGCGGCTGCACGAAGAGACCCGTGGAATGGTTGGGGACGCCCTTGTCCGGGCGCTCGATGCCGCTGAGGTCGGCGCCGACGTCGAAGAACTCGGTCTCGGTCGTGACCGGGTGCACGCTCGAGACGTAGAGGTCTTCACCGGCGTGCTCGAGACGCATCGCCCGGCAGACGGCGTCCTGGGCCGCCTTCGCCGCTGCGTACGCGCCGAAGTAGGGCAGGGAGAACTTCGACAGGCAGCTCGAGCAGACGAGCAGGTGCCCGGGTCGGCTCTGTTCGGCCAGGCGTCGCGCGGCTGCCTGCAGCAGATCGACGACCGCGAAGAGGTGCACGTCCATCATCGTGCGGAGTTCGTCCTCGGTGCCGTTGACGATCGACCGGCTCACCATGTGGCCCGCGTTGGCGAAGACGGCGTCGTGGCGGCCGAACGCTTCGTGGGCAGCGTCGAGGAGCCGCCCGGAGATGCCGGGCTCGGTCACGTCTCCGATCACCGTGACCGCCTCGCGGCGGAAACCGGTGACGCGATCCCGCACCTCCTCCAGCCGGTCGGCGCGCCGCGCATTGAGCACGACGTGCATGCCGGCGCGGGCGCACTCGACCGCGGTGGCGGCGCCGATGCCGGAGCTGGCTCCGGTGATGATGATGACACGGCCGGTGAGATCGGCAGGCATGGCCAGAGGATACGGTAGACTCGGGGTGTGAGTGAGCGCGTGTTGCTCGTGACCGATGACCGGATGCTCGAGCATGACAGTGGGCTGACGCATCCGGAGTGCCCGCGGAGGCTGGCGGCGCTGCTGGAGGCTCTGCGGGCGCAGCCGCGCGACGATGTCGTGTGGGGCGAGCCGGCCGCGGTGACGGAGGCGGATCTCCTCGCCGTACACACCCCGGAGCACGTTGCACGCATCGAGGCCCTGCGCGGGTCCTCAGCGAAGCTCGACTGGGACACGGGAGTCTCCCCGGGTTCCGTGGACGCGGCGCACCTGGCCGCCGGGTGCGCGATCGAGGCGGTCCGGTCGGTCTTCGGCGGCGAGACGCGCCGGGCGTTCGCCCTCGTGCGTCCGCCGGGCCACCATGCCGAGTCCGGCCGGGCGATGGGCTTCTGTCTCTACAACAACATCGCCATCGCCGCGCGGTACGCGACGCGGAACCTCGGCGTCGAGCGCGTCCTGATCGTCGACTGGGACGTGCACCACGGCAACGGCACGCAGGAGATCTTCGACGCCGACGCCGACGTGCTGTTCGTGTCGAGCCACCAGTCGCCGCTATACCCGGGGACGGGCGCGATCGATGAGCGGGGGAAGGGAGCGGGGCTGGGGTACACCGTCAACCTGCCGGTGCCGGCAGGCACCGACGACGAGACGATGATCGCGCTCTATCGCGACGTTGTCCCGCCGGTGGCCGCGCGCTTCGCCCCCGACCTCGTGCTGGTGTCCGCGGGGTTCGATGCGCACCGGGACGATCCGCTGGGCGGGTTGGAGGTGACGACGAAGGGGTTCGGGGCGCTGTGCGGGATCGTCCGCGATGTTGCGGATCGGTTCGCGGATGGGCGGTTGGTCTTGGTGCTGGAGGGGGGGTACGACGTCGAGGCGTTGGTTGATTCGACGTTCGCGTGTTTGGACGTGATGGCGGAGTGAGCACGGACTACTCGCTGCGCTCGTGGTCCGTGGCACCACCCGGCTTGCAGACCCCTCAGATCGTCGACTCCGTCACCCGCAGCACCTCGTCGACCGTCGTGACGCCGTCGGCCACCTTCTTGAAGCCGTCCTGGCGGAGGTTGACCATGCCGCGCTCGGCGCAGGTGCGGCGGAACTCGGTGACGTTGGGGTTGCGGGCGACGGCGTCGCCGAGGTGGTCGTCCATGACGAGCAGCTCGTAGAGGCCGTTCCGGCCCTGGTAGCCGGTTTCGCGGCACCTCGCGCAGCCGACGCCGTGCATCACGGTGTCCGCGGTCACGCCGTGCATGACGAGGAAGTCGGAGATCTCGTCGCCCACCGCGACCTCCTCCTTGCAGTTGCCGCAGATGCGTCGAACGAGACGCTGGGCGAGCACCGATCGGACGGCACCGGCGACGAGGAACGGCTCGATGCCGATGTTGATCAGTCGCGTGATCGACGACGGCGCGTCGTTGGTATGCAACGTGGAGAGAACCAAGTGGCCCGTCATCGACGCCTGGATCGCGATCGACGCCGTCTCCATATCTCGGATCTCGCCGAGCATGATGACGTCGGGGTCCTGTCGCAGCAGGGAGCGAAGGGCGGCGGAGAAGGTCATTCCGATCTTCTCGTGCGTCTGGATCTGGGTGATGTTGGCGAGGTTGTACTCGACCGGATCCTCGACCGTGGACACGTTGAGCTTGCGCAGGTCGAGCTGCTGGAGCGACGCGTACAGCGTGGTCGTCTTACCCGAACCGGTCGGACCCGTGACGAGGATGATGCCGTGGGGCTGGGCGATCTGGTTCTTCCAGAGGAACAGCGTCTCCTCGACGAAGCCGAGCTCGTTGAGTCCGACGCTGATCGAACGGTTGTCGAGAACTCGGAGCACCGTCTTCTCGCCCTTCGGCGTGGGGACGGTCGACACACGCAGGTCGATCTTGCGCCCCAGGACCGTCGCCCGGATGCGCCCGTCCTGCGGCAGGCGGCGTTCGGCGATGTCCAGGTTGGCCATGATCTTCAGACGCGACGTGAGGGCCGCGTGCATCGCCCGCGGCGGGTTCATCATCTCGAAGAGAACGCCGTCGATACGGAAGCGCACCTTGAGCGTGCGCTCCTCCGGCTCGACGTGAATATCCGACGCCCCTTCCTTGAGGGCGGTCTGGATGATGTGGTTGACGTAGCGAACGACCGGCGACGAGTCCGCATCGGCGACGTCGGATTCGTCCTCCGGGGTCTTCATCACCTCGACGTCGGAGATGTCCACGTCGGCGAGGATCTCCTCGACGCTGACGATCTCCTCGGGTGCATCCTCGCCCTCCTCATCGAGCTTCTCGATGACGCGGCGGATGTCGAGGCCGGGCACGAGCACGTGCTTGACCGAGGGAAGGCCGAGCCGGCGCTTCACGTCGTCGAGCAGGAACACGTCGTCGGGGTTCGCGGTGCCGATGACCATGCGCGAGCCGACGCGTCGCAGGGGCATCACGAGACTCGTGCGGCAGTAATCGGGCGTCAGCCGGTGCACGGAGCGGACGTCGAAGGCCTCGGGATCGGCCGGGTCGATGCGCTCGAACGGCAGCCGCGAGATCTCCGCGACGACCTCCTGCACCGCGACCTCGTCCACACCGCTCTCGATGAGCACCTCCCACAGTCGCTTGCCGGGCGACTGGCGCATGACGCGCTGGGCGGCGGAGAGCGTCTCGGTGGTGACGATGCCGCGCTCGACGAGGCGGCGTCCGAGATCGTCGGCACGTTCGAGCACCTCCGCCTCGGTGGGCTTGTAGATCGCCGACAACGCGTCGTTCGGAACGTCGCGCGTGGGGTCGGCGTCTTCCGGAGCGTGGCTGGCATCCACCTCGTCGCCGAGGCCGATGCCGGTGATGTCCGGCGGGCGCGGCATCGCCGCGTCCTCGGGCGGCGGCATCTGCTCGCCGTCCGCGGACCGCTCCTTCGGCGCGTTGGGATCGGGCTTGCCGAGGTCCTTCAGCAGATCATCGAGATCGAACTTTCCCACTGCTCCCCCTCCCGGGCCTCCCGCTCGTCGGTCCTCGTGCCCAGTGCGGTCTCCGTTCGTTCTCAGCGGTCCCGCTTGATCACGAGCGTCACCGGCACTTCGATGTCCAGTTCCGCGGCGCCGCCAAGCAGCTCGACCGTGGCGGAACCGATCGAGAGCACCTTGAACTCCTCGCCGTTGGCCGAAACGATGGTCGCGCCCTTGGTCACGGTTTGGTCGTTGATGATCGCCAGCGGCTTCGATCCGCCCATGATCGCCTTCAGCTTGAAGCTCTCGGCGCCCTTGAGCAGCTCGGCGCGACGCGCGTCCTGAAGCTCGCGCCACCGGCGCTCCTGCTGCGCCGAGAGATCCTCCGGATCGAGGTCGACGGGATCGATCTGGGGCGACTCCAGCTCCGAGATGATGAACGGGTCGCGTTGCACGTCGCGCAGCGGGACCTGGATCTCGGTGTAGGCGGTACCGAGCACGGCGAGGATCTCGTCCCGGTCGGTGAGGGGCAGATCGGTGTCGGGGTTCTTCCGCTGGCCGGTCGGCGTGAGCGTTCCGAGGAACTGCTCGATCGTGGCCTCGATTTCCTTGTCGAAACCGGTCGCGGCGGTGACCTCGGCGAGCTTGCGCATCGAGAACACGCCGGCGACGGCGACGAGGATCACGGCGACGACGAGGATCGATCCGGTGTGGCTCTTCCGCGACGACATGGCGCCGGCGAGCGGGTCGTGACCGGACTCGCCGAAGGAGCCGTCGGAGAACGTGGACAGGCTGTTGTCCTCGTCGGCCGGGTTGTCGCCTTGCTGAGCGAGGCTCTTGTGTTCGTTGGGATTCACGGTGCGGACTCCGCTGGGTTCAGACCTGGGCTCAGACCTGGCCTCAGACCTGGTCAGTACTCGGCTCGAAGTAGATGCTCAACGTAAACGACGCCTTGACCGCCCCCGGGGGCAGATCGCTGCGGCCGACCGGGCCGCGGGCCGTGCTGCGTTCCAGCTCCATCTGGTGCACGCGCGTGATCCGCGGGAGCTCCTCCAACTCGAGCAGGAACTGGTAGAAGCCGTCGAAGCCGCCCTCGACGACCACCTTGAGCGGCAACTCGCGATAGTGCGCCGCCGGCGTGGGCTTCTCGCTCTTGACGCTCTTCACCGCAAGGCGGTTCTTGGCGGCGATCTGCCAGACGCGGGTCAGGACGCCTTCGACGTCGCGCTCGGTGGGGAGCTTCTCCTCGATCTTGCGGATGAGCTCCCGGCCCTCCTCGATCGCGAGACCGAGGTCATCGATCTGCGCGGTGGCCTCGGCCAGCCGGTCGAGACGGGCCTGCTTCACCTGGATCTCGTCGAGGGCCTCGCGGATGTCTTCGTTGCGAGGCTTGAAGACGTAGAACAGCGAGACGGTCGGCACCGCCAGGAGGACGATGATGAAGATGATCTCACGCAGCCCGAATCTCATGGCGAATCCTCCTCGGCGTCGGTGGGCACGTTCACCAGCGCTGCGGGGCCTCCGACGGAGGCTTCGAGCGCCGAGCTGAGGTGCCGGGGCACGATGCGGGGCTCGATGTCGCGCACGTCGGCTTCCGGATTGAGCCGCATGTTGATCGCGAACTTCTGCATGAGGAGTCCCTCGAGCTCCTTCTCCTCGGTGTACTCGAGGTTGACGTCACGCAGCAGCCCGTAGGCGTTGAGGTCCGCCAGGTATCGCGAGACCTCTTCACCGCTCGGGGCGACGCCCACGAGCGAGATATTCACGCGGTACTTCGGCGGACGGATCTTCTTCTGGTCCTTCGCCGCCTGGGCCTTGGTCTGGGCGCGGGCGGGCTTGAGCGTGCCCGTGCCCTTCGGCCGGTCGACACGGTCGATGGCGGGCTTGACCTTGTCGCTCGCGAGGTCGAACTCGAGCAGCGCGAGCCGCGGAGGCATCCGGTTGATCAGCTCCGCGAGCAGGACCGACCTCGGCACGCGCTCGACGAGCGCGGCGGCGATCTCCGCCCGCAGGAGCATCTCGCTCTTCTGCTCTTCCAGCTCGACGAGCTCGGTGATCTGCTGAGCGGCCTCCTGGTAGTGCGCGTTGATCCGCTCCTGGTGATTCTTGACGTCCGACCACTTCTGGTTCGTGACGAGGAACGCCAGGAACACGCCGAGCATGACCACCGCGAACAGCACGAGGCTGATCAGGTTCGTGCGGCGCTCGGCCTTCTGGTCGAGGTAATCGTCCGGCAGGAAGCTTGCGTTGGTATTCATGCGCGGGTCCTTGCGCGGGTCTGTGGCCTAGAGGTCGGCGGGTGCGAAGCAGAGGCCGTACGCGACCGCCCAGCCCGGCTGGGGCTCATTGAGGTCGAGATTCGGCGTGGCGAGCTTGTTGGGGCGAGCGAGTCGGGACATCGGGTCGCCGAGTTGGGCGGGAAGCCGCAGCGCCTTGACCACGTGCTGGCAGAGCCAGACCTGTCGGGACTCGCCGCCGACGAAGATCGAGCGGTTGATGTCGCGGTTGGGGAAGAGCCCCTGGTGGTACCGCAGGCACATCGACAGCTCGTCGGAGATCGTGTCGAGCTGCTCGGTGATGTCCACGTTCGCGGCGGTCGTGGGCGGCGTGCCTTCGGGAACCTCGCGGCAGTTCGCCACGGGACCGTCCCCGGTGCGGCGGTCATCGGCGGTTTCGACCGTGGCCGTGGGGGAGCCGTCTTCGCCGGCCGCGTGGGCGTGGGCGTGGGCGTTGGCGGCGACGGCGAGAATCGCTCCGCTCGCATCCCGGGCTCGTGCGACGGCGGCGGAAGGCGGCTTCCCGGCCTTGCCGCCGAGCGACAGGCGGTGCGAGCGCGCCGTGACGGTATCGCATCGCAGCACCCGGGCGATATTCTCGTCGAAGTGGCGGCCGCCGATCTGGATGTGTCGGGCGAACACCATCTTCTTGCCGTGGCCGATCGCCACGTGGGTGCCGGCCCATCCGATGTCCACGTAGAGCGTGGAGATCTCGTGGTCGGTCGCGCGGCGGTTGAGGTGATCGAACGCCCGAACCATCGCCATCGCCTCGGTGTGGATGCCGACGACGTTGAGCTTGCACCGCTTGAGCATGTTGACGTAGCGCATCACGGTGTCGCGGGCGATGGCGAAGCAGATGATCTCGCTGCGGGCCTGACCATCCCGGTGCACGTCCGTGACGTCCACCGACCGCACGACGATGCTGTCCGGCGAGCATCCCATCTGGCTCTGGAGTTGGGCCTTGATGAGACCGTCACGGCTCTGATCGTCCGCGTTCGGCATCTGCATGTGCTGGATGAACGTCTGCGTGCTCGGCACCGCCATGACCACGCGCTTGCCCTTGAACTTGCATTGGCCCAGGACGCCGGGCAGCGCCTTGGCGTAGAACGGCAGAAGGGCGTCCGGGTCGAGCCGCACGCTCTCCGGAACCTCGACCTCCGCTGCGGCGACGATCGACGGCGCGGTGTCCCCCGTGATCTGAAGCAGCTTGATCGACGACGATCCGAAATCGATCGCGATCGGCATCGAGTTGGACGAGAACATCGAGAAACCCATCTACACGGCTCCAGGGGGAAGGCGCGGACGCACCGCCGCGCTTTCTTCAGGGTCCATCGACCCGCCACCGCGACGGGTTGAGCCGGCAAGCCCCTCAAAGACAGTCAAATGCGGCCGCGGCCCCCGCTGGAACCGATAAGTCCGCGCCCGTGGCCGAGCAGCACGCGCGACCTCTTCAACGGGCGGCTCGGTTGGCGGTCCTACCGGCCCAGACCGGACGACCGGATCAGGTCCACCGCCGACGCGAGCGTCGCCCCGAGCGCCTCGAGGCCCCGGGGGAGGTCCCACCGCTGCCCGGCGCGGTCACCGGTGCGGTTGCTGATCGAGCGCACTTCGATGGCGGGGACACCCCGGCGGCGGGCGGCGTGGACGACGGCGGCGCCCTCCATGGCCTCGGCGACGGCCCCCGTGCGTCGGGCGATCGCCTCCGCTTGTTCGTCGGTGCCCGAGCACGTGGCGACGGTGGCCACGGGCCCGACGGGCAGGGCCGCGGAGAGGGCCTCCAGCAGCTCCGGGTCGACCGGCACGGCGTTGCCCGCGAAGTCGCCGAGCGCGAACCCGATCGCCTCCACGCCCGCGAATCCACGGGCGGTGACCAGCCCTTCCTCGGCGTACACGCACTGCGATGCCACGACGGCGTCGCCGACGTCGAGGCCGCCTTCGGGAAGCGCTCCGGCAATTCCTGCGCTGATCGCCGCGTCGAAGCGTTCGGTGATGAGCGCCTCGGTCGTCGCGCACGCCGCGTTCGTGCGTCCGATACCGCTCACCACGACCGTGACGTCCGGAATGCCGGCGACGGCCTTGGCTTCGGACTCGACGGCGGTGACGACGAGGAGACGCACTTGCTTGCTAGTCCAGGCGCCGGATCCACATGTTCCGATATCGAATCGGGTCGCCGTGATCCTGGAGCAGGATCGGACCGGTCGCCAGCGACGGGGTCTCGATCCCTCCGGGTGTTGGCTGAGGAAGCTCGAGGTTGTTCTGCACCACGATGCCGTTGTGGATCACGGTGACGAAGGCCGACTCCACGACGTCGCCCGACGGTCCGAGCTTCGGAGCGCGGAAGACGATGTCGTACGTCTGGTAATGGCCCGCCGGCCGGCTGGCGTTCACCAGTGGCGGCGCGATCGAGTAGACCGCGCCGGCGGCGCCCATGAACGGTTCCTGGCCGAACGTGTCGAGCACCTGCACCTCGTACCGGCCGTGCAGGTAGACGCCGCTGTTGGCGCGGGCCTGGCCCGCCTTCTCCGGCATCTCGGGGCAGAGGAACTCGACGTGGAGCTGGAAGCTCCCGAACGAGTCACGCGTCACCGCGTCTCCGCCGCGCACCTGCACGGAGCCGTCTTTCTGGACCATCCACTGGCTCGGAGCGCCGTCGCGTTGCGTCCATTTGTCGATGGACGTGCCGTCGAAGAGCACGACGGTGTCGCGGGTGCGTGGTGGCGGCGCGCCGATCGTGGGGGACGGGCCGGGATCACCCGGGACGAGAACGGCCTGTGCGGGCACGAGCGGGGTCATCGGGACGCTCGGGGCGGCCTCGCAGCCGGTGGCGAGGAAGACAGCGGCCGCGGGCAACGCCAGGAAACGCAGTGTCGAGTGTGCCATGGCGGGAAGGGTAGCACGGCGGGCGTGCAGGGACGCCCGCATTCACTTGGACAGGGCCGCCGCGACGTGCTCGGCCAGCGCGTCCAGGGCAACCTCGCTCTGCTCGCCGGATGCGAGGTCCTTGACCGTGGCCTTCCCCGCGGTCAGCTCGTCGCCGAGGATCACGGCAAGCCGGGCGCGGGCCTTGCCCGCCTCGCCGAGCTGCTTGCCGATGTTGCGCGACGCGCGATCGCTGGCGCGAACGTGCAGGCCGTGGCTCCGTAGTTCGGCGACGATGCGTGGCACCGGGTCCGCGCCTTCCTTGATCCCGCTGATGACGAAGACGGCCGGAGCCGGAAGGTAGGTCGCTGCGTCCCCGAGCAGCCCGTGGTCCTCCAGGACCAGCCGCAGGACGACGTCACCCATCGCGATGCCGACCGCCGGCGTGGGCGGGCCGCCGAACATCTCCACGAGCGTGTCGTAGCGTCCTCCGCCGGCGACGGCCCGCTCCTTGCCGCTCGTCTCGTGCACCTCGAACACGAGCCCCGTGTAGTACGCGATGCCGCGGACGATCGAACGCTGGAAGTCGCACCAATCGAGCAGGTCGCGCTCCGCGAGGGCGTCCCACAGTGGGCGGCAGCGGTCCGGCACGTCCGCGCGAGCGTCGATCCAGCCGAGCAGCCCGTCGATGTCCGGGATCCCGATCTCCGCCGCGCGGGCCCGGAACTTGTCGGGGTTGAGCTTGGCCCGGGCGTCCAGCAGCCGGTACGCCTCGGGGCGCTGTTCCTCCGGTACGGCGAGATGATCCAGCGCCTCCTCGACCTCGGACCGGTGGTTCACCTTCACCCGGATCGCATCCGGCCCCAGCCCAAGTCGTTGCAGCACGCCGACCGTGACCGCGATGACCTCCGCGTCGGCCCGGGCCGTCTCGTCGCCGATGACGTCGGCATTCCACTGGAAGAACTCGCGGAGCCGGCCGCGCTGCGGCCGCTCGGCGCGGAAGAACGACGGGATGCAGAACCAGCGAGTCGGCTTCGGGAGCGTGCGGGCCGCGGAGGCGTACATGCGGGCGAGCGTCGGGGTAAACTCCGGCCGCAGGGCGTAGTCGACGTCGCCGCCGGCCCGGCGGAAGCTGAACAGCTCGCTGACGATGCCCTCCCCGCTCTTGACCGTGTACAGGTCCAGGTGCTCGAACGTGGGGCCGTCGATCTCGTCGAAGCCGTGGTTGACGGAGACAGCGCGCCAGGCGTTCTCGACGTGGCGACGCACCGCGAGATCGGCGGGAAGGAAGTCGCGCGTGCCCTTGGGGGCCTGGAAGGTGTGGGTCCGGGGCATTGGGCGAAGTGTAGCCGGAAGGGCCCGGCGCGCTGCTCCGCTCAGAACCCGAACTCCTGCGCCGCCTCCGCGCCGATCAGCCGCGACCGCAGGCACTTCAGGATCGAGTCCAGCCGCTGCGACACGCGCGACTCGGAGATCCCGAGCGTGCGGCCGATCTCCAGCATCGTCATTTGCTCGTAGTAGTAGAGCACGACGATGAGCCGGTCGCGGCGATCGAAGCCCCGGACCAGCCACCGCTGGAGGTCGCGCTTGGCGACGTGCACGGCCGGTCCGGGCTGATGCCGGTCCTCGAAGACGTCCATCGCGTCTGACTCGGGCCCGGGCGTGGAGCGGTTGTCGGACGAGACGCTGCTGAACGGCACGATGGCGGCGGGGCGCGGCGAGCTGACGAATCGCTCGAAGGTCTCCTCCGGCAGGTCCAGCAGCGGACGCAGTTCGTCGTCGGTGGGGGCGCGACCGTGTTCCTTGCGGAAACGCTCGTCGATACGCTGGAGCCGCTTGT
Source organism: Planctomycetota bacterium (assembly GCA_024226535.1). GTDB lineage: Bacteria > Planctomycetota > Phycisphaerae > Phycisphaerales > SM1A02 > JAAELP01. The sequence goes on along the minus strand of JAAELP010000224.1, from coordinate 2,623 downwards.
AGCGGGTCCGGGTCAGACGCGGCACGGGGTCGATCGAGCGCAGGTAGTCCTGGATCGCGCCGTGGATGCGCTGGCGCGAGAACGTCTCGAAGCGCACCTCCCGGTCCAGCTCATACCGGTCCATGGCGTCGATGAGGCCGAGATAGCCCTGCTGAACGAGGTCATCGACGTCCACCTGGGCCGGCAGCCCCGCGTGGATGCGGGCGGCGATCGGTCGCACGTGCGTGCGCATGAGATGCGCGACGAGCCGGTTGCGCGCGGCAAGCGAACCGGTTGCCTTGTACTGACGCCAGTCCTCGATGATCTGGGCGGGGGTCTCCGCCGGCGCGGCAGCACGCCCGGAGGCGGGGCCCTCGCGAGTAGCGACGGGCATGGGTCGTTCCTTGACCGTGTATCAGTTCTCCCTGGACCGCGCCGTCCGTCCATGGCCGCGCGAACCCTACACATCGGCAACGATCGAGGATCTCCGCAACTTTCGGCGAGACGCGCGCGAACGCGGCGTCGGCGCACTGCGCTCGCGCGGTGCAGGGTCGGAAGACGTTCGGGATCAGCGTATCGGAAGTGCCGGGATCACCACCTGCACGAGCAGTGCGAGCGCGATCCCGAGGCCGATCATCGTGAGCACGATTTGCGTGGTCATGACCACGACCTGTCGCCAATAGTGCGAGAGGTCCGACAGGCGCAGTGCCTTGTAGATCATCGAGATGCCGAAGGCGAGCGGGATGATCAGGAGGTACGACCAGTCCTGGAGCGCGTTGATCGGGTGCAGGAAGGGAACGTACGCGAGCAGCGCCATCACACCGCTCCCCCGCGAATGACTTCGCCGGTGGAGGCGTCCACGGTGACGTAGAGGGCGTCGAGGATCACCACGAGGTTCATGAGACCCGCGAGTGCGATGAAGAGCGTGCCCATCTCGTTGACGTGCCCGAGCCCGATGCGGCGAAGCTGATCGAGCAGCACCTCGTCGCCGGCGACGAACCGCTCCTGGAGCGTGCGGTCGGACCGCCAGTCGTCACCGGTCCGCTGGACGAACCGCTGGTTCAGCAAGTCCGCGGCGAACGCGATCGGGCCGTTGAGGCCCTGGGCGAGGAACCAGAGACCGTCGTTGCGGCGATCGACGCTGTCCACCCCACCCACGAGGAGCCCCGAGAAGAAGAGGAAGAGCACCCCCGCCATGATCAGCAGGCCCCGTTTCCGCTCGCCACGGGCGATCTGCCCCAGGCCCGGCCAGAGCCACGCGAGAACCGCGTTGACGGGGTTGAGGACATGGCGGGGTGGTCTGGCAGGCTCGGTCATGCGGAATCCGGGAGGCCCCCTCAAGTGCGTTCGACGAATGCCGATAAGCGTCAGGCGGGTAGTGTAGCCGCCGCCCGTCGACATGCCTCCCGGGAGCCCCGTGATGAGCAGCACCGATCAATCGACCGACACCGGGCAGAAGCCCGAGACGAAAGAGGGTCGTGGTCCGAGCCGTCGGGATTCGGTCGTGGATCGCCGCGCCGGTATCGACCGCCGCGATGCCCCGGAGAACGCCGGGACGAACCTCGAACGGAGGCGCGGCCCCGGCCGACGACGCTCCGACTTCCTCAAGTCCGCCGACGAGGGTGAGCTGACCCAGGAGCAGTTCATGTTCGTGATGGCGATCGACGCGTTCAAGCGGGTCAACGAGAAGACGTTTCCGTCGTGGACGGACGTGCTCGAGGTCGTCCGCAAGCTCGGGTACCGCAAGACCATGTCGAGCGAGCTGAACCTGGGCCAGCGCGTCGAGGACTGGACGGAGCGTGCCGACACGCCGTCGGGCGTGCAGCCGTCGAGCGAGGACTGAGACTCACGGGCGGATCCCGGAGCGCGGGCCCCTGCGACGCCGGGACCACGGCAACCGCGGTCTACGCCTGGGTCTGATACCAGTCCGTGTTGATCTGCAGGTACTTCTGCCACTCGTCGGGCAGGTCCTCCTCCGGGAAGATCGCCTGCACGGGGCACTCGTCGACACAGAGACCGCAGTCGATGCAGGTCTCGGGATCGATGTACAGCATCTCCGCTGCTTCGAAGGTGCCCTCCTCCGAGGTGGGGTGGATGCAGTCCACCGGGCACACCTCGACGCAGGCCGTGTCCTTGGTGCCGATGCAGGGTTCGGCGATCACGTGGGTCATGAACGGATCCTCGGGTCTGAAAAAACCACTGAGCGGCCATTGTAGGCTGTTTTCCGCGTCTCGGGCCCCCGCCGGGGGCCGTTTGCGGCGCGCGGAAAGGGGCCGGCCCGGGGCCGACCCCTCTGGAGATATCGTCCAGACGACCGCGGCTACTTCTTGCGGCGGGTGGTCTTCCTGCGGGTGGCCTTCTTGCGGGTCGTCTTCTTCTTGCGAGTGGCCTTCTTCCGCGTGGTCTTCTTCTTCCTGCGGGTGGCCTTCTTGCGGGTCGTCTTCTTCTTCTTGCGGGTGGCCTTCTTGCGGGTCGTCTTCTTCTTCTTGCGGGTGGCCTTCTTGCGGGTCGTCTTCTTCTTCTTGCGGGTGGCCTTCTTCCGCGTGGTCTTCTTCTTCTTGCGGGTGGCCTTCTTGCGGGTCGTCTTCTTCTTCTTGCGGGTGGCCTTCTTGCGGGTCGTCTTCTTCTTCTTGCGGGTGGCCTT
>JAAELP010000223.1 GCA_024226535.1 Planctomycetota bacterium | reverse complement strand
GCCGGAATCGTTGTCGATGGTCTGCTTGCCGCAGAGCACGAGATCGGCATCCACGCCGGTGTGCCGGATCGCCGCCGCGAGCAGCCGCGCCATGGCGATCTCGTCATGGCGCGGCAGGTCGTCGCCCACGAGGTGGATCGCACGGTCCGCTCCCATCGCCAGCGCCGTGCGGAGCACCTGGCTCGCGCCCGCGTCGCCGGCCGTCAACACCACGATCTCCTCGACGTCGGCCCGTTTCTCCTTCAGTTGGACCGCCTGCTCGACGGCGAACTCGTCGAACGGATTGCAGACGAGCTTCAGCCCGGAGGCGTCGATGCCCGATCCGTCCGCGGCGACCTTGATGCTGGCGCGCGAATCGGGGACCTGCATGGCCAGGGTCAGGATTCTCATGGAACGTTCGCCCTTCGCCGCTGCGACGCCGTCACGCGGGGATTGTAACGGGAGATACCGGCGACCGCCCGGTGTCGTAGACGGTACCCGTGGGGTGGCCATGTGCGGTGACGTGACACAGATCCGGCTCTACCCGTCGAGTTCCATGAACTCCAGCGTTCGCGCGACCACGTACTCGTGGAACGGGTTCCAGTGGATCCGCAGGAGGCTGCCGCTGTTCACCAGCAGCGCGCCGCGCTCGCCCCTCAGGACGATGTTGCCGAGCTGGATGCCCGGGCTCTCCTTCGCGTCGGGCCCGCCGTAGACCATGTCGTCGGGCCGGAACGGCAACGCCACGTGCGAGAGCGAGTAGACCCGCTCCGGCCACTGGAGTCCAAGCTCGATCACGTTCACGTCGGTTGCCCCGACGCCGCGGCGACGCGCGACGGCGGCCCGGCTCGTTTCGCTGCTGTTCGTCACCAGCGTGACCCCGAACGGGAGGTTCGGCGTCTCCAGCAGCTTCTCGATCGCGGGACGCGGGTCGTTCTTCAGCAGGTGTTCGATCTGCGTCAGCCGGTTGACGTCGAACTCGACGAGCTCGTGGTCGCCGGACGGGAGCCGCTGGAACAGCCCGTTCACCAGGGCCGGCGCGGAGACGGTGGCGTCCACGGCGGACTGGAAGGCGAGGACCGAGGCGACGCCGTCCAGCTTGCCGGACTCCTGGAGATCCGTGATGCGTGACTGGATCTCGAGCGTCAGCTCGCGCGTCTGCTTGCCGGCGTTGAGCGCGAAGGAGCTGTACTTGAACGGATCGATCTCCGGCGAGATCGAGTTCCACGCGAGCTTCGGCTGGCGGAGCAGGCGCCCGAGACGGTCCTGCCACACGGCGAGGGCGGCGAGACGCGTGATCCCGATCGCCGGCGACATGAGCACGATGCCCTCGACGGCCGGGAGCGCCTCGTCGGTCAGGCTCGTCAGCGCGTACTCGACGGCCAGCGCGCCCCCGTGGGAGTAGCCGACGACGTAGAGCGGGCGATCACCCGTCTCGGCGCGCAGGTGCTGAACCGCCAGCACGACCGCCGCGGCCATGTCCTGCCAGGTCGTGTGCACGAGACCCGACGGCGCCGCCCCGTGACCCGGAACACGCATGGCGATGACGTTGGCCCCGGCTTCGTGCAGTCGCTCGCCGAGGCTGCGCATGCTGTACGGCGAGTCCGACATCCCGTGCAGCAGCAGGACACCGGCCTTCGGCTGCGGCGCTTCGAGCACGAAGGTGCGGTTCCAATCGGTGGACCAGCGCGCGGGATCCGCGAGGCTGCCCCGCTGGTACCGGTTGATGGCGTGCTCGGCGGCGGCTGGCGTGACCGCGTACACCTGTTCCTGGAGCTGCGCGAACAGCCGGTCCTCCAACGCCAGGTACTCGTCGAAGGACGTGATCGGCGTGTCCTCGGTGAACTCCTGGTCCAGCACGACCGTGTGCCAGACCTCGAGGTCCGGACGCTGGTCGAGGAACACGACCACGACGGCCACGAGCATGAGCACGCTGCCGGCCAGCCCGTAGGCGAGGATCCGGACGACGGTTCCCACCGTCCGCCGAAGCACGCGCCGCCGCGGTCTCTTTGGTTCGTCGCTCATGGGCGGCAGTGTACCGCTCACCGGTGCCGCCGAGGCGTCTCGCGCATCACCTTAGCATGGTCCCCACATGCCGATCAGCACAAGGATGTCGTCGAAGCCCACGATGCCGTTGCCGTTGAGATCGGCGAAGCACTCGAAGAAGCACGGGCCCCACTCGCTGAGCACGACGAGCACGTCGGCGAACCCGACGTCGCCGGAGTTGTTGAAGTCGCCCGGACACGGCGGCTCGATCGTGCAGCGGTTGAAGAGCAGGGCCAGGTCGTCGCTCAGTTTCCCGGGCACCGCGAGATCGAGATCGCCGTCGCCGTCGAGGTCGTCGAGCGCCAGGTCGCTGGGGCGACGCCCCACTCCGTAGCCGATGGGCGGGCCGAAGACCCGACCTGAATCGTGGTTCAACAGGACCAGGGCCTGGTCGTAAACGAAGAGGCTCTCCGTCTCGCTCGCGACGACGAGGTCGTGGTCGCCGTCGGCGTCGACGTCTCCCGCCCGCAGCGTTTCCGGGGTGGCGCTCTCCGGCAGTTCGAACGTCGCGGGCGCGGTGAACACGCCCCCACCGTCGTTGAAGAGCACGGACACGCTGCCGTCCAGCTTGTTGACCACGGCGAGGTCCACTCCTCCGCCCTCGTCGAGATCGGCCGCCACGACCGCGCGCGGCCCGTCGCCGACGGCGTACGTGGTCGCCGGCGGGAACGTGCCGTCGCCGGCGTTGATCAGCACGGAGACCGTGTCGTCCGCCTCGTTCGCGACGACGACGTCCAGATCACCGTCGCCGTCGAAATCGTCCAGATCCAGAGCGGCGGGAGCGGTCCCCACCGGATACGTCACGGCCGGGGCCAGCACGCCGCCCCCCGTGTTCAGCAGCACGGAGACGTCGGCGCCGCCGGAGTTCACGACGATCACGTCCGCACCGAGGGCGCCGTCGAGATCGCCGATTTCGACGCGACGCGGCGCCGGACCGGTGGCGTAGCTGCCGGCGGGGCTGAGCCCGCCGTTGCCGTCGTTGAGCCACACGGACACTTCGTCGGCAGTGAAGTGCGTGTTGACGGCATCGAGATCCTGATCCCCATCGAGATCGCCGAGCGCGAGCCCGAGCGAAGTTCCCCCCCCCGACGGCAGGTAGCTCGTGCTGAACCGCGCGTCACCCCGGTTGCGCAACATCGCGAGCGCCCAGGGGCTAGACATGAGCAGATCCGCGTCACCGTCGCCGTCGAGGTCCCCGGAGACGACCGAGTCGGGAACGGACAGGATCTCGCGCCGACGCGGCGTGAAGCCGAAGCCGTTGTTGACCAGCAGCGTAACGACGCCGGCCCCCGCCACGGCGAGGTCGCTCCCGCCGTCTCCGTTCACGTCGCCGGCCACGATCTGCTCGGTGCCCTGCCAAGCCGGATGGGTGCCCCCGGGCGAGAAGGTGCCGTCGCCGGCGTTGAGGAGCACGGTCAGCGGCTCGTCGAGACCCTGGTTGCCGTACACGAGGTCGAGATCGGCGTCACCGTCCACGTCGACCGCAGTCACCTCGTCGAAGGCATTCCCGTCGCCGTAGCTGACGCCGGCCGCGAAGACGCCGCCCCCGCTGTTGAGATGCACGAGCCGCCCCGAGCTTCCCGACGTCGCGAGGTCGACGTCGCCGTCCCCGTCGAGGTCCACCGCCTCCAGCGAGTGCACGCAGCACGGGACGGCCAGAAGCGCCGGTGCCCCCAGCGTCCCCGCGCCCTCGTTCGGGAGCACGGCGAGTCCCTGGCCGGCCGCGAGCACGTCGAGGTCGCCATCGTCGTCGAAGTCGGCCATGGCCACGTCGTCGATGCAGCAGATTCCGAACACCGGCAGCGCGCCCGACGTCGACAGCGTCCCGTTCCCGTCGTTGAAGAAGACGGAGATCGTCGAGTCGTTGCGGTTGCCGACCACCAGATCCTGATCGTCATCGCCGTCGAGGTCTCCGAACGCCACGGACAACGGGCCGTCGCCGGTCGCGTAGGCCACGTACGGCATGAACGTCGCATCCCCGTGGTTGAACAGCACGGCGATCTCGCCGCCGCTGCCGTCGAGCACCACGAGGTCGAGGTCGTCGTCGCCGTCGATATCCCGGGCGCCGATCTTGGCCACGCCTCCCGTGATGTCGGCGTCGTAGAAGCCCGTGAGGTCGAAGATCCCATCGCCGCGGTTCAGGAAGACCGATACGTCGTGGGACCAGGTACCGAAGATCGCGTTCGCGACGGCAAGGTCGGGATCGCCGTCGCCGTCCAGGTCGCCCAGGACGAGCCCTTGGGGGTGGTGCACCTCGCTGAGCTGCGGATTGCCGAAGACCGGATGGTCGCAGGGACCGGAGCCGAGCGCGAGGGCGAGCAGGGATGGGGCGAGCACTTCGATCACCTCACGAGAGTATCCGCGGCGCGCGGACGTTCGGTTCCGCCCCAGCACGGCCCCCCAGGCGCCGATGACGACGAGGATGTCGTCGAAGCCTACCACGCCGCCCCGTGGAGTCCCGTACACTTTCCGGTGATGCGCGGACCCGCTCCGATCCTCCGGATCCTGATCGTCCTCGCCCTCGGCATGCTCACGGGCATCGCCCCGCGGCCCGACG
>JAAELP010000222.1 GCA_024226535.1 Planctomycetota bacterium | reverse complement strand
GGCCCGCGCGATCGAGCGAGAGAAGACGCTGTTCGACGAGCTGTGCGCCGAGATCCGAGCCCATCTCCAGGCGCTCGGCGAGTACGCCGACGTCGTCGCCGAGCTCGACGTGCTCGCCTGCTTCGCCGACGTGGCGCTGCGGTACGGCTACGTGAGGCCGCGGCTCGTGGACGCGCCGGTGCTGAACATCCGGCAAGGTCGCCATCCCGTGCTCGACCGGCTTCTGGGCGATCGCTTCGTGCCCAACGACTGCGTGCTGGGAAGCGACGGCGCGACGCTGGCGCTGATCACGGGGCCGAACATGGCCGGCAAGAGCACGGCGATCCGGCAGGCGGCGATCATCACGCTGCTCGCGCACACGGGGGCGTTCGTTCCGGCGGAGGAGGCGACGATCGGCCTCACCGACCGCATCTTCACTCGAATAGGAGCCTCCGACGAGCTGCACACCGGCCAGTCGACGTTCATGGTCGAGATGACCGAGACCGCGAACATCCTCCACCACGCGACGGATCGGAGCCTCGTCATCCTCGACGAGATCGGTCGGGGCACGAGCACCCTCGACGGCCTCGCCCTCGCGTGGGCGATCGCGGAGACGATCGCGGACATCGGTTGCCGCACGCTGTTCGCCACGCACTACCACGAGCTGACCGAGCTTGCCGACCGGCGCGGGAACGTGACCAACCTCCACGTGTCCGTGAAGGAGTGGGGCGAGGAGATCGTTTTCCTCTACCGCATCCTCCCCGGGCGCACCGACCGAAGCTACGGGATCCACGTCGCCCAGATCGCCGGCCTGCCCCGCGAGACCATCGCGCGGGCGACGGAGGTGCTCGAGTCGCTCGCGGTGCACACCTCCGCGCCGCCCGGCGCCACCGAGACCGTCGAGGCGACGGCGCCGCGCCAGCAGCTCGACCTCTTCGCCCCCGACGTCGAGCACCCCGCCGTGGATGCGCTGCGTGGAGTCGACATCGAGGTGCTTTCGCCCCTCGACGCGTTCGACGCCCTCCGCCGGCTCCGTGAGATGGTCCACCACCGCCCGGAGTGAGCCGCCCGCCAACCGCGATGAACACGCAGCTCGATCATCTTGCCCAGCAGGCATCCGCGGCGCTCCGGCAGCAGGACCACGCGACGGCGCAGGCGATTTGCACCGAGATCCTCCGCCATGATCGCGCCCACGCCGGTGCCCTGACGATGATGGCCCATGTACACACCGAGCGCGGGTTCCACGCCGAGGCCCTGGATTGCATGACCCGGATCGTCAAGGCGCAACCGCGCAACGCGCAGCTCCGCACGAACTTCGCCCAGCTCTACGCGGCCGCCGGCCAGTACCCCAAGGCGCTCGCGCAGTTCGAGAAGGCGCTGAAGCTCGACCCGAACCTCGTCGTCGCCCTGGCCGGCAAGGCCGCGGTGCTGGAGCGGCAGAACAAGTACGAGCGCGCCGAGCGTCTCCTGCGCCCCCACGCCCGCGCCGGCGTCCCGGACCCGGGCATCGCCGCGGTGTACGTGCGGCTGCTCACGCGGGCCGAGCGCTTCGACGACGCGGTGGAGGTCGGCCGGCGCGCGCTCGCGTCGAATCCGCCCGAGAGCATGCCGCTGCGCGATCTCTGCTTCGCGCTCGCCAAGGCGCATGAGCTTGGCGGTGATTACGCGGCGGCGATGGACGCCGCCCACCGCGCCAACGCGATGCTCGCGGCGGCGTGGGACCCGGACACGATGCGCCAACGCGTGGACGCGCTCATCGACTTCTTCACCGCGGACCGGATCAGGAGCCTGCCCCGCCCGGCCGTGTCGCGCGAGGAGCCGGTCTTCGTGGTCGGGATCCCCCGGTGCGGCTCGACGCTCACCGAGCGCATCATCCACGTCCACCCGGACGCCCGCGGGGCCGGGGAGATCCCCACCTTCGCCCGCGTGGTGAACGCCACCGAAGAGCGCTTCGCCGCCGCCGGCCCCTATCCCGGCTGCCTCGCCGCCCTCGACGCCGACGCGGCCGGCGCCCTCGCCGACGTGTACCTCGACGAGGTCACCGCGCTTGCCCCGCGAGCCAGCCGCATCGTCGACAAGATGCTGACGAACTTCCTGCACCTCGGGATGATCAACGTCCTCCTGCCCGCGGCGCGCATCATTCACACCGGACGCAACGCCCTCGATACGTGCCTCTCCTGCTACCTCGAGCGCCTGACGCCCGCCAGCGCTCCGTGGGCGACCGACCTTCGTCATCTCGGGCTCTACTACCGGGAGTACGAGCGGCTCATGACCCACTGGCGCGAGGTGCTGGACATCCGGCTGCTGGAGATCGACTACGAGGCGATCGCCGACGACCAGGATGCGGCGGCCCACCGCATCATCGAGTTCTGCGGCCTCCCGTGGAACGACGCGTGCGCCCGCTCGCACGAGGGTCGCGGCGCCGACACGACGCTCAGCTACGACCAGGTGCGGCGGCCGGTATACCGCACGTCGGTCGGGCGGGCGGAGCGTTTCGGCACCCTGCTCGATCCCCTGCGCGAGGCGCTCGCGGGCGAAACGCCGGTAAGATGACCCGTCGATGAATATCGCCGAGATCCAGCAGCTTCAGCAGCAGGCGTGGACCGCGCTCCAGCGCGGGGACTATCTCGGCGCCGAGTCCGCCGCGAACACGATCCTCGCCCGCAAGCGCAACGACATCCACGCTCTCGTCGTGCTCGCCCAGGTCGCGCTGGCGGCGTGGCGCTACCCGGATGCCGTCGAACTCCAGACCCGCGCCGTCAAGCTCGATCCGAAGAGCGCACGGCTTCGGATCGACCTCGCGAACATGCAACTCGAGATGGGCAGCCTCGACAAGGCGCTCATGCAGTTCGACAAGGCGCTCAAGCTGGAGCCGCGGAACCTCGACGCGATCTCGGGCAAGGCCGGGATCTTCTCCACGCAGAACAAGTACGAGCGGGCCCTCCGCCTGCTCAAGCCGTTCATGGCCGGCGGCTCCCCGCCCCCGGAGATCACCTGGATCTGCCTGCACCTGCTCGTCCGCGAGAAGCGCTACGACGAGGCGATCGAGATCGGCCGGCGCGTCCTCGACGCCTCGCCGCCGGAGGTCATGCAGGTCCGCACCGCTTGGTTCGAGCTGGCCCGGGCGTACGAGCGGCGCGGCGACACGGACGCGGCGTTCGCGGCGGCGACGCGCGGGAACGCGATGTTCGCCGCGCCCTTCGATCCGGCGGCCGTCGCCGCCCGCATCGACCGGATCATGGCGACGTTCACGCGCGAGCGCCTCGCGAGCCTGCCCCATCCCACGACGCCCACCGAGGTGCCGGTGTTCATCGTCGGCGTCCCCCGCTGCGGCTCGACGCTCACCGAGCGCATCATCCACGCCCACCCGCTCGCCCACGGCGCCGGCGAACACATCGCGATGTTCCGGATCACCGAGGAGATCGCGGTCCGAATGGGCTCCGCGCACCCGTATCCGCGTTGCTGCGAGGACCTCACGCAGGCCGACGTCGAAGCCTTGAGCGCCGCGTACATCGAGGACATCGGCGCCTCGGCGCCGCGGGTCCAGCGCATCGCCAACAAGGACCTCGGAAACTACTTCCACCTCGGCCTCATCGAGGTGCTGTTCCCCCGCGGACGCGTGATCCACTGCCGGCGCGACGTGGTCGACACGTGTCTCTCCTGCTACATGGAGCCGCTGCCGCCGCGCATGGTGCCCTTCGCGAGCGATCTCGAGATGCTCGGGCGCTACTACCGCGAGTACGAGCGGCTCATGGAGTACTGGCGCGACGTCCTGGAGGTACCGTTCCTCGAGGTCGACTACGAGGCGCTGGTGAACGACCAGGAAGCGACGACGCGCCAGATCATCGACTTCTGCGGCCTGCCGTGGGACGACGCGTGCCTGCGCTTCCACGAGGTGCGCCGCGCGGAGCGCACGCTCAGCCTCGACCAGGTGCGCAAGCCGGTGTACCGGTCATCGGTCGGGCGGGCCGAGCGGTTCGGCGCGCACCTCGATCCGCTACGGGCGGCGCTCGCGGCAGGAGAGACGTGATGGACCCGATGCTCCAGCAGGCCGTGCTCGCGTTCCAGCTCGGCGACTTCGCCCGCGCCGAGGGCCTGGCCCAGACGGTGCTCGTCGGCCAGCGGAACAGCGTCGAGGCCGTACTCCTGCTCGTGGAACTCGCCCGGGTCACCGGGCGCATCCCCCGGGCCATCGAGTTCCAGGTGCAGGCCGTACAGCTCCAGCCCAAGCACGTCGGACTCCGCGTCAACCTCGCCAACATGTACCTCGACGAACTGAGGATCGACGACGCGCTCGTGCAGTTCGAGAAGGCGCTGAAGATCGACCCCCGCGACCTCACCGCCCTCTCCGGCACCGCGTTCATCGCCTCCGCCCAGGGCAAGGACGAGCGGCTACGCCGCATCCTCGCGCCGTATCTCGCCACGGAGCAGCCGCCGCCGGAGATGGCGTTCCACTGCGTCAAGCTCCTGGCGCAGGACGACCGGCTCGACGATGCCATCGCGATGGGACAAAGCGTCGTCGAGGCCGACCACCCCGACACGCCCTACCTGCGCAGCACGTGGTTCGAGCTGGCGCGGGCCCTCGAGCGACGCGGAGACTACGCCGAGGCCTTTGAAGCGGCGACGCGCGGCAACGCGATGTTCGCCCACCCGTTCGATCCCGAGGTCCACCACCGGTGGTTCGACACGATCATCGACGCCTTCAGCGCCGAGCGCCTCGCCGGCCTGCCACGCCCGACGGAGCCGTCGGATATGCCGGTGTTCATCGTCGGCGTCCCCCGCTGCGGCTCGACGCTCACCGAGCGCATCATCCACGCCCATCCGAATGCGCACGGGATCGGCGAGCACATGTCGATGTTCCGGCTCGCCACGCAGATGCCCGCCCGCATCGGAGCGCCGTCGCCATACCCGCAGTGCGTCGAGTGGCTCGACGAGCCGGCCCTGGACATGCTCGCCGGCGCCTACCTCGAGGAGATCCAGGCGTTGGCGCCGTCGGCCGACCGCATCGCCAACAAGGACCTCGGCAACACCATGCATCTCGGGCTGATCTCCGTGCTCTTCCCGCGCGGCCGGATCATCCACTGCCGGCGCGACGCGGTGGACACCTGCCTCTCCTGCTACATGGAGCCGCTCGCGCCGGCCGCGGCGACGTTCGCCAACGACCTCACGTCCCTCGGCGCCTACTACCGCGAGCACGAGCGGCTCATGGATCATTGGCGGGCGACCCTCGACGTGCCCATCCTCGACGTGGACTACGAGACGCTCGTGTCCGACCAGGATGCGACGAGCCGGCGCATCATCGAGTTCTGCGGGCTCCCCTGGGACGACGCGTGCCTCCCCTTCCACGAGGAGCGCGCCGAACGCACCCAGAGCCTCGACCCGATCTACGCCACGTCGGTGGGGCGCGCCGAGCGCTTCGGCGCGCTGCTCGATCCGCTGCGCGAGGCTCTGGAGCGATGAGCGACCTCGAGCTCCGCTCGCTCTACCAGGCGGCGCAGGATGCGCTCGGACGCGGGGACAACACGGGGGCGGCCGGTATCGCCGAACGGATGCTCGAGCTTCGGCGCAACGAAGTGAACGCGTTGCGGATCCTCGCCGACGCCGCCAACCGAACCTGGCAGCCGGACCGGGCCGCGGAGTACATGACCCGCGTCGTCCGCGTCGCCCCGAAGAGCGCCGAGTTCCGCGTGGAGCTCGCCGGGCTCCATGCCGCGCTCCGCCAGTATCCGCGGGCTCTGGAGCAGTACGACAAGGCGATGAAGCTGGCGCCGGGGATGCCCTCGGCGCTGGCGGGCAAGGCGATGGTCTACATCCTCCAGGGCAAGTACGACCGCGCTCGACGCGTCCTCAAGCCGGTGCTCGCCGGAGGCTCGGTCGCGCCGGAGCTGGCGGCGCCGGCGCTGCGCGTGCTCCTGCGCGACGGCGATCTCGCCGCGGCGATCGACCTCGGAGAGCGCGTCGTGGCGACCGCTCCGCCGCCGAACATGGCGCTGCGCGACGTCTGCTTCGAGCTTGCCCGCGCGTACGAGCGCGACGGTCGGTACGAGGAGGCATTCGCCGCCGCGGAGCGCGGCAACGCGATCCTCGCCCCGTCCTTCGACATCGACGGGTACACCCGGCGCGTCGACCGGTTCATCGCCACGTACACGCGGGAGCTTCTCGCGTCGCTGCCGCGCCCCGCCGAACCGAGCGAGTTGCCGGTGTTCATCGTCGGCATGCCACGCTGCGGCTCCACCCTCGTGGAACGCATCCTCCATGCGCACCCCGACGCCCACGGGGCCGGCGAGCTGAACCTCGTGTTCCGCATCACGGCCGAGCTTCCGATGATGCTCGGCTCGGAGTCGGGCTATCCCGAGTGCGTCGCGGACCTCGACCAGCCGCACGTGGACGAGGCGAGCGCTCGCTACCTCGACGCCCTCCGTGCCCATGCCCCGGCCGCACCACGGATCGTGGACAAGGAGCTCACGAACCACGAGCACGTCGGGCTGCTGGGCGTCCTGTTCCCGCGCGGCCACGTGATCCATTGTCGTCGCGACCCGGTGGACAACTGCCTGTCCTGCTACATGGAGCGGCTCGCGCCGGACAACGCGCGGTACGCCACGGACCTTCGTCATCTCGGCCAGTTCCACCGTCAGTACGAGCGGCTCATGGAGCACTGGCGCGAGGTGCTCGACCACCCGCCGCTGGAGGTCGAGTACGAAGCGCTCACCGCGGACCCCGAGGACCAGACGCGCCGGATCCTCGAGTTCTGCGACCTGCCGTGGGACGACGCCTGCCTCAGCTTCCACCGCGTGAAGCGTGCCGAGCAGACGCTGAGCACCGACCAGGTCCGGAAGCCGATCTACCGGTCGTCGGTGGGGAGGGCGGAGCGGTTCGGCCCGTTGCTGGACCCGCTGAGGGAGGCGCTGGAACAGGACCCGGGTCAGAAACCGTAGAATGGGCCCCTTCATGACGACCATGAGCACGAATATCGATGCCGCGCTGCTTGCCGGCGTGTTCGAAACGGCCCTGCCCTACCGCGAGTACCTCGCGACGGATCTCGCCAGGTCGCAGCCCTGGGAGGCGATCTACGACCAGGTGGAGCTGGACGACGCTCAACGGAAGCTCCTGACCGGGTTCACGCGGACCGTGAAGGCGTTGTGCGTGTCGGGGATCTGGTGCGGCGACTGCGCGCAGCAGGGTCCGCTGCTGGAGCGGATCGCCGAGGCCTCGCCGGCCGTCGACCTCCGCTGGATCGATCGCGACGAGCACGCGGGTTTCTCCGAGCGGTTGAAGATCAACGCCGGGCTGCGTGTACCGATGGTCGTGTTCATGGCCGAGGACCACGAGCCGGTGTCGGTCTTCGGTGACCGGACGCTCGCCCGCTACCGGTCGATCGCGCAGCGCCAGCTCGGCGGCGCGTGCCCCCTGCCCGGGGCGCCGGTGCCCGACGAGGAGCTGCGGGCGACGCTTCAGGACTGGCTGGACGAGTTCGAGCGCGTGCACCTGCTGCTCCGGCTGAGCGGTCGCCTGCGCCAGACGTACGGGGATTGACGATGCTGATGACCGAGCCGTTTCTGCGAACGAAGTTCGACCAGGGCCTCTCCTACGCCGACTTCGTGGCGCTCGGCACCCCGGACGGCCACGAGGGGCAGTGGCACGAGCGCCACGACCGGCTCGCGCTGGCCCCGGAGCAGGCCGCGCTGGTCGGCGCGTTCACGCGCGACATCAACGTGCTCTGCCTCACCGGAACCTGGTGCGGCGACTGCGCGCTCCAGGGTGCAGCGATGCAGCGCGTCGCCGAGGCCAACCCGGAGCACATCCACCTGCGGTTCCTGTTGCGAAGCGAGGAGCACGCCGACCTCATCGTCCCCAGCATGATCAACGCAGGCTTCCGCGTGCCCGTCACCTGGTTCATGGCCGGGGACTTCGAGCCCGTCGCCCGCATGGGCGACCGAACCCTCAGCCGATACCGCTCGATGGCGCGCCGCGCCCTCGGCGACGCCGCCAACGTCCACGCCCCGCCGCCCGCAGATCCCGTCCGCGAGGTGCTGCACGAGGTCATCAGCGAGTTCGAACGCGTTCACCTGCTGCTGAGGCTGAGCCCGCGGCTCAGGCAGGAGCACGGGGACTGAGGGACGCGGTCGCGGACGCGGTCACCGTCTTATGATTGCCTGACGGAACTGCCCCCCTCGGGCATCCAGTGCCGTCAGGAGCCGACGTGGGCAGAACATCTCGGATCATCACGAGCCTGGGGATAGTCATCGCCGTGGGGATGCTCGCGCTGCCGGTGCTCGCGGCGGAGCCGCCGCGTCCCCTGCCCTTCAGCACGATCGAGGACACCGAGCGCACGCTGATCGAGAAGCTCCTCGACTCACCCCACTGGCCGTTTCGCGTCTTCGCCCTGCGCCGGCTCGAGCGCTTCTCCGGCGCCGAACGCGATGCCCTCGTGCGAGCGAGGCTCGGCGACGAGCGATGGCAGGTGCGCTGCTTCGCCCTGCACGTGGCGCGGCGTCTGGCGATCACCATTCCCGACGACTCCCTCGCCGAGGAGTTGGATGGTCGCGTGATCCGCGCCGCGCTGGGCCACGGCTTCGACGTCCCCGCCGAGCACGTCGAGCAATCCGCCCGGCAGCTCATGCGCACCGCGCGGGTCGAGGATCTTCTGCTCGGCCTGGAGATCACCGCGTCGAGCGAGGTCGAGCCGCTGCGGAAGGAGGCCGTTCGGCGCACGCGTCGGCTCATCCGCAACCTCGACGACGCGCTCGCCGTGCGCTACGCGCGACGCCTCGCGCGTCTCGTCCGCGCTCACCCGGCGCCGGAGACCGCGCAGCAGTGGAGCCGGTGGCTCGCAAAGCGCCGTGGACAGCTCACGCTCTCGGCACCCGCGCCGGTCGCCAACGGCGCGACGAGCCACCGACCGCTCGCCGCGGAGCTGGACGCGGAGGGCTTCTCACGTCTCGTGGACTATCTCGATTCGCTGCGTCAGCGCGACCTCGAGATGGTCATCGTCATGGACGCCACCAGCTCGATGATCCCCATGGTCAACGAGGCGCGGGCCGGCGTCGATACGCTCATCGTCTTCCTCGATGATATCTCGCGCACGATGCGTGTCGGTTTCGTCGCCTACCGCGACCACGACAACGAGCCGGTCTGGGAAGGACACGCGTTCACCAGCGACGTGGCGGAGATCCGCGACTTTCTCTTCGGCGTGCGGATCACGGGCGGTCGCGATCTCCCGGAGGCCGTCTACCAGGGACTCGCCGCCTGCGCCCAACTCGAGTGGAACCGCGACGCAACGCGGCAGATCGTGCTCGTGGGGGACGCCCGCCCCCACGACCGGGACGCGTACCGGCTCACCGGCCTGCTCGAGTCGTACCGCGAAGCCGGCGTGATCGTGCACGCCGCGCACGTGCCGATGCGGTTCAACGAGACGTACCGGGCTTCCCTCACGCCCCCCCAGGCCCGCGCCCGCCAGCAGGAGATCGCCGAGCACAACGTCCGCACCAAGGAGGCGTTCTCCGAGATCGCCCGCCTCGGCGGCGGCGAGAAGGTCTCGCTCCGCGATGCCGAGGACCTCGTCCCCGCGATCATGCACCTCACCATCAACGAGACCTGGTGGCCCGCTTTCGACGAGTTCTACGAGCGCTACCTCGAGCTGTGCCGCTAGCATGCGGTTCGATGTCGATCCGGATCACGAGACTGCTGGCGATCATGATCGCCGTGGCGACGACGTGCGTTCACGGCGCCGATGATGCCCCGTCGGGTCCCGAGATCCCCAAGGCCGAGCAGATCGCCATGCAACGTCTGCTCACCGCCGAGTCGTGGCCGCGCCGCGCCGTCGCCGCTCTCCGGCTGGAAGGGCGCAGCGACGAGGCCAGCGCGGCCGTGCTCACGACCATGCTCGACGACCCGGCATGGCAGGTCCGCGCGTTCGCGGTCCGGAGCCTCGGGCGCCGCCGCGTGCCGGCCGGGGCCGGCTGGTTCGATGACGAGCAGGACCCACGCGTGCTCCGCTGCGCGTTGCGGCACCGGTACGTCGTTGACGTCGAACGCCTCGGCCGCGGCATCCGCCACCTGGCGAAGAGTCGAAACGCCGACGAGCGTCTGCTGGCCGCCGAGCTTGCGGCGGCAACGGGCGACGAGACGCTGGCCGCCGAGGCGAGGGAGATCATCCGCACCATCGTCCTCCGGATGAGCCGCGCCGAGTCCGGCGCGCTCTCGCCGCGGCTGGCGGTGCTCACGGGTGCCGGCGACCTGCGCAAACGCCAGCGCTGGCGCCGGTGGGTGATGCGATACGGGCGGGACTTCGAGCTTCATGCGGGCATCTCGATCCCGGCCGCCGGTTCGGCGTCTCCCTCGCTGATCACGCAGCTCGACGCCGATCGCTTCGCGGCGCTGGAGGAGTACCTCGGCGGGCTGGGAACGCGGGACATCGACCTCGTCGTCTGCCTCGACTGCACCGCGAGCATGTCCGGCGAGCTGGCCGCGGCGCAGGGGGGCATCGACGACCTCGTCCTCTTCATCAACGACGTCGCGCGGTCGCTGCGTTTCGGCCTGGTCGCCTACCGGGACCGGCGCGACGAGTTCGAGACGAAGGGCTGGGACCTGACCGACGACCTGGCCGCGACCCGGCGCGGGCTCTGGTCGCTGTCCGCCGAGGGAGGCGGGGACTCGCGCGAAGCCGTCTACCCGGCGCTGAAGGCGGCCTACACGAAGCTCTCGTGGGAGCGTGACCACGCGCGCGTGCTCGTCCTCGTCGGCGACGCCCCACCGCACGTCGGGTTCGGCGCGAAGTCCGTGGAGCTCGCGCGGCAGGGAGCCGAGCGCGGTTTCGTCACGCACGCCATCGAGACCGAGGGCAAGCCGGTGGATCACTTCGCGCAGATCGCCGACGCGGGCGCCGGTCGCTGCGTCTCGCTCGCCGACGACGACCAGCTCGTCCCCGAGATCACCGGCCTGACCCTCGGAGACACGTTCGGAGCCGAGTTCCAGGAGTTGTTCTCGATCTCCCTGGAACTGTGCCGGTAGAATGATCCGCGCCGGGATACCCACGGGAGCCCATTTATGACCACGCGCCGCGCCTTCACCGTCATCGAGTTGCTTGTCGTCGT
>JAAELP010000221.1 GCA_024226535.1 Planctomycetota bacterium | reverse complement strand
GGCACCGTCGTGATCGGCGACATTCCCGACCCGGAGGGCATCGGCAGCAACGTCGCGGCGATGTGGACCGCCGACGAGAACTCCTGGTTCAGCCTCGGCCATTTGCCCAACGCCGGGAGCTGCCCGAGCCGCAGCGACAGCTTGGAGCTTTCGGCCGACGGCTCCGTCGCGGTCGGTCTCTCGTGGGACGGCTGCAGCGGTCGCGGGTTCGTGTGGACGCAGGCGACGGGCATGCTCGAGCTGGAGCCGCTGGCCAACGGCGGCAATCGCGCGTCGGTGATCTCCGCCGACGGAACGCTCGTCGCCGGCTTTGCGCAGGGCTCGTTCAGCCGCACACCGACCGTCTGGGACGCCGGCACCCTGATGGGATCGCTCCTCGATCCGGGCCCGGAGAACGTCGTCGGCGAGGTGCGCGGCATGAGCGACGACGGCACGATTCTCCTGGGCAACTGGGACGAGAAGGCCTTCAAGTTCGTCGAGGGCGAGCCGATCGAGCTCTTCGACGGACCGATCGGAGCGTGGGTCGGGGCCGCGATGGACATCGCCGACGACGACACGATCATCGGCTTCGACTTCTTCTCGACGAGCCGACAGGCGTGGATCCGTCCGAACGGCGGCCCGCCCGTCAACCTGCGCGCCTGGCTGCTGGGCCTCGGCGCCACCGACGTTCCGCCCCAGCTCGACGTCCCCGTGGCGATCAGCACCAGCGGCAACATCATCGTCGGCCACACGTTCTTCGCCCCGGCGTGGATCATCAACCTCTGCGCGCCGGATCTCTCCGGCAACGGCGCGGTGGACTTCGCCGACATCCTCGAGATCATCGGGGCGTGGGGATGCAGCACCGGCTGCGCGGCCGACCTGAACGGCAACGGCGACGTCGGCTTCGACGACATCCTCGTCGTGATCGGCGCGTGGGGCGACTGCCCGCACTGACGAACGAGATTCCTCCCGTGTCCCTCCGAAGAGCCCCCGCCCGGCGGGGGCTCTTCGCTTCGGTGCTGCCTCGGCGAACGGAGGAGGCCGGGGCTAGCTCTAAGGCCTGTCGCGCTCGCCATCCTCGAAGTCGCCGGCGTGATCCTCCGCGTCGTCGAGCAGCGCGGCGATCCACGACGGGGCCGTGAGCAGCACGATGTACACCGCGAGGAACGCCGCGGTGAGCAGCAGAGCGGCGCCGCCCAACTCGCGGAACAGCACCGCGGCGAGGACCAGGGCCAGGACGACCACGGTCGCGCCGCCGGCGAGGATCAGTGTGAGCTCGTGCCGGAAGAACTTCAGCGAGATGTTCCTCCTCGCGTGGTGCCAGTGCTCGTGATGGTGTTCACCATCGGGCGGTGGCGTCGTGGCCGGCCACGGTCGCTCGCCGCGCCACCGGCGGTCGGCGCGAGGTTGGGAGAGGTCGTACCAGGGTCTTTGGGGCGCCGCTTGATGGGTACGGCTCGGTTGGGTGGTGTCCGTGGCCATGGGATCGTCTCCAGGCGTGGAGGATCGAGTGATCACACTTCCAGTATGACGCGCGCGGCGGCGCGGGGAACGGGGCGGAATCCCGCATGTGCGCTGCCGACGCATTCGGATCTCGGAGGCGAAGCTCCGGTATCAGAACAGGCCCGCTGACGAGCGTGGTCACGCCTCCGGGAGACGGATCTCGATGAGCGTCAGGTCATCCGGAAGCCGGATCGCGTTGGAGTGTCGCAGCAGCGCCTCCTCCAGCGCGTCCATGCGGAGAGCGCGCTGCGGGTAGCCGAGCCCGCGCAGGACGTCGAGGAAGCCGTCGAGGCCGAGCATCACCCCGTCGGCGTCGGGGACCTCGAAGGCGCCGTCGCTGAACAGGAGCAGGTGATCGCCGGGCCGCAGATCGACGTGGACCTCTTGATACTCGGCATCCGCGGAGATCGCGAAGGGCAGGCCGGGGCGCGCGAGGAGCTCATGCGATCCGTCGGCGTGCATGAGCAGCACGGGCGGTCCGCCGGCGCCGACGAACCGGAACGTCCGGCGTCCGAGATCGAGCACGCCGCACACCGCGGTGGCGAACGACGAGTCGGACTTGATGTTGGTCACCAGCTCGGCGTTGACCTCCGAAGCGAACGCCATGGGATCGACGAGATGCTCGTGGCAGCGCTCCCACAGTTGGCTGAGGTGCATCGTGTACAGAGCCGCGGCGATACCGTGCCCGGTCACGTCGGCGAGCATGATGCCGTAGCGATCGCGGTCGAGCGGTCCGACGGCGTAGTAGTCGCCGCCGATGACGTCCTGTGGAATGTAGTGGGTGAGGAAGAGCACGCGCTCGTCGACGGGCAGGTCGCGCGCGAGGGCGAGGCCCTGGATGGCCTTGGCGCGTTCGAGATCGTGAACCTCGTTGGTGGCGTCCTGGAAGGTCTCCACCCCGCCGATGACCTCGCCGCTCGCGTTGCGGATGGGGGCGGTGCTCACGCGCATCGGGATGCGACCGCCATCCTTGCTCAGGGCGTAGACGAGCAACGGGCTCGGCGTGCCGATGCCGGTGACCATCGCGCGGTGGAGGGGGCAGTACTCCTTGCCGCACAACTGGTGGCCGTCCTTGTCGACATGGCACAGGACGCTGTCGAAGCAGTGTCGTCCGACGACGTCGTCGGCGGACCAGCCGGTGATGCGCTCGGCGGAACGACTCCAGTGGACGATCCGGCGCTCGGGATCGCAGACGTAGATTCCCTCGGTCAGCGAGTCGATGATGTCGCTGGCCCCAAGCGTCGAGAGATCGTCCATGGTGGAATGTCTCCGGCAACCACGCTACACGCCGCGCGGGACCGGAGAACCGGGATTCCGCCCTGATCGCGGGAACGGCCCACCTATCGGGCTAGGATCGCACGCGCCACGCCCCTCGCGCAGCGCGCTCCGGATCACCCCCATGCCCCACCGAAGCCGATCGACGCCCGACAGCACGTGTGGTGGCATCGCCTGCGACGCCTGGGGCCGTGGGCCTTCGTGCTGATCGGCGGGGGGGGTGCTCGCGCCGTTGGTGACGTGCCTGCTCTACGGCGGTGTCGTGCTCTACCACCGCTACGGGTGGTCGTCGTTCCTCGTCAACGGCGCGCTCATGTGGATCGTCACGACGCCGGTGTACCTCGGCGCTTGGTTCTGGACCTGGAAGCACATGGAGAAGCGCTACCACGCGGCGCTCGGGATGCGATGCTCGCGGTGCGGCTACTCGCTGCGCGGCGCGACCGGCGCGAGGTGCCCGGAGTGCGGGGAGACGCTGGAAGATCAGGCGACCGACACGGCCTGACGCGCCGCGCGCAGCGCCGCGCCGTTTCTCTCACCGGCGCAGCGGCAGTGTTCCCGCCTGGTTCACGGGAAGACTCATCACGCCGAAGCCCGTGTCGAACGCCATGTCGCCGGCGAGCGAGAACGCCGACTCGCGGCCACGGAGGATGTTGTACGCTGCGAGGCCCAGCTCCGTCGCCGAGATGGCGACCGGGATCTCGAGCGTTGCCGTGTCGCCGGCCCCGAACGATGTCGACCTCCGCGAGACGGTCTCCGCGACCCGCGTGCCCGCCAGCGACAACGCGTAGTCGAAGGACGCAAGCTCGACGGGGAACGCGTTGCGGTTCTCCACGTCCAGGACGAGCCGGCCCGCGGCCCTCCGCATCGTCAGCTCGCTCCAATCGATGCCGCGCACCGTGATGCCGGGCGGGGCCGGCACCGGAAGCTCGCCGGTCGTGCGCAGGGGCAGCGTCATCGGCCCGACGCCGGGCACGTCCATCGCGAGATCCAGCTCGGCGGTGTACGGGAAGACCTCGCCGGGGCGCACGCTTCGGAGCACCTCCAACGCGTCGGCAAAGACGATGGACGCCGGAAGCGTCACGACCGCGGAGTCGCCGGCGGGAACGGTCGTATCGAGATTGGCGCTCCCGGTGAGGAAGTTCGTCGAACCGTGGTCGAGCCGGTACGCGACGCTGCCCAGCGGCAGGCCGAAGCCGTAGGGGTTGTTCACAGCGAGGTCGAAGTCGAGCGTCGCCCCGTCCGCCGCGAGATCGGCGATCCGCACCGCGCTGACGGAGGCGGTCGGTCGCTCGACGCCCGTCAGCGCGTTCTCCAGCGTCTCGCACCCGGTCAGGGCGATGCCGCCGCACACCAATGCCATCACGAACCGAACGCGCATGATCTACTCCTTGCGGGGAATGTCGGGGATCAAGTCAGGACTTCGGTGTACATCTCCGCGTTGAAACCGACGAGCATCGTCTTGCCGGTCTTCATCGTCGGTGCGCGGAGGTTGCCGGTCGGTCCGAGGAGCAGGGCGGCGAGGGCGTCGTCGTCCGGTGCGTCCGCGGCCAGATCGACGTGCGTGACCTTCTTACCCTTGGCGACGAGGAGCGTCTTCATGCCCTTCAGGAGCGCGGCGACGTTCTTCTCGCCGTAGCGATCCTTCTTCGCATCGACGACCACCTTGGCCTCAACGTCGTGGGACGCAAGAAACTCCTGCGCACGGGTGCACGACGTTCAGCCCCGGCGTTGATAGCTCCAGTCGATCTTGTGCGTCATCGGGGAAGACCCTTCTGCTCTGCGGAACGGTCGTAGTGTATGGCGTCGCGGGGCCGGCGCGTGTTATGATGCTCGCGAACACGGTCCGGGGGGCCAAGGACATCACATGACGAATACCCCGGGGGGAACGACGTCCCCTCGCACCGCCCCGGAGCACGTCCCTTCCCGCCCGGAGGATCGACTCCCGCTTCCGGACCAAGTGACGCCGGGGGATGTCTTCTGGCCGTACGCGATCTCGATCGTGATCATTCATGGGCTGGCCTTGCTGGCGTTCGTGCCGTGGTGCTTCACGTGGACGGCGGTCATCACGATGGCCATCGGCGTGTTCATCTTCGGCCAGGGCATCAACCTGTGCTACCACCGGCTGCTCTGTCACCGCAGCTTCGTCGTGCCGGGCTGGCTGGAGCGCGTCTTCGTGGTGGTCGCCCTGTGCTGCTTCCAGGACACGCCGGGCAAGTGGGTCGCGATCCACCGCTATCACCACCACCATGCCGACGAGCAGCACGACCCGCACTCGCCTCTCGTGAGCTTCCTGTGGGCGCATGTCGGATGGCTCGTCGTCAGAAACCGCGAGGCGAACAGTGTCGCGGTGTATCGCAAATACGCGAGTGACGTTCTGGCGGACCCGTTCTACATGAAGCTCGAGAAGACGCGCTTGTGGATCTGGATCCTTGTCGGCCAGTCGCTGCTCTTCCTCGGGGCGGGCATGGCCGTGGGCGCGTGGGTCGGCGGCGACTGGGTGACGGCGTGGCGTTACGGGGCGAGCATGCTCGTCTGGGGTGTGCTCGTGCGGACGGTGGTCGTGTGGCACATCACCTGGTCGGTCAACTCGCTCACCCACCTGTTCGGGTACCAGCGGTATGACACGGGCGAGAACAGCCGGAACAACTGGCTCGTCGCCCTGATGGCGGTGGGCGAGGGCTGGCACAACAACCACCACCACGATCCGGCGAGCGCGACGAACCAGCACCGATGGTGGGAAGTCGACCTGACCTACGCCGTGATCCGGACGCTGGAACTGGCAGGCCTGGCGACGAAGGTCACGAAGCCACGGCACGTGCGTCACGCGGAGCGCGTGGAGTAACGCAGCGACCGAGTTGCAAAGCGGGTGACGGGACTCGAACCCGCGACATTCAGCTTGGGAAGCTGTGAGCCTATCGCGGAAAGCACTGAGAAACCAGGCATTTGCTGGAAGGGCGATGCTGACCCCAGCAGATTCCCCAGCAGTCCAGGTGCACTGAACCCCGAGCAGCTATGCGATGAGCTCCGGTTCCTCGTTGCAGCGTGGCCCCACCTCCCACCTGCAGTGCGAGAGGCGATCGTCACCTTGGCTAGGGCTGCCATCGATTGAATGGGCGCGGGAAAGACTGCGCGATCTCTCCGCAGCAGGCCGGGCCGTTATCGCGTGGTCACAGCGCCCCTCGTGGGGCCGGCAAGGGCGTTTCCGCCCCGCGCAGTCGAGGATCTTGCCACACCCCCACCCCCGTTTGTATGACCCACCACTTAGGTCGGCACTCCGATGAGGGAATTCTGAATAGGCTTATCGGACGGCAGCGAGACACAAGGCCAAGAGGGCGATGGCGCGCCGAGCCGTACCGGGTGAGCTGCTACCGATCGCGGCGGGGACCTCATGGGTGCTCCGCTAGAGCCTTCGCGTCCTGCAGATTCCGCAGGTAGGCCCCGGGCTCACAAGCTCCAGAGCGTTTGGTCATCTCGTACCAGGACCAGAAAGATCCGTCGTCTTGCGTCCGAAGACGGGCAAGCGTGATTGGCTCGCCGCCCGTACGAGAGTAGTAGTCGGCGAATAATCGGTAGCTTCGAGCAAAGGCCAAGCACTGCGCGAGCCATCTAAGCGCCGTCATACACGCCGATATCTCGAATCTCCGCCACCACTGCTCTGCTGTGTTGACCGACCTCGCTGATTGAGTACGCAGGTGCGACACGGCGGCATCGGACGCCCGAACAGACGCGCAGAAGCGCGTAGTGGCTTGCCACCGGTCTGGGCAACCGAGCAGCAAGTCTCCAGTCAAGACCGGTTCAGTCGCCGCCGGATCGAGGAGTTCCGAGAGGGCGACGAGATCGCTCATTGCTACGACGAAGAGATCGAGCCGGCCAACAGCCATCTTGGGAGTGGCCACAGCGTTCTCTTGGACGACCATGATATCGAGGTCGCTGTCGGCCTTGCGAGAGCCATACTGGACCGCGACGCCGCCAGCGGCGACAAAGCTCGATCCGAGCATGAATCGCATGCATGAAACGACATCAGATGTCACTTGTCTGCCTCTCCAAAGAAAGC
>JAAELP010000220.1 GCA_024226535.1 Planctomycetota bacterium | reverse complement strand
CGTCGCCCGCACCGGCAAGCCGGTCTACGCGGTCACCGAGCTCGTCGACGAGCGGTACCTCCTGCAACCGAAGGCGTTCGCCGGCCACTTCGATCCGCACGTGTGGATGGACGTTCGCGGTTGGATGAAGGCGGTACAGGCCGTCTCGGGCACGATGATCGACGTCGATCCCGACGGCGCCGAGATCTACCGGGCGAACACCATCGCCTACCTCGGCGAGCTCCAGCGGCTCGACGACTACGCGCGGTCGTGCATCGAGAGCATCCCGGCGCAGCGCCGCGTGCTCATCACCGCCCACGATGCGTTCAACTACTTCGGCCGCGCCTACGGGATCGAGGTGCTCGGCATCCAGGGCATCTCCACCGAGTCGAAGGCGGGCGTCAGCGACATCAACCGCCTCGTGGACACCATCGTCGATCGCAAGATCGCCGCCGTGTTCGTGGAGACGAGCGTCGCCGAGCGGAACGTCCGGGCGCTCGTGCAGGGCGCGGCGTCCCGTGACCAGGAGATCGCCGTCGGCGGCTTGCTCTTCTCCGACGCCATGGGCGCGCCGGGCACCTACGAGGGCACGTACATCGGCATGATCGACCACAACGTCACGACGATCACGCGTGCGCTCGGCGGCACGGCCCCGGAGCGCGGGCTGAACGATCGCCTCGCCGGCGCCACCCACGGAAGGGCTGCCCCGTGAGTCGGCCTTCGCCCCACGGCGCCGGCGAACCGCAGGGCATCGCGACCGGCGCCGAGCACCCCCCCGACGCGCCGGTGTCGATCCACGACATGACGGTGGCCTACCACCGCAAGCCCGTACTGTGGGACGTCGACTTCGACGCGCCGGAGGGGAAGATCACCGGCATCGTCGGCCCCAACGGCGCCGGCAAGAGCACGCTCATCAAGGCGACGCTCGACCTCGTTCCGAAGGCGTCGGGGCGCGTGCTCATGTACGGCAAGCCGTATCGCCGGCAACGGCACCTCGTCGGGTACGTGCCGCAGCGGGAGAGCGTCGACTGGGACTTCCCGGTGAACGCGCTCGACGTCGTGACCATGGGGCGCTACGGCCGCATCGGATGGCTGAAGCCCGTGACGCGCCCGCATCGCGAGGCGGCCATGGACGCGCTCGAGCGCGTGGGCATGACGGACTTCGCGAAGCGACAGATTCGCGAACTCTCCGGGGGCCAGCAGCAGCGCGTGTTCCTCGCCCGCGCCCTGGCGCAGGACGCCCGCATCTACTTCATGGACGAACCGTTCGCGGGTGTGGACGCCGCCACGGAGACGGCGATCATCGCGCTCCTGCACGAGCTGCGCGACGGCGGCAAGACGGTGCTCGTCGTGCACCACGATCTCCAGACCGTCCCCCAGTACTTCGATCACCTGATGCTGCTGAACATGCGCATCGTGGCCGCCGGGCCCACCGCCGAGGTCTTCACGCCCGAGAACCTGCGGCGCACCTACGGCGGACGTCTCACGCTGCTCGACCAGGCCGCGGAGGCCCTGTCGCGGCGGGGAGGTCGGTGATGGACGCGTCCACGCTCGATGAGCTGGCGCGCGTCCTGTTGCTGCGCGACCACAACACGCGGGTCGTCGTCGCGGGCACGATGCTCCTGGGGCTCGCCGCCGGCGTCGCGGGCACGTACATGCTGCTCCGGCGACGCGCGCTCATCGGCGACGCCCTCAGCCACGCGACGCTGCCCGGTGTCGCGCTCGCGTTCATCGTGATGGCGCACCTCACCGGCGACGGCAAGCAGCTTACGGGGCTGCTCGTCGGCGCCGCGGTGTTCGGGCTGCTCGGCGTCGGGGCGATCCTGCTCATCAAGAACGTCTCCCGCATCAAGGAGGACGCGGCGCTGGGCATCGTGCTCAGCGTCTCGTTCGGACTCGGCGTGGTGCTGCTGGGCCTGATCCAGAAGATGCCGACCGGCGGCCAGGCGGGGCTCGGATCGTTCATCGAGGGCAACGCCGCCGCGATGCTCGCAGGAGACGCGGTGATCATCGGCGGCACGGCGTTCGTCGTCCTCGCGCTCTGCGCGGCGCTCCACAAGGAGTTCGCGATCCTCTCCTTCGACGTTGACTTCGCGCGAGCGCAGGGATGGCCAACCGGGTGGCTCGACCTGCTCATGATGACGGTGGTCACCGCCGTCACCGTCGTCGGGCTCCAGGCGGTCGGGCTGATCCTGATCATCGCCCTGCTCATCATCCCCGCCGCCGCCGCCCGTTTCTGGACGAATCACCTGCGCTCGATGCTCGTCGTCTCCGGCGTGATCGGCGCCGGGAGCGCCCTGGTCGGGACGATCGTGAGCGCGCTGTTCGAACGCCTGCCCGCCGGCGCGGTGATCGTCGTGTTCGCCGCGGCGGCGTTCGCGTTCAGCGCGCTCGTCGGGGCGCGGGGAGGACTGCTCGTGCGCGGCCTCGCGCACCTGCGTCTGCGGCGCACGGTCGCCCACCAGCACCTGCTCCGCGCGATGTACGAAGAGCTCGAGACGGCGGATGCGCTCGGCCAACCGGCGTCGGCCCCGATGACGATCGAGCGCCTGATGCGGACACGGTCGTGGTCGGGACCGCGCCTGAAGCGCGTGATCGCGGCGGCGCGGCGACGCGGGCTCCTCGCGCGCGCCGGCGGGCAGCGCGGCACCTGGCACCTGACCGACGCGGGCCTCGAGGAAGCGGCGCGCATCGCGGGCAATCACCGTCTCTGGGAGATGTACCTCATCACCTACGCGGACATCGCGCCGAGCCACGTCGACCGGGATGCCGACCAGATCGAGCACGTCCTCGGCGAAACGATGGTGGACGAGCTTCGGCGGCTTCTGAAGGCCGACGCGGCCGGCGTTCGCGTGCCCCCCAGCCCGCACCGGCTGGCGCACGCGGCGGGACCCGGGGAGGACGCGCCGTGAGCTTCCTCGTCGAGCCCGACACACTCGCGATCATGGTCATCGGTGTGCTCGCCGCGGTTTCGTGCAGCCTGCTCGGGTCGTTCCTCGTGCTGCGCCGGCTGAGCATGATGGGCGACGCGATCAGCCACGCGGTGCTGCCCGGTCTCGCCGGCGCGTTCCTGCTGACCGTCGCCCTCCAGACGTGGGCGCGCGACTCCGGGGCCGACCTGCCGGGCTGGCTCGACTCGATCGTGATGATGAACGCTCGCTCCGGACCCATCATGTTCGCGGGGGCGGTCATCGTGGGGCTGCTGACCGCGCTATTCACGCAACTCCTGCACCAGTACGGCAAGGTCGAGCAGAGCGCGTCGATGGGCGTGGTGTTCACCTCGCTGTTCGCGCTCGGCCTCATCCTCATGGTGCGGGCCGCCCGCTCGGTGGACCTCGATCCGGGCTGCGTCCTGTACGGTGCGATCGAGTGGGCGCCGACCGACGTGGTCACGGTGCTCGGCATCACGGCGCCGCGCTCCGCGCTCGTGCTGGGCGTCATCACGCTTGTCAACGTCGCGTTCGTCGTGGTGTTCTACAAGGAGCTGAAGATCACGTCCTTCGACCCGACGCTCGCGACGACGCTGGGAATCAAGGCGAACGTGATGCACTACCTGCTCATGACGCTCGTCGCCGTCACGACGGTCGCGGCGTTCGAGGCGGTCGGCAGCATTCTCGTGGTGGCGATGCTCATCGTGCCGGGGGCGACGGCGCACCTGCTCACCGATCGATTGCCGAGCATGCTCGTCGTCAGCGCGCTCGTGGGCGCCGCCGGCGCCGCGCTCGGCACCGTCGCGACGGCCCCGGGCTGGGCGGGACAGGTGGACACGAGCACCGCGGGCATGATGGCCTGCGCGACCGGCGGCCTGTTCGTCGTTGCCCTGCTCGCGGCCCCGCGGCACGGCGTCGTCGGGCGGTACGCCCGCCGCACCGCGCTGAGCCTGCGCATCGTCGGCGAGGATGCGCTCGGCCTGCTCTATCGGCTCGAGGAGCACGGAATGAGCGTGCCGGCCGACAGCCTCGTCGGACGGCTGCGCGAGACGCTCGGGGTCCGCGGGCTCACCGTGCGTCTCGCGCTCACCGACCTGGCGCGCCGCGGCCTCGTGCGTCGCGCGGCCGGCGAGTACCACATGTCCGACACCGGCCGCGCCACGGCGCTCGGCCTCGTGCGCTCCCACCGGCTGTGGGAGTCGTACCTCGTCAAGCACCTCGCCCTGCCTTCGGACCACGTCCACCACACCGCGATGAAGCTCGAGCACATCACCGGACCGACGATGCGCGAGAACCTCGCGGAGCAGGTCGACGATCCGAAGACCGATCCCCACGGGAAGGCGATCCCTTCATCGGAATGATCAAGGGCGCGGCAACACGCTCACGGCGCAGTGGACCGCACCGTTCCTCCGCTGGGTCTCACCGCAGAGGATCGGGATGACCTCGACGTCGGGACCGAGGCGGGCGCGAAAGGCGGCAGCAGCGAGGTCGTCGAGCGCGGCGTAGAAGCCGCCGTACGCGGGCATCAGGTAGCGCGATCGATCATGGACGCCGTTGATGGCGGTGAGACTGCGCTCCTCGGCGGCGAGGCTCGGGACGGCGACGACCTCCCAGCCCTGCGCGCGGAGCGTCTCGTGAAGCGAGGCGCGATCCGCGGCGGTCCGCGGGAAAGTACCGAGGTAGGCGCGGGTGTTGGGGTTGAGCGTCTGCTCGGCCTCCGGGAGCGACGCCGCCACCGCCATGTCCAGCGCGACGAGATACCGTTGGAGGTTGCCGACGGGCGAGTCGATCGCGTCCACCGCGAACCCCTCGGCCACGGAGAGCGGGAACTGGTGACGCTCCACCGCCAGGGCGTAGACGTGACCGGCCACGCGCTCGACGTAGCCTTGCGCATCGCCGGAGCGAAGGGCCTCGCTCGCCGCCCGGGCGGTGGATTCGTCGAGCACTCTCTGGCGAACGAGCGCATGCAGACCGAGGTCGAGGACCATGCGCATCGCGGCGTCCGTGTCGTTCACGAACGCGACGAGCCGACCGTCGACGGCCCGCAGCGTCACCTCGTAGTCGATGTGGAACGACACCGACGGAAGCACGACGCAGCGATCGACCCCGAACTCGACGGTGAACGCCTCGATCACCTGCTCCTCTGAGAGCCCGAGCGCCGTGTTCCGCGCGATCTCCGCCTCGCCGATGAGCAGCACGCGCTCGCCCGTCGCGGGATCGAGTACCGGCATGAGGTTGCCGCCCTGGAACAGCAGCGGTGACTGCACGACGGTGAGCCCGGCCGCGGACAGCCCTTCGAGCAGGAACGTCTCTCCCGGCACGAAGACCGAACCGTCGCTGCGACGTGACGCGTACCGCGGCGCGAGCGTCATGACCTCCGGCGGCCGATCGCCGGACACGACGAAGCCGGGTTTGCCGTTGTCCTGCGCCCACTGGGCGACGATCAGGTCCTCGGCGAAGATCGTCATCGACTTGCCGACCGGCCAGCGTTCCGCGAGCGCGTTCAGCGACTCGGCGAATCGCTCCTCGACGCTCACGATGAACGCCGCATCGGAGAGCTTCTCGACGAGCTGTCGCGCGACGTCGATGCTCCCGCCGGCGCCGGGGCCCTTCCAGTAGGTGCCTCGCGTGAGCTGGAGGCGCACCGTGTCGATCTCGTGCTCGCCGCTCTCGGTGGCGACGCGGAAGCCGGCGGCGGTCGGCGCAAACGCGAACCGGGCGTCGGCGATCTGATCTCGCAGGCGGGGCGCACGAGCGTCGATGCCGAAGAATGCAAGCAGGTCGGTCGGGAGCCCGACCGCTCTCATCCGTGAGGTGCGTTCCGGCGGCTCCATCGAGTCGAGTGCCGGGAACGCCTCGAGCAGCCGATCGAGCGTGGACACGAGACCGTCCGTCGCCAGATGCTCGGCCACGATGTCGTCACCCCCCGGCACATCGACGGCCTGGGCGGGAACCTCGAAGAACCACGCCTCATCGGAACCGTCGAGAATCGGGGCGCGGAACCCCCGCAGCTCCGGGCGACCTTCGGGCGCCGGTACGTCGGTGCGAGACTCCGGTCGCACGATGCGCACCTCGCCGGAGGCGTCGTGCTCGCCGACCGCCGGCGGCGGCGCCGGTCGCGCTACGGACGCCGCCGCGTCGTGGTACACGGCGTGGAAGCGATCCTGGTACGACTCACGGATCACGCGATCGCCGATGCGCCGCACGAGGGTGTCGGGCAGGCCGAGCGCCGCCACCGTGTGCTCCCCGATCGGCTGTCCGAGGATGTTGTCGCGGACCTCTTCTTCGATGCTCCGCGTCGCCGCGGGCGCCGGCTCCTCCGGAGGCGGCGCAGACGGGGGAACCGGCACCGGCGTGCGCCGAGCCCACAGGACCACGGCACCGACGACGAGCGCCGTGAGCACGACTCCCCCGATGATCACCGCGCGTCGCATGGCGCCACCTTACAACTGTCGACGATGACTGTCGTTCGCGCACGAGAAAGGCCCCCGATCGAACGATCGGGGGCCCTTGAGATCAGGAAGGAACGAAGCGTCGATTACGGGCAGGAGCCCCACGCGGCGATGACCGCGAGGATGTCGGCAAAGTCGACGTTGCCGTTCCCGCTCAGGTCCTCGGCCGGGCAGGTCGTGCAACCCCAGACACCGATGATCGTCAGGATGTCGCCGAAGCCGACGTCACCCGAACCGTCGAGGTCCTCGGGGCACGGGATCACAACGCCGGCGCTGGGCACGGTGACCTTCTGGTCCAGCAGGTTGGGCGTTCCCGGCTTGAAGACACCCAACGACGCGAGCTGCTTGTTCGGGCTGGGGGGCGTGTTCGCGGTGAAACCGAAGCTGTACGAGTTCTGCCAGCGGATCGCGTTCGCGCTGGCGTTGGTCGCAAAGTCCTCGGTCGCCCACGTCAGCATGCCGCCGCCGGCGCCGGGCTGGGTGACGTCCCAGTCGGTGCCGTCGAAGTTCTGGTTGCCGAGACCATCGTTGCTGTGGTAGTCGACATCGTGGAAGCGGACGTCGGAGATCGCGACGTTCTCGGGCATCGGTATGTTGAACGCCCCGATCGAGCGATCGAGGTTCATGTTGTGGATCAGGTACTCGTAGTCCCAGGTGCCGTCACCGTTGTCGAACGTGTTCCACGCAACCCAGATGCCGCCCTCGCCGGGGACCTTCAGGAACTCGGTCGTGACGGTGGGATCCTGCTCGCCCCAGATCTGGCCGCCATTGAGCTGCTGTACGGTCAGGCCGACGTACGAGCTCGCGAAACCGGAGCTGGTCAGCGTGACCTGGCGGTAGGAAGCGTTGTTGTTCGCGTTGTCCGTGGTCGAGGGGCTGTCCTGGTAATGGACGTAGGCCGCCTCGATGAAGAACTTCGTGTCGGCGGCGCTGCCGCCGTTCACCTCGGCCTGGTCGACCCTGAGACGACGCGCCGTCGCGCCGGAGTAGGACGGGTCCGCCGGCGGATACGGGAAGACGCCGGTGGTCGCGTTGACCTGGTACTTCGGACCGGCGGGACCCTGGCTGCCGTTGCGGCCTGAGGTGTACGGATCGGAGCAACCGAGGCCGAGCGAGCCACAGCCGGTGCCCACGCAGGCCCCGGTGCACTCGGTCTGATCGAGCGCGCAGAAGCCGTGCTTGAGCCAGCTCTGGCCGACCATCTTCATCACGGGGTGCCCGTTCGCGTTCGGCGCGTACTTGTACATGGCCTGGCCGATGACCGGGTGGTTGGGGGTGCTTCCGCTCCAGATCAGGTTGCCGTTTCCGGTGTTGCACGAGGTCGTGCCCACGGAGTACGCGCGGTAACCGGTCTCCGACCAGTTGGACAGGCCGGAGATCTTGAAGACCCAGACGTCGGGATCACCGCCGGTGGGAACGAACGCCCCCTCGCCGCTGGACGTCGGGTCGATGGCTCCCGTGTCGGAGGCACCGACGTTCATCTGGCCGATCACGATGGCGGCTGCGCCAAGACCGGCGACGCCCAGCAGAACTCGCATCTTCATTGTTGACTTCCTCTTGAGGGACCACACATCCCGCGCCCGGCGATAGCGAACGCGGCTCACGAGATCTCCGTCCAGATTCAGGAGATGCTCACTCGGTAGCCGAACCTCCGGACGGCCACCGGCATTCCCCCCCCCGATTACTCACCCTCCGGAAACGAGCATGGACCCCGCCGACGCGTGGCCCATTGCTCAAAAGTACGGCCTCGCCTCGGTTTGGGCGCACCTTTTCTTTGAAATCCGGGGGTTTGAATCCCTGTTTTTGGTGCTCAGCGGGCCGGTCGGGCCTCACGGCACCCCGAACCGGGCCTTCCAGCCCCGATTCACGGCGATTCCCAGGCGGCTCGCCCGGATTCCAATCCCCAATCCACCCCGAAGAAGCCGCCCGCGCGCACGCCGGCCGGAGGGGCTTCGGTGAGCACCTCGGGACCGATCACCAGCCAGTCGGGGAAGCCGATCCCCGATACGAAGGTCGGGAGGCGGTCGGTCAGGCGGCCACCGACGACGCCCGTTCCCGCCACCACGCCGAC
Organism: Planctomycetota bacterium; assembly: GCA_024226535.1. Taxonomy (GTDB): domain Bacteria; phylum Planctomycetota; class Phycisphaerae; order Phycisphaerales; family SM1A02; genus JAAELP01. The sequence goes on along the minus strand of JAAELP010000220.1, from coordinate 594 downwards.
GGAGGCGACGTCGCTGCCCGGTCGCGGGCGAATCAGCAGGCAGCCGAGGTCGTCGCCCGTGATCTCGCGACCGCCGACGGTGACGCGGCCCCGCCGCACCTGCACCGGGCTGTCGGCCAGCAACGCGGACCAGGCGGCGTTCGCGTCGGCGTGACCGTAGAGAATGACCCCGCGATCCCGGTTCGCCTCCGGATCGAACGCGTGGTCCGCGATCACCTCGATCCCGGCGTTGCCGCGATACCAGAAGGTCTCCGCGTCGAACCGCGCCTTCGCCCACGCCCACTCGTTCTCCGCGGGCGTCCCGCGCGTGGCGTACACGAACGCGACGTGGTGGCGGAATGCGTCCTTGAACGGGCCGTATCGGCGCGGTCCCTTCTGCTCGGCGGGAAGCGGGCCCGCGGCGAGGGACCAGCCGGCATCCGGATCACCGGCGCGTACGAACGAGACGCGCGTCCCCTTCCCGGGCCACGCCACGGATGGAAGCGCCTGACCGTCGATCGTGACTTCGACCGGCGCGTCCGCCGCCAGGTGATCGAGGTCGATCGCCAGCCTCGCCACGTTGTCGGTGGTCGCGACGAACGACCGCGCGGCGCG
>JAAELP010000219.1 GCA_024226535.1 Planctomycetota bacterium | reverse complement strand
GGCGGGCTTGAGCGCGGCGGCCTGGAAGCCCTGCTCGAACGCGTTGCCGTACTGGAGGGCGACGCTGAGCAGGTCGCGCGCACCCCGGATGGTGCGCGGCGCGGGCTCCAGGAGCGTGAGGCCGGCGGCGGCGTCATCGTCGTACCCGAGCGCCGGGAACGACCGGCCGAGCTGGTTGTCGGCGCCGACGCGTTCCCAGACGGGCCGGACGATGTGCACCATCTTCCAGTGCGCCACCCACTTGCCGCTCGCCCCGGCCTGCTGCTCGCGCTCGGCACCGGCCACGGCCCGGCCCATGCTGTCTTCAACGCCCTTGGCCGAGCCCACGGGGATGTTCGGCTCCATGCCGCCCTGCCACAACGCGCACCGCCCTTCGCGATCCGGCGTGTTCACGGCGCGGCGCACGCGATCCTCGTAGTTCCGCATGTAGCCGTAGGTCATGACGATGGCATCGATGTTCGGGTTGACGAAGCGGTCGTCCCACGTCATCGCGTCGGCCACGGAGTTGATGTAGTCCCACCGGCCGGTGTTGTAGCCGACGAACCGGGGGCCGAGCGCCGCCCGGATCTCCATGAGCTGGAACGACGCCTCGAGCTGCTCCACGAGCACGTACACCTTGATCGTCGCGGCGGGGAGCGCGAGGTGTCGTTCGAGCGCCGAGAGGATGTCGTGCCAGAGCGCCGCTTCGCCGGCCGTCTGGATCTTGGGCAGGTAGAGCACGATCGACCGCCCCGCGTCCCGCAGCGCCTCGTGGTTGTTGACCACGTAGAGCGTCGCGTCCACGATCGACGCCGAGAACGCGCTCCCGTCGGCGAGCCGCACGTGCCGGTCGGCGAGGTGCAGCCCCCGCGCGCGGTAGAGGATCGTCGTGAAATCCAGTTGCCGGCGCCAGTCGCCGATGATCGGGTTCCCGAAGAAGCCGTCAGCCCACCCGTTCATCTCGGCGGCGACCTGCTCGGCCGCCTCCAGGAAGACCGGCTCCCGGTGGATCGCGGCTCGGAGGTTCCGCTGGTTGTCCAGCGACATCGTCGAGACCTGCCCAAGTGCGTCCTCGCCGTCGAACATCCAGCCGTCGGCGCCGGAGAGCAACGCGTAGGCGACGTTGCGGATGCTCCGCGCGGGGGGCGTGTTCGGCCGGGTCCCGGGGCCGGTGCCCTGGATCCACTGGCGCCGGAGATCCGGCGCGATCTCGCTGCCGACGAAGTCGCCGGCGCGGGCCTGGGCCACGGTGAGACCGGTCCGCGGGATCGTCTCAGCGGGATCGAGGAATGCCAGCGGCTCCCGGCGCCGCGCCCGCTCCGCCCGGCGCGTCACGCGCGCGGACATTGCCTCGCGCCGGTCGATCTCGAATCCGGACAGGGCATGCAACGCCGACAGCGCGTGGGGCGTGAGGATGTCCGCGTAGTCCCTCCCGCACCCGGCGCGCACTTCCAGATCCATCGGGGTTCCGGACGCGCCGCGAGCCTCGCCGTCGCCGGCGCGGGCGGTCTCCACATTCATGGTGCTCTACTCCCGTTTGGCCTTCGCCGAGAGTCTACCGACTCGATCCCGAGGGACCGCGCGTCCCCGGGAGTCCGCGGCAAAACACGGTGGAATCCTCATAACCCCCACGTCGCGATCGCGGCCAGGATGTCCGCGAAGTCCACGCTGCCGTTGCCGCCGAGGTCCGCCTCGCAGGACTCCGGAGGAACGGGGCACGGTCCCCAGGCGGCGATGATCACGAGCACGTCGCCGAAACCGACGGCTCCGTCGCCGTCGAGGTCGGCGGTCGCCCGTTGCTCGTACGCTCCGACGTCGCGCGTCGTCCCGAGCACCGGTCGGATCGCGCGACGGCGGTGCGTGTCGTACTGCTCGTCGGGAGCCGGTGCGTTCGGAAGCGCCGCCCCCGCCGCGTCCACGCACGATGATCCGGGCGCGAGCCGGTAGTCCTGCCCAACCTCGTCGACGAACCCCGGCGCGCTGCCGACGATCGACGTGCCGTCGTCGTTGACGACGCCGCTGAAGCCGCCGTGGGCGTTCACCCATCCGGGCTTGCGCCAGTTGTGGCTGAGGTCGATTGCACCGTCGGCATTGAGGATCGCCAGCCGGTTGCCGTCTGCCGTCACGTAGAACACGTTGTTGCGGGCGTCGCAGTGCTCGTCGTCGGTGGACAGCCGGAAGAGCGTCGTGTTCCCGGAGCGCGTGGACACGACGGTGTTGTGCCGAAAGTGCAGCGTGCCCTTGCGATAGGCGCCCAGCACGCCGCTGTCACCGCCGTAGTGGACCACCTGGCTGTTGCCCGCCCCGTCGGGCTCGATGAGGATGTTTCCGAGCACGTGCGTCGTGGCGTAGGCGAGGTCGCCGCGAATCAGCCCGCTGTCCTCCGCATCCACGAGATCGAGCTGACGGTTCCCGCCCTCGATCCAGTTACAACGCACGACGAGTCCCGCGGACCGGTCCTTCAGGTTGTTCCCGTCGGCGCCGGCCGCGAGGGGACCGAACCGGTTGAACTGGTAGGTGATCCCGATCGCCGCCGTGTACGCGTTGTGATGGAACGCGCTGCCGGGATTGCCGTTGGAGTGCAGCCAGTTGCCCTCGATGAGCAGATCGCGAGCCGCCTCCTGGTCGCTCGAGGATACGAACAGGCCGTTGCCGCTGTCACGCAGGATGCAGTTGCGGATGGTGACGTCGGTGCCGCGCTCGACGTGAATCGCGGCCGCGTTCGACGCGTAGGACCCGGGGTTGCCGGCATCGTCGGTGAACGAGTAGGGCGGGCGCCCCCCGCGAACATCGAGGCCCTCGATCACGACGCACGTCGGCAACACGTTGGGCGGGTGGCTCGAACCGCCGACCTTGATGACCGATCGACTCTCGTTCCAGTAGTCGAGGGCCAGCCGCGTGGTGGCGTTCTCGCCGTCGATGATCGGCAGCGTGCCGTCGGGACCCGGCACCCCCCGGATGGTCACCGGCGCTTGCGGCGTCCCGGCGGCGGCGATGACCCACTTCTCGCGGTACGGCTGCCGGCGCCAGTGGATGAGCACGGTGTCCCCGCCGATCAGCGTCTCCCACGGCACGTCGGAGACGGTCGGAAACACCTGACCCGGACCAACTTCGTAGGTCGTCGCCAGGCCGCGTGTCGCCAGGGCCAACGTCGCCGCGATCGCCAGCCGCGCCGCGACCCGGCGGAGAGCGCCGTCCACTTCGGTCACCCCATCGCCTCCGCCATCCGGCGGCGCATCGCCTCGTCGGGCTGGCGTCCGGATCCGGCCGCCATGTTGTCGACGAGGTGGTGGACCTTCGAGGTCGCGGGGATCGGGCAGGTCACGGCGGGGTGGCCGAGCACGAACTTGAGGAAGAACTGCGCCCAGCTTGCGCAGTCGATCTCCGCCGCCCACTCCGGCAGCGGCCGCTCGCGCACCTTGCCGAACAGACGCCCCCGCTCGAAGGGCCGCATCACGAGGACGGCCGTGCCGGTGTCTCGCGCCGCGGGCAGGACGCGCTCCTCGACGCGGCGATCGCCGATCGAGTACGGGATCTGGATGAAGTCGAGGTCCTCTTCGCGCATGAGCTTCTCGACGGCCTCGAAGTCGCGCATCTCCGTGATCCCGAGATAGCGGATGCGCCCGGCCGCCTTCCACTCGCGAAGCGTCGGCAGGTGGGTGCGCCAGTCGACGAGGTTGTGAACCTGCATCAGGTCCATGACGGGCGACGCCTTCATCTTGTCGATCGACGACTCCATCTGGGCGATGCCGACCTCGCGGCCCTCGTCCGTCCACACCTTCGTCGCGAAGAACACGTCGAACCGTGCGACGCGCTCGAGCAGCGCGCCGGTCACGGCCTCGGCCCGCCGGTACATCGGTGACGAATCGATCAACGAGCCGGCCGCGTCGAGGAAGGCGCGCATGACGGCGACGCGCGCCGGCATCTCGGCCCCGGCGGGATCGACGTCGAAGGTCCGCGACGTCCCCAGACCGATCATCGGGACCAGTTCCCCCGACGACGGGATGCGTCGCCGCGCGACCGCGGGAGGACCATCTCCGGCCGTTGCCGACGTGATCGCGGCGTGCGCGGGATCGATCGCGATCGTCATGCCGGTTCCCACGCCCGCGAGCGCGGCGAAGGCCTGGCGTCGGTTCATGTCCATGGCTCGCTCCCTGCGTTGGCGACCTGCGGATTCTAGTCAAGAGACCTGCGATGCGCGCGTCTCCGCTCACACGGCCGGGCCGTTCACGGCGACGTACGAGCTGACTTCATGGAAGCGGCGCAGCAACAAAACGAGGACAGGCACAGTTGGTGCCTGCCCTCGTCGTCTCGCAGGGTGATCTCACCCCGCGCGCCCCTGCTCCGTTCGTACCGTGTTACGGCACCGACATGTACTGCTCGAGGTACCGGATCGTCTCTTGCTGGACCTCCTGCACCGCTCGATTGAGATCGCCGATGGAGACGAGGCCGATCACGGTGTCGTTCTCGACCACCGGCCACGGCTCGACGCTCTCGTAGTTGAGGTGCCACTCGGCGAGGTCGCGGCCAGCCTTGGAGAAGGCCCGGAAGTCAGCGGTCTCTTTGGTGAGCGGCAGTCGGGCCAACATCTTCTTCAGATCGGCTGCAAATCGACTCCGATACTCCGGGCTGTGCAAGATGCCGTAGACGTAGTAGAAGATGTCCTCTTTGCCCAGGCTATTC
>JAAELP010000218.1 GCA_024226535.1 Planctomycetota bacterium | reverse complement strand
CGGTCGAGAAGATCATCGTCGAGGAGGCGAGCCGCGGGACGCCGATCGACGCCTTGCTGCCCACCATCGGCGGCCAGACCGCGCTCAACTGCGCCTGCCGGATGCACGACGACGGCGTCCTGGATCGGCACGGCATCGAGATGATCGGCGCGACCCGCGACGTCATCTACCGCGCCGAGGATCGAGAGGAGTTCCGGCGGATCGTCGAGGCGGAGGGGCTCCGCCTGCCCAACGCGCGGAGCGTGAGCACGCTCGAGGACGCGTGGGACTTCCTCGATGAGATCGGGCTGCCGGCGATCATCCGGCCCGCCTTCACGCTCGGCGGCATCGGCGGCGGCATCGCGTACAACCGCGACGAGTTCGAGGAGATCGTCCGCAAGGGCATTGCCGCGTCGATGATCGACCAGGTCCAGATCGACGAGTCCGTGCTCGGCTGGAAGGAGTACGAGCTGGAGGTCGTGCGCGACCGCAACGACAACTGCGTGATCGTCTGCGGGATCGAGAACATCGACGCGATGGGCGTGCACACCGGCGACTCGATCACCGTCGCCCCGATCCTCACGCTCAGCGACAAGGAATACCAGCGGCTTCGCGACGCGTCGATCACGATCCTCCGAGCCGTCGGCGTGGACACCGGCGGCTCCAACGTGCAGTTCGCGGTGAACCCCGCCGACGGCGAGGTTCGCGTCGTCGAGATGAACCCGCGCGTGAGCCGCTCGTCGGCGCTCGCGTCGAAGGCGACGGGTTTTCCGATCGCGAAGATCGCCGCCAAGCTCGCGGTGGGCTACACGCTCGACGAGCTGCGCAACGACGTCACGGGCACGACGAGCGCGTGCTTCGAGCCGTCGATCGACTACGTCGTCACGAAGATGCCGCGCTGGACGTTCGAGAAGTTCCCGGAGGCCGACGAGACCCTCACCACGCAGATGAAGAGCGTGGGCGAGGCGATGAGCATCGGGCGCACGTTCAAGGAGAGCCTCCAGAAGGCGATCCGCTCGATGGAGGTCAAGCGGTTCGGGTTCGGGCTCGACGGCGAGGACGCATGGCTCGCGGCGCGGTGCGGCGACGAGAACGCCGCGTGGCCGATCCCCGAGGACAAGCTCGTCCGGAAGCTGAGCGTGCCGAGCCAGGGGCGTCTCTACTACATCCGATACGCGTTGCGGGCGGAGTGGTCGATCGAGCGCATCCACGAGCTGACGGGCATCGACCCGTGGTTCCTCGATCAGCTCCAGCAGTTCGTCGAGTTCGAGGACGTGCTGCTGGGCTACGACCGCCTGGAGGATGTGCCGCCGGACGTGCTGTTCACCGCCAAGCAACTCGGCTACTCCGATCCGCAGCTTGCGCGGCTGTACCTCGGGGAGATCTCCTCGGCGACGATCCTCGACGTGCGTCAGCGGCGCAAGGAGCTGGGCATCGAGCCCGTCTACAAGCTCGTGGACACCTGCGCCGGCGAGTTCGAGGCGACGACGCCGTATTACTACTCAACGTATGAGCGCCCGTTCGGGCGCGGGGACGAAGCGACGAAGCGACGGAGCGACGAAGGGTCGGGAGCGGGCGCGGACGACGAGATCCGCGTGACGGGGCGCCCCAAGATCGTGATCCTCGGCGGGGGACCGAACCGGATCGGGCAGGGCATCGAGTTCGACTACTGCTGCGTGCAGGCGTCGTTCGCGTGCCGCGACATGGACATGGAATCGGTGATGATCAACTCCAACCCGGAGACGGTCTCCACCGACTACGACACGAGCGACCTGCTGTTCTTCGAGCCGCTTACCCTCGAGGACACGCTCAACGTGATCGAGCGTCTCAACGGCGGCGGCATCGACGTGGCGGACCGGTCCGGCGGCGTCGCCGGCGTGATCGTGCAGTTCGGTGGTCAGACGCCGCTCAACCTCGCCCACGGTCTCGACGAGGCGGGCGTGCCGATCATCGGCACGAGCATCGAGTCGATCGATCTCGCGGAGGACCGCGATCGCTTCAAGGAGCTGCTCGAGGAGCTTGGCCTGCGCCAGCCGGACAGCGGCGTGGCGTACTCGCTGGACGAGGCCGTCGGGGTGGCCGATTCGATCGGCTACCCGGTCATGGTGCGCCCGAGCTACGTGCTCGGCGGCCGCGGGATGGAGATGTGCTTCGACGAGACCGCGCTGCGCGAGTACATGGTGGCGGCGGTGGACGTGTCGGAGCTGACGAAGGCGCCGGTCCTCATCGATCGCTTCCTCTCCGAGGCGGTCGAGATCGACGTGGACGTGATCAGTGACTTCGCTCCGCTCGACCAGCAGGACAACCCGCTGCTGGCGCCCGCCGGCGATCCGCCCCGCGCGCTGATCTGCGGCGTGATGGAGCACACCGAGGAGGCGGGCATCCACAGCGGCGACTCGATGTGCACGATTCCGCCGGTGGTCCTGCCGCCGTCGATCCGGCGCACCATCGGCGACCATGCCTGCGTGCTCGCCGAGCGGCTGCGGGTCCGTGGCCTCATGAACGTGCAGATGGCCGTCAAGGACGAGGAGGTCTACATCATCGAGGTGAACCCCCGTGCGTCCCGGACGGTCCCGTACGTCGCCAAGAGCAAGGGCGTGCCGTGGGCGCGGATGGCGGCGCGGATCATGATGGGCGACTCGATCGCGCGGCTGGGCCTCACCGAGATCCCCGACAGCGGGTTCTTCTCGGTGAAGATGCCGGCGTTCCCCTTCGACCGCTTTCCCGGGGTGGACGTCGTGCTGGGGCCGGAGATGCGCTCCACGGGCGAGGTCATGGGCACGCACCGGTCGCACCCGGTCGCGCTGGCGAAGGCCCACATGTCCGCGGGCGTGAACCTGCCGACGGAAGGTGACGTGTTCCTGTCGGTTCGCGACGGCGACAAGGAGAAGATCGTGGACCTGGCCCGGTCGCTCGTCTCGATGGGCTTCCGCGTGTTCACGACGTCGGGCACGAGGGAGTTCCTCGCGGCCCACAGCATCGACACGGAGCCGGTGCCGAAGATCTCCGAGGGCGCCCGGCCCAACATCCACGACCTCATCGCCAACGGCGACATCCATCTCATCATCAATACGGCGACCCGGAAGGGCGCCCACACCGACGAGGGGATGCTGCGGGCGCTCGCGGTGCGGGCCGGGGTGCCGATGATCACGACGACCACCGGCGGGCGGGCCGCCGTCCGGGCGATCGAGGCCCTGCGGGCCGGCGCGTGGTCGGTGGCGGCGATCCAGGACTACTTTCCCGAGCTGACGCGGCCCGAGGTCGACGTGCAGATTCTCCGCCGCGGCTCACCAGCCCTCGCCTAAATGGTGTCTGTCACCATTTTCCTGCTTCCGTAAATGGTGACGTAAATGGTGACAGTCACCATTTGATGCAGGTCCGGCCCCGCCTGCTAAACTCCCCGCCATGCCCGAGTTCCTCACGCCACAACTGATCACGTCCACCATCGTGGTGGTCCTGATGCTGCACATCGTGCTCGGCGCCGCCGCGTACTTCATCCTGCTGGAGCGGAAGGTCTGCGCCTGGGTCCAGGACCGCATCGGCCCCAACCGCGTCGGTCCCATGGGCCTGCTCCAGCCGATCGCCGACGGCCTCAAGCTCTTCGTGAAAGAGGACTACCTGCCGCGTGGCGTGGACCGCGCGATGTTCATCCTCGCCCCGGCGCTGACGGCGATCCCCGCCCTCATCGGCTTCGCGGTTCTCCCGTGGGCGGGCACGCTGGACACCTCCACGATCCCGCTCGTCGGGGGGCTGCTCGGGGCGCATGACGTGAAGGTGATGGGCGCCGACGTGAACATCGGCATCGTGTACCTCGTGGCGGTGGGCTCGCTCGGCGTCTACGGCGTGGCCCTCGGCGGCTGGGCCTCGAACAACAAGTACTCGTTCCTCGGTGGCCTCCGCGCGACGGCGCAGATGGTCAGCTACGAGATCCCGATGGGCCTCGCCCTGCTCTGCGTGATCCTGACCGCGGGCACGATGCGGGCGGACCTCATCGTCGCCCAGCAGGTCGAGAGCCAGTGGTTCCTGATCCACCAGCCGCTCACGGCGTTGCTGTTCTACTCGTGCCTCCTGGCCGAGGCGAACCGCGCGCCGTTCGATCTCGCCGAGGCGGAGCAGGAGCTGGTCGGCGGGTGGCACACCGAGTACTCGTCGATGAAGTGGGCGATGTTCTTCGTCGGCGAATACGCGCACGTCTTCGTCGGCAGCGCGTTCTTCGCGGTGCTCTTCCTCGGCGGCTGGTCGGTCAACCCGTTCTTCGGGGCAGACCTGCCGCTCGCCGGCGGGTTCTGGCTCATCTGCCTCCAGTTCGGCGTCCTGTTGGGCAAGGTCCTGCTGATCGTGATGCTCACGATGACCGTCCGGTGGACGCTTCCGCGTTTCCGCTTCGACCAGCTCATGCGTCTCGCGTGGGAGGGGATGATCCCCGCCGCGCTGCTCCTGCTGCTCGTGACGTCGCTGTTCGTCTTCCTCGGCTGGACGAGCTGGATGTGGGTCGGCTCGGTCGCGGCCCTCGCGATCATCCTCGCCGTCTACCCGTTGCTTCCGAAGCAGACGAACCCGAATCACCGCGTGCCGATGATCGGAAGCCGCTTCTGCCCGGTCGAGGACGAGGTGGGGGCCGAGTAGAAGGCTGGTGGAAAGACAAGCGCCGGTCGTGTCGGAGCATCGACCGGCGCCTGCAGAGATCGCGAGTGATCAAGAAGTCTTGCAGGTTCGCGCGCTCTAGGCAAGCGCGCCGCCGCAACTGCTTCCCGCGCCGGCAGTGCAGCCGTAGCAATGGTCGTCGGTGGCGATGACGCGATCCGACAGTTCCGCGGCGGTGTAGTCCCAGAGGAAACGGTCCTCGGAACCGGGTGTCCGCATCGCGAGCGCCTGGTTGAAGTCGCAGTCGTACAGCCGTCCGGCGGGGTCGATGCTGATCTGGTGACGGCACATCAGGCCGTCGATCGTGCTCTCGTTGAACGCCTCGATGAGCGTCCGCATGTACGACTCGAGCTTGCCGGCGCGCTCCAGCTCGTTGCGCCAGCGCTTGATGGGCATGTTCGTGATCGTCCACAGCTCGTTGAACACGAGCCCGAAGCGCTCCTGCAGCTCGCGCTTGTAGTCCGTCTCCAGCCCCGCCTGGGGCGGCGGGAGGTGGGGGCCCACCGGGTTGTAGACGAGGTTCAGCCGCAACGCGGGGTCGCGCCCGTAGCCGACGTCCACCAGCTTGAGCAGGCCCTCGATCGACGCGCCGAACGCGCCGCGGCCGCGCTGGCGATCGACGTTGTCCTCGAGGTAGCAGGGCATGGACGCGACGACCTCGACGCGGTGCTCGGCGAGGAACGCCGGCACCCACGCGTAGTCGACGCCGGTTGCGCGGTCCACGTGCTCGATGATCGTCGGGTTGCAGCGGTTCATGACCCTCCGGCCGCTGCGGGCGATCGTCTCGACCATCCACCGGAAGGCGGGGTTCATCTCGGGGCTGCCCCCGGTGAGGTCCACCATCTCGATCTCCGGGTGCGCGAGGACCCACTCCACGACGCGGCGGACGGTCGGCTCGTCCATGTTGTCCTCGGGCCCGGTGCGGGCCGGCGACGACTCCACGTGACAGTGGCGGCACGCGAGGTTGCAGACGTAGCCGATGTTCACCTGGAGGGTGGAGATCCGGGGCGCCGCGCGCAGCTCGGTGGCGAACTGTGTGCGAAAGCGGGTGCCGTTCAGGATGGGCAGCTCGATCGTGCTCACGAAGATTCCGAAGCCTCAGCAGCAACCACCGCCGGCGTAGTGCCAGGTGGACGGGCTGACGGTGAGGTCCTCCCGTCCCAGGCGCCCGAGCGCCCCGGCGGTCTTGTCGCAGACGGGCAGGGGGATGTCGCGCACGAGCACGTGCCCCAGGCCGTCGTCGAAGGCCTCTTCCCCGCCGGTGTAGATCGCGTAGCGTCCGGTGAAGATGCACGGGCCGTCGTCCGCGGCGGCGACGTGGTACGCGCAGACCTCCACGGTCTCCAGCAGCAGGTCCTCGTCGAGCCCGTACCGCGCGCGGTCGAGCATCCGGTAGGGGCGCCGGCTGCGGACCTCGATCGACCCGAAGCCCGCGTCGACGATCTTCGCGAGGTAGTCGTGGTACTCGAGGCAGCCGGAGATGCACAGCGCCCGCAGGACCTCGTCGTCGCGGAGGTGCGCGGGGATCGGCCGCGTCGCGATCGGATCGCTCATGACCAGGCGCCCCGCGGGCTTGAGCACGCGGTGCATCTCCGCGAGCGCCTGCTCGAGGTCGCCGTCGCCTTCGTCCCCGGCGGTCTTGAAGATGTTGAAGAGGCAGTTCTGCGCCGCGACGTCGGCCACGCCGTCGTCCACGGGCAGGTTCAGGGCGTCACCGTCGCGGATGTCGACGAACGAGGGGTCGAACCAGTCGTTGACCTCCGCGGCCTTCTCCAGGTTCACGCGGGCGACGTCGCGCATCTCCGCGACGGGGTCCACCGCGATCACGCCGCCGGGATGACGCGTGAAGTACGCGAGCTGGAGCGCCTCGAGCCCGCCGCCGACCCCGACGTAGATCACCCGCTGGTCGGCGGTCATGTCCTGGCTGTGGACGGTCGTCCCGCAGCCGTAGTTCATCTGGTGCATGATCGACGGAATCACGAGCCCGGGCACGTACCTCTGCGTCTGCGGCACGCAGCACAGCGACGCGTCGGGCGTCTCTGCGGCCTTTCGGTACACGTCCTGGACGGTGCTGTGGTAACTCAAGCGGGGCTCTCCGGGAAGTGGACCATCGTAGCCCGTCAACCCGGGGCGGCGAGGGAGTATTCCGGGCGCAGCGAGGCAGGTGAGGGCGAACGTCCTTGCCCGCTCGCCGCTACGATCCTCGACGTGCGATTCCTCATCGACACGCTCGGAGGCTTGTGGGAGTTGGCTCTGCTCGGCGCCCGCACCGGCTTCCGGATCCGCGGGCCGTACTGGCGCTGGCGCATCGAGACCGCCTTCGGCAGCGACCCCGGTCGCCGCCCGCCGCGCCGGCAACGCGTGCACGCCGTGCTCGAGTACGCGCGGTGGATCTACCGGATGAAGCGCGGGCGTTGATGCCGAGCTTCGTCACGCATCTCGAGGCCGCGATCGACGGCACGCGGATCCCGGCGCGCACCGTGCAGACCGTGCACGAGGGTCGGCCGTTGTGGGTGCGCTACGACCTCGACGCCGTCGGCCGTGCCGTCGATCGCGATGCGATGCGCGATCGTCCACAGACGATGTGGCGCTACCGCGAGCTGCTGCCGTACGAGGACGAGGCGTCGATCGTCAGCCTCGGCGAGACGATGACGCCGCTCGTGGACTGCCCGCGTCTGGCGGAGCGGTTCGGCGTCGCGCGGCTCACGGTCAAGGACGAGTCGCGTCTGCCCACTGGCTCGTTCAAGGCGCGGGGCATGGCGATGGCCGTCACCATCGCCCGCGAACTGGGCATCACGCGCGTCGCCGCGCCGACCGCTGGCAACGCCGGCGGCGCGCTCGCGGCGTACGCGGCGCGGGCGGGCATACGCTGCGACGTGCTCATGCCCGCCGACACGCCGATCGTCAACCGGCTGGAGGTGCCGGTGTACGGCGGGCACACGCGGCTCGTCGACGGGCTCATCAACGAGTGCGGGCGGCTGGTGCGCGAAGGCGTCGAGTCCGAGGGCTGGTTCGACATGAGCACGCTCAAGGAGCCGTACCGCATCGAGGGCAAGAAGACGATGGGCCTGGAGCTGGCCGAGCAGGGCGGCTGGCGTCTGCCGGACGTCATCCTCTATCCGACCGGCGGTGGCACGGGGCTCATCGGGATGTGGAAGGCCTTTGAAGAGCTGGGCCGCATCGGCTGGCTCGAAGCGCCGAACCTCCCGCGTCTGTTCGCCTGCCAGTCCGACGGGTGCGCGCCGATCGTGAACGCGTTCGACGCCGGCGAGCGGTTCGCCACGCCGGCGGAAGATCCGCGGACGGTCGCGAGCGGGCTGCGTGTGCCGGGGGCGGTCGGCGACTTCATGATCCTCGACGCCGTCCGCGCCAGCGGCGGACACGCGATGAGCTGCGCCGAAGCGGGCATCGGCGATCTCACCCGCGAGGCGTGCTCAGCCGAGGGCCTCGCGATCTGCCCCGAGACCGCCGCGTGCTTCGGCGTCCTGGAACGCGCGGTGGCCGACGGCCTGATCGAACGCGACGCGCACGTCGTCGTCTTCAACACCGGCGCCGTTCAGAAGTACGTCGAGGTGATGCAGCCGTAGCCGCGTCCGCGGCTGTGCACGGACACGCGGCCTTGGCTTCGCCAAGACCACGTCCGCGGCTGTGGGCGTTCTGCCGCATTCTCCGTCAACGCCGCGCCTGCCCGTACACTCCGGCCATGGCCAAGCCCCGCACCCACTTCCTGTGCCGCGAGTGTGGCGCCGTTCAGTCCCGGTGGATGGGCAAGTGCCCGGATTGCGGCGCGTGGGACGCCCTGGAGAAGTACGTGGAGCCCCGGGCGGACGACGGGGGCGAGCGGCGGGCGGTGGCCGAGGCGTGGGCGGCCGCGGACGAGGCGGGGGCCGGCGATCCCATCACGCCGTCGGTCGCGACGCCGCTGCCGGAGATCGACACCGCCGAGGTGAGGCGGTGGCCGACGGGCATCCCGGAGGTGGACCGGGTTCTCGGCGGCGGGTTCGTGCCCGGCTCCGTGGTCATGCTCGGAGGGGAGCCCGGGATCGGGAAGTCCACTTTGCTGCTCCAGGTGGCCGGGCGCATCGCCGCCGGCGGGCAACGCGTGCTGTACGTGAGCAGTGAGGAGTCCCAGCAGCAGACGCGGCTCCGCGCCGAGCGGATCTTCGCCGCCGACGACGAGACGGAGCTTCCCGGCAACCTCGCGAACCTCCTGGTCCTCGCCGAGACGAGCCTCGCTCGCGTCATCGAGCAGACGAGGAAGACACGTCCCTCGGTGATGATCGTGGATTCACTCCAGACGGTGCACCAGGCCCAGGTGGAGGCCGCGGCGGGCTCGGTCACGCAGCTCAGGCGTTGCTGCTGTGACCTCGTGACGCTCGCACGGCTCTCCGGCATCGCCATCGTGGTCGTGGGGCACGTCACAAAGGAAGGACAGCTTGCCGGGCCGAAGCTCGTGGAGCACCTCGTGGACGCCGTGCTGTCCTTCGAGGGCGATCGTCACCACGCCCACCGCGTCGTGCGCTCCACGAAGAACCGATTCGGCACGACGATGGAGGTCGGGCTCTTCGAGATGACCGGGCGCGGGCTGCGGGAGGTGAGGGATCCCGGGCGCGGGCTCGATCTCACCGCCACTCCACCGCCGGGGTCGGTGTTCTGCCCGGTCATGCACGGCTCCCGCTGCCTCATGGTCGAGATCCAGGCCCTCACGGCGCCAGGGTTCCCCGGAAACGCGAAACGCCGCACGAGCGGGCTGGACGGCAGCCGTCTGGCGATGCTCATCGCGGTGCTCGAGCAGCACGGCGGTCTGCGGCTCGCCGACCAGGACATCTTCGCCTCCGCGGTCGGGGGGCTTCGGATCATGGAGCCGGCGGCGGACCTGGCGGTCTGCCTCGCCGTCGCGGGGGCTCATCTGCGGCGGCCGCTGCCCGCGGGCGTGGCCGTTGTCGGCGAGGTCGGACTCGACGGAGCCGTTCGTCATCCACCCCATATCGAGCAGCGCCGACGCGAATCGGAGCGACGTGCGTGCGGGAAGCTCATCATGCGTCCGGTAATACCCGGCGAAGGGGTGGTAACCGACGGGGTGCTTGGTGCCGAGACGATCGGTGCTGCGCTGGCGTTGCTGGACTCAGCGCCGAAACCGACCTCCGGCGCGCAGATCCCGACCCATGGGCAAAAAAAGTTTGCGGGGGTGTGACGAGCGTCGGCGAAAGCGAGCGCACAAGATGACGCAGGAATCGGCGATGCGACCGCGTGTTCGTAAGGCTCGATATTGCAAAAGGTTGCGGTGCCGCGGGACAGCCGAACTCCCGGGACTCAACCCTGTTTTTCACCTATTTCCACCGAATGGCCCTGGAAGCGGTGGCGGCAGAAAATGAAATCAGTATCATCCCGCCTTTGAACGAATCGGCGTTCGTGCGCCGATACGGAAACTTCACGTCCGGTATCGAGCCTGGTAGGCCCGGTGCTGTATGGGCGGGTGGATGAATCGGACGCCTGGCTGAAATGCGCAACAGACGTCCATCACTTAGTAGGAGAGTCTACAAATGAGACTTACGACGCGAGTCGGCCTCCTCGCGGGTGCGTCTGCGCTGGCGCTTGGCGGCGCAAGCTTTGCCGACAACTCCGCGACGGCCCAGGATCAAGAGGCCCGTATCGCCGAGCTTGAGGCGAAGGTCGCGCAGCTCAACGGCAACGACTGGCTGACCGAGGAACGTGCGAACGAGATTCGCGGCCTCGTGCAGGACGTCCTTGCCGATGCCGACACTCGGGCCAGCCTTCTTCAGGGTGCGGGCGTCGGGTACGACGACGGTTTCGTGCTCGGTGACCCCAACGGGAACTTCGGTCTGAAGATCAACGGTCAGATCCAGTTCCGCCACGTCATGAACAGCCAGGACGATGCGGTTCCGGGCGACCAGAACACGCGTGGCTTCGAGAACACGCGCACGAAGCTGGCGTTCACCGGCAACGCGGGCGACTGGATGTTCCGCGTGTCCACGAACTTCGGTCAGCTCACGCAGGCCGGCGGCCCCAACGCCGGCAACGACGGTGTGGCCGACCTCGAGGATGCCTTCCTCGGCTACGACTTCGGCAACGGCTGGTCGGTGTACCTCGGCCAGGGCAAGGTTCCGCTGAGCCGTGAGCAGATGGTGGACAGCAAGGATCAGCTCGCCGTCGAGCGCTCGCTGTCCTCCTACGTCCATCCCCACGGTCGCACGCAGGGCATCCTGCTCGACTACAAGATGGACCAGTTCCACTTCATGGGTTCGTACAACGACGGTGCCGCCGGCGTCGCCGCGTTCCCGGGTGGCTTCCTCAACGGTGCGACGCAGGCCACCTACGTCACGGCGCTCGGCTATGCCAACGCCCCGGCGATCCCCAACGCCGCCTACCCGGTGCCCGACACCGAGTACGCCGTCACCCTCCGCGGTGAGATGCTGTTCTCCGGCAACTGGGAGCAGTTCGAGGACTTCACGAGCCCGCAGGGCTCCGAGCAGGGCATGATGGCCGGTATCTCCTTCCACTTCCAGGATGACGAGTCCGGCAACCCCGCCACCGGCGTCCTCGGCAACGGCGTGGAGACCGAGGTCTGGGCCCTGGCCGCCGACTTCTCCCTCGAGATGGACGGCTGGAACGCGTTCGTCGGCTTCAACTGGACGAACTTCGATTCCAACGTCATCGGCACCACCGACCAGGATCTCGTCAGCCTCGTCCTCCAGGGCGGCTTCTACCTGAACGAGACCATGGAGCTGTTCCTCCGCTACGAGTGGACGGACTACGACCTGCCCGCTCCGGCGGTCGGCTTCCAGAATGCTGACGACCTGAGCCTCATCACCGTCGGTCTGAACGCGTACTACACCGACAACGTGAAGCTCTCGACGGACATCAGCTTCGGCCTCAACGAGATCTGGGCCGGCAACGCCCTCACCGGCCTCAACGCCGACGGGCCCGCCAACCAGGGTGTCCTCGTCCCGTACCAGGACGGCCAGTTCGTCTGGCGCACGCAGTTCCAGCTCACCTTCTGAGCTCCGACTGCTGCAACCCCGATCCCCGACGGCCGGCCCACCTGGGCCGGCCGTTTTTCTTTTGCCCCGCGCTCTATCATCCCGATCACCATGCGCGATCCGAACGACAAGCCCGGACGGCTCTTCACCTTCGCCAGCGCCGGCTGGGTGCTCGTGCTCACCGCGGTCCTCGCGGTCATCATCTTCCTCGCGGTCCTCGTCCCGGCGTTGCAGCGCCAAGCCAACCGTCCGCCGGGTGACGGGAGGGATCCGGAGACGTACGGCTTCGATCTATCGACGAGCCTCGTCTCACGCGAGACGCTCGTGGCGGGACAACTTCACCGGGACCTGCTCAAGGCCCTCGTCGATCCACCGGTCATGTCCGGCGCCGACGTCGAGGCATACAACCGCGAGATGCGTGGCAAGTACCTCGTGCCGGCGGACCTCGTGATCGGGGTCAGCATCGGCGGAGAGACCCGCGCCTATCCCGTCACCGTCCTGAACCTCCACGAGATCGTCAACGATCATCTCGGCGGCACGCCGATCGTCGTCACCTACAGCCCGCTCTGCCACAGCGCGATCGTGTACGACCGCGGGCCGGACCCGGCGCCACCGGTGTTCGGCGTCAGCGGCCTGCTGCACAACTCCAACCTGCTCATGTACGACCGCGGGCACGCGCCCGGTGACGCGGAGAGTCTCTGGAGTCAGATCGACGGTCGCGCCGTCACCGGCCCCGCCGCGGCCGCGGGCCTCGCGCTCCGACGCGTGCGGTCCGTGGTGACCCAGTGGAGCGACTGGCTCGCCCGTCACCCGGACACCACCGTGATCGACCCCGACCCGGCGCTTCGCGACCGCTACAAGGGGACGAGCTACGCGGGCTACTACCGCAAGCCCGATCTGCTGTTCCCGGTCGCCCCGATGCCACCGGCGGACGGTCTCGAGCCGAAGACGCCGTGCGTGGTCGTGTTCGCGGGCGGCGAGCGAAGGATCTACCCGTTCGATCTCGTCGCCGAGCGCGCGGACGCCGATGGCCGCTGGTCGGATACGCTCGGCGACGCAGAGCTGGAGTTCCTCTGCCTCCGCGATCCCGCCGCCGTGACCGTCACGGAGGCCGGCGCGCCGGCCGACACGATCACCTGTCTCTGGTTCGCGTGGTACTCGCTCGATCCGGAGATCGAGGTGGCGCAATAGCTGACAGCTACGCCGCTCCCGGCTCTTCGTGGAACCCCACCGCGACGCCGGCCTCGCGGCTCGCGCGATCCGCCGCCGGTAGGCAGATGCGTTCGACGAACGCGTCGACCCGATCGAACACGTGCGCGCTGCGATCGCCGCGAACGATGAGGTGCCGAGCTCCGGGCATGCGCACGACGAGGCGCGTCTCGGATCCGAGCCGATCGTGCAGGATCGACGCGCTGCGCGGATCGACGACCGGGTCGTCGTCGCACTGCATCACGAGCGAGGGCGCCGTGACGTCCGGCAGACCGCGCCGGCAGGCGCGTATCGCCCGGCGCAGCTCGCGGATACCCCAGAGGTAGTCCGTGTCGTAGTTGATGTCGGGGCTCTCGGAATCGTTGCGGACGCTACGGCTGGGTGCCTCGGTTCGACGCCGGAGACGGTGAACGAGACGGTCGAGCCGAAGCACGACGGGGACGAGCGGCGCCCACGGGTTGCGCAGCTTCATCGGCGCGTTGATCGTGAACAGGCCGTCGACCGCCACGCCGCACCGCGCCGCAAGCAGCGCCGCGAGCACGCCGCCGAGCGAGAAGCCGCCGACGATGACGGTGCCGCTGTGGTGTCGTACCGCCTCGTAGGCGTGCGTGAGCGAATCCATCCAGCCCTGCCACGTGACTTCGTCGAGGTGCTCGGGCGTGGTGCCGTGCCCGTCGAGCCGAACTCCGTAGACGCTGAAGCCGCGCGCGTGCAGGTGCTCGGCGAGGGGCCGGATCTGCTCCGGCGTGGACAGGTATCCGTGGGCGACGACGATCCCCGCCCTCGGGTTGCGGTGCTCGAGGAAGAACGGCGCGCCGATCTCCTCGGCCGTGGCGGCGAGTCGATCGACGCCGCGCCGGTGCTCGTGCCGGAAGACGTGTTCGTCGTCGTCGCGGATCGAACGTGACAGGCTCCGCCCGAGGGCGTTCTCGTCGAGGTTCACCACGCGGCGCACGACCTCGACCGCCTCCTCGATCGGCTCCAGCTCGTTGGCGATGACCTGGACCATCTTGCTGAGCCGGATGTCGTGGAAGTCGTGCTCCTCGTGGAGCTGTTCGCGGTCGATCACGTAGCAGTCGCCCTCGCGACGGATGACGCCTTCGGCGATCGCCAGACGCTCGACGGTGTCGAGGTTGGCGTACGGCTCGCCGGTGGCGAGCGCCACGATCCCGTTCCGCAGTGCCGGGTGCAGCCGCAGGTGTCCCCGGTGCCGCAGCTCCATCGCGACGAGGAACAGCGCGCGGTGGAACTGGCGCACGGGCACGATCTCCAGGCGCAACGCGCGGAGTCCGTAGCAGAAGAGGTGGTCGAGGTTGATCTCCGTGCTGTGGTAGATCGACCGCATCGACGCCTGCGTGAGCCGGCGGGCCTGGCGGAGGAGGAACAGGTCGGTGCGACGCTCCTCGCTCATCCATCCGGCCATCCGTCGCGCGAGCCCCGACGCGCGGTCGAGGTAGTCGCCGACCACGATCGGGTCACCGAAATGAACGCTCACCTCGGAGCTGCCGAACAGCAGCGAGCCCTCGACGCGAAGCTCCTCGTCGAGCCTGGGATCGAGCGTTCGGGTGATCACGCGGGCGGCGGTGTGCATCATGTTGGGTCCGGAGCGCATCCGCGGATAGGTGACGTTCACCGGGATCACCACCGTTCCCTTCGGGCTGACGTCATCGGGACCGGCGAAACCGTAATGCTGCTCGTACCACGCGCGGCGCGTCTCGTCGCCGCGGGCGCAGGCGTCGAGGTACCGGCGCTTCCGCAACTCCGCCTTGAGGGCCAGGACCGCGGCCCCGGTGTGCGGCGGCCCGCTGCGGTCGGCGCGCTCCAGACGCAGACGCCCACGGGCGACGGTCTTCTTGTTCTTGATCAGCCCGCCCTCGGGGTAGATCACCCAGTGGGCGCGCCCGGTCATCAGCTCGTGGATGATCGTCCGGTTGCGGTCCGGCGCGCGGGTGGACAGGACGCCCAGCGCCTCGAGGTAGCGTCCGAACCAGCCGCCGAACAGGCTGTGCGTCGCGAGCGTGCGCACCGGGACGTCGAACCTACGGTAGATCACGTACGGCACGAGGAACGTCTCGAACCGCGTGAAGTGGTTCACGACGAACAGCACGGGCCGATCCGGCAGACGCTCGAGACCGGTGAGGCGCAGGTGCACGCCGAGCAGACGCGTGGCCGCCCGGATGCTCGCCCCCGTCGTCTTGTACAGTCGGATGCCCACGGTTCGTCACCCGGTTCCGTTGCGATGTCCCTCGGACGCGGCGGACCGCGCTTCGCGACCGACGGGCTCGGCGGCGACGCACGGGATGATGCCCTCCTCGAGCCAGCGGAATCCGCCGGTGAGGACACGCTTGGCCAGCGCGTTGCCCGCGCGTCCGTCACGCGAACGCATCGCGCGGAAGTGCTCGTCGATGCGGGTGCGGGCCTGCCGGCAGAAGAGGTCGGCGAGCCGCTCGCCCTCGTCGTCGGCGTTGCGGACGATGGTGTCCGCCCGCGCGTACGCGCACGCGGCGGCCATCGCAAACAGCTCCGTGCCGATGTCCATCATGCGCCCCAGCA
Source organism: Planctomycetota bacterium (assembly GCA_024226535.1). Lineage (GTDB taxonomy): Bacteria > Planctomycetota > Phycisphaerae > Phycisphaerales > SM1A02 > JAAELP01. The sequence goes on along the minus strand of JAAELP010000218.1, from coordinate 30,081 downwards.
GCTCCTGTCGTTTCTCCAGGCCCGCCTGGTGCCGGCCCATCGCGTGCAGCATGGCGGCGGCGAGGCGGTGCGACGTGCGGTCGATGAACCGGTGGTGCCGCGCGAGCGCGCCCTCGCCGCGGTACCGCAGCGGGTTTCGGCCGCCGAGGATCTGCCGCGGATACCACACCGCGTAGTGCGCGACCGCCCCGAGGCCGGCCCGGATGCGTTCGCCGGTCTCGGCGCCGGGCCGGATGACTCCGGCGGCGCGCTTCAGGTGCGGGTCGAGCGCCTCCCGCGCGAGGAACAGCCGCATGATGTCCGACGTTCCCTCGATGATCGTGTTGATGCGGCAGTCGCGAAGCATGCGCTCCAGCGGGTACGGCTTCTCGCCACGCGCGGCGAGCGAATCCGCCCGCTCGTATCCGCGTCCGCCGCGCATCTGAAGGGCGGTGTCGACGACCGTCCAGCACGCCTCGGAGCAGAAGAGCTTGGCCATGGCGGCCTCGATGCGGATGTCGCGCTGCTCGTCGGCCCAGTGCGACGTGAGCCACGCGACGGCCTCCATGGCGAACGTCGTTGCGGCGACGTAGGCGATCTTGGTCATGCCCGCTTCGTGACGGCCGACGGCGCGGCCCCACTGCACGCGCTCGTTGCCCCAGCTTCGCATGATCGACAGGCACTGCTTGGCCGCGCCCGCGCACGCCGCCGGGAGCGTGAGACGGCCGGTGTTGAGCGTCTGGAGCGCCAGCTTGAGCCCGAGACCGGGGCCCCAGAGGACGTTCTCCGCCGGCACCCGCACGTCCGTGAAGCGGAGCACGCCGTTCTGGATCGCGCGCAGGCCCAGGAAGTCGCAGCGGTGCGTGGTCTCGACGCCCGGCGTGTCGGTGTCGACGATGAACGCGGTGATCTGGCGTCGCTCCCGGCCGCGGTAGACCTTCGACGGTGTCTTCGCCATCACCACCAGGAGCTGCGCGATGGGCCCGTTCGTCGTCCAGAGCTTCTCACCGTTGATGATGTAGTGACGCCCGTCCTCGGTGGGCACGGCGGTCGTGGCGAGCTGCGCGGGGTCGGAGCCGACCTCGGGCTCGGTGAGGGCGAACGCGGTGAGCGCGCCGGCGGCGATCCGCGGCAGGAAGCGCTGCTTCTGCTCGTCGGTGCCGAACATCTTCAGGGGTTGGGGTACGCCGATCGACTGGTGCGCGGAGACGAGCACGGCCGTCGACGAGCAGTGCGACGCGATCGCCTGGATCACGCGGTTGTAGTTCACCTGGCTGACGCCGAGCCCGCCGTACTCAGCCGGCACCTTCATCTTCAGCACGCCGATGTCCCGCAGGCCGTCGAGGATCTCGGCGGGGATGGTGCGGGTGCGGTCGACTTCCTCGGCGTCGAGCTTCTCGGCGAGCAGCGTCGAGACGCGGGCGACGAGATCGTCGCCGATCGCGCGGTCCGCATCGTTCTGTTCGGGGAACGGCTGCAGCCGCGCCGGCTCGTATCGTCCGGAGAGCATGCGCCCGGCGAAGCTGTCGCGGCTGTCGGCGGCGCCGCGCGCGCTCTCCGCGACCTCCATGGCAACGCGCTGCTCCGGCGACATCCCCGCGGTGTCGATGACCAGGGGCTCGTCGGTGTCCGGTTTCGCGGTCGTGCTGTCGGTGGTCTGTGGCGTCATCCGCTCGACTCCCCGGTGTCATGGAAGCGCCCGCCGTCACGGGCGATCTTCTCGATCAGCGGCACCGGTCGGAACCGGTCGCCGTACATGAGGGCCAGCTCTTCGAGACGCTGGCGGATCGGCTCGAGCCCGCGCTCGTCGGCGTAGCGCAACAGCCCGCCGCGGAACGGTGCGAAGCCCGTCCCGAGGACCATCGCGAGGTCCAGCTTCTCCGGATCGTCCACGATGCCCTCGTCGAGGCACCGCGCCGCCTCGTTGACCATGATCAGCACGGCGCGGTCCACGATCTCCTCGTCGCCGAGATCGGTCTCGCTCAGCCCGTCGTGTCGGCGGGCGTCGGCGGTCAACTCGGTGAGCCTCGCGTTGGGCTTGCGGTCCTTGCGGCCGTAGAGATAGAAGCCGCGGCCGCTCTTGCGCCCGGTCAGCTCCGTGCTCTGAACCACCTTGCCCAGCACGTCGGCCACGTGCATGCGCTCGCCGTACGCGGACTCGAGCACCTTTGCGACCTTGTAGCCCACGTCGATGCCGACCTCGTCCACGAGCGCGAGCGGTCCCATCGGCATGCCGAAGCGTTCCAGGGCCGCGTCGATGCGCTCGATCGCCGCGCCTTCCTCGAACATCCACGCCGACTCGATGAGGTACGGCAGGAGGATGCGGTTGACGAGGAAGCCCGGGCAGTCGCCGACGACCACCGGGGTCTTGCCCATGAGCCGGCACAGGTCCACGAGCGAGACGACGGTGCGTCGCGACGTCTTGCGCGCCCCGACGACCTCGATGAGCTGCATCCGGTTGACCGGGTTGAAGAAGTGCAGTCCGGCAAAGCGCTTCGGGTGCTTGAGCCCCGACGCCAGCTCGTTGAGCGGCAGCGATGACGTGTTCGTGCAGATGATCGTGTCCGGCGAGACGTGCTCCTCGATCTCGCGCAGCACGCGCTTCTTGATATCGAGATCCTCGACGACCGCCTCGACGACGACCTTCGCCTGGCTGAGACCGCTGTAGTCGATCGCGCCGGAGATCCGGTGCATCGCGAGACCCTGCTCGCGGGCGGTGATCTTCCGTCGCTTGACCATCGCGCCGTACATGCGTGACGCCGCCGCCATGCCGCTGGCGACCGCGCCCCAGTCGAGGTCCTTCATGCGGACGTGCAGACCGCCGCGGGACAATGCCCACGCGATGCCGCCGCCCATGATCCCGGCGCCGATGACGGCGGCGTGATCGCCGGCTTCAAGGCTCACCGCGCCGCGATCGCCACGCCCGGCCCGCTTCAGACGCTGGCTCGCCTGGAAGAGCCAGACGAGGTTCCGGCTGATCGCGCTGCACGCCAGACGCGAGAACGCGCGGGCCTCCAGATCGAAGCCGTCCGGCGGCGTCGTGGGTCGGTACGTGCGGCGGAGCACCGACAACGCCTCGAGGGGCGCCGGGTACTGGCCGCGGGTCTTGCTCATGACCTGGCGTCGGGCGAGGTGGCAGATGAGCCGGCGTCCCGGTCCCCAGCGCTCCAGCATGCGGGCCACCCGCGGGCGAACCGCGTGGCGGCGGTGCACCACGGCGCGACGACCGGACGACTTGAGGATGCGGTCCACGAACTCGCGGGTGCGCTGCTCGAGGAATGCGCGGGGCACGACGCCGTCGGCGAGGCCGATGCGATAGGCCTTCCGCGCGTTCGCCTGCTTCCCGGCGAGGATCATCGGCAGGGCCGCCGACAGACCGACCACGTGCGGCAGACGCTGCGTACCGCCCCAGCCGGGGATGATCCCGAGGTTGACCTCGGGCAGGCCGACGCTGGTGCCGGGATCGTCGGTGACGAGGCGGTAGTCGCAGGCGAGCGCCATCTCCAGGCCGCCGCCGAGGGCGGTGCCGTGGATCACGGCGACCGTGGGCACCGGCAGGGCGGCGAGACGCGCGAAGACCTCGTGGCCGCGCTTGGCCTTGGCCAGGGCGTCGGTCGAGGTGCCGATCGCCGCCAACTCGTCGATGTCGGCGCCGACGATGAACGTGTCGGACTTGCCGCTGCGGATCGCCACGGCCTTGATCGCCTCGTCGTCGGCAAGCTCATCGAGCTGCTCGGCAAGCTCGGTCATCGACGCCTCGGTGAACTTGTTCACCGACGAGCCGGGCAAGTCGAACGTGAGCCACGCGATCCAGTCGGAGTCGATGTGCAGTGTCCAGCTCTTCATGGTCATGCCGCCTCCAGCGCGAGGGCCGCGCCCTGCCCGCCGCCGACGCAGAGCGTCGCGAGCCCGTGGCTCACGCGACGCCGCCGCATCTCGCGGAGGATGGTGAGCACCAGCCGCGTTCCCGTCGCGCCGACCGGGTGGCCGAGCGCGACGGCGCCGCCGTTGACGTTGAGCCGCTCCGGGTCGATCTCGCCGAGCGCCTTCGTGCGCCCGAGGTGCTCGCGGGCGAACGATTCCGACGCGAAGGCCCGCTCGTTGGCGAGCACCTGCGCCGCGAACGCCTCGTTCAGCTCGACGAGGTCGAAGTCGGACATCTTCCGGCCCGTCTCCGCGAGGAGCTTCGCCGTCGCGTAGACCGGACCGAGCCCCATGCGCTCGCCGCCGAGCGCCGCGTACGACCAGCCCGTGAGCCAGCCCAGCGGCTCCACGCCGAGGTCCTTGACGGTGCGTTCGTCGGCGAGCAGCATCGCCGCCGCCCCGTCCGTCACGGGACAGGCATTTCCGACGGTGACGGTGCCGGTCCGGCGCTCGAAGTAGGGCCGGAGCGCGGCAAGGGCCTCCTCGCTCTGGTCGGGCCGCGGCCCGTCGTCGTTCATCTGCACGTGCGTGTAGCGCGGCGGCACGACGAGCGGGGCGATCTCCTCGGCCATCCGGCCTTCCTCCTGGGCCGCGGTCGCCCTGCGGTGGCTGGAGAGGGCGAATGCGTCCTGCTCCTCACGCGTGATGCCGAACTCGCGGGCGAGGACCTCGGCGGTCTCGCCCATGTTCAGCCCGCAGACCGGGTCGGTCAGCCCGAGCTTCAGGGCGATCACCGGCTTGAGATACGAGGGTCGGACGGACGCGAGCGTGCGGACCCGCTGTCCGACGGTCCTCGCCCGCATGAGACGCACGAAGAAGCGGGTCATCTCGGCTCCGAAGAGCAGGGGGATCGCGCTCATCGACTCGGTGCCGCCGGCGAGGATCAGCCGGCATCCACCCGTGCTGATCCGCAGGGCCGCGTCGGTGAGGCTCCGCATGCCCGAGGCGCAGTTGTGGTGCACCGTGTAGGCGACGGTGTCGGTCGGCAGGCCGGCCTTGAGGCTGATCACGCGGCCGATGTTCGCCGCGTGAGCGGGCTGGGCGACGTTGCCGATGACGACCTCGTCGATCGCCTTCGCGTCCACCGCCGTGCGCGCCAACAGCTCAGTGACGACGAACGCCCCGAGATCGTCGGCCGGCACGTCGCGGAGCACGCCGCCGGACTTGCAGAACGGGGTACGGACCCCATCCAGGATGGCCACTCTGGTGCTCATGACGCATGCCCTCGCTGTGTCTGTTCGCCCCATCTATTGTTCGATTGAACGACGCTCCGAGTTCGTAACGAAGTTTCACAAACCCTTGTGAAGGCGTCGTTTACGGGGAATCCGCCCACGAATGTGCCGCAAGCTACGTGCCTGTCCCATCCCCGAAGACACCGATCGCGGCCGCCCCGTACCGGCGCCGGCTTCTTACCGGACGCTGGGTCGGGGGTCGGGACCGGTCTGTGCGGGATGTGGTGTGAGGGCATCGCCCGGCGTGCGGACCGGCCCCGGCGTGGCGTCGTTATCGGCTCGTCGCCGTCGTCGCGACCCGCGTGCCGCGGGCTCTACCATGGCCGTCATGTCGTCCCCGCCGGAGACCACCTCGTACGCCGCGGACCTCGACGCCGTCCGCGCCGCCGCCGAGCGCATCGCGCCGTACGCGCATCGCACCCCGGTCCTGACCTCCGGGGCGATCGACCGGGTCGCGGGGCGTCGGCTCTGGTTCAAGTGCGAGAACTTCCAGAAGATCGGCGCGTTCAAGTTCCGCGGGGCGACGAACTGCGTGCTGAGCCTGACCGACGACGAGGCGCGTCGCGGGGTCGTGACCCACAGCTCCGGCAACCACGCCCAGGCGCTTGCGCTGGCGGCGCGGCACCGGGGGATCACGGCGCACATCGTGATGCCGACGACGTCGCCGGAGGTGAAGTGCGCCGCGGTGCGTGAGTACGGCGGCGTGATCCACCCGTGCCCGCCGACGCTCGCCGACCGCGAGCGCGTCGCCGACGTCGTCCTCGCCGAGACCGGCGGCTGCTTCGTGCACCCTTACAACGACCCGCGCATCATTGCCGGGCAGGGCACGTGCGTGTTGGAGCTGCTCGACGAGGTCCCGGACCTGGACGCGATCATCGCGCCGATCGGGGGCGGGGGCCTGATGAGCGGCACGTGCATCGCCGCCCGCGGCGTGCGTCCCGGGATCCGTCTCTTCGCCGCCGAGCCCGCCGGCGCCGACGACGCGGCGCGGTCGCTCGCGGCCGGACGCCTGATCCCGCAGACGGGCCCTGACACGATCGCCGACGGGCTGCTCACGAGCCTCGGCGACCTCACGTGGCCGATCGTCCGCGATCACGTCGAGCGCGTGATCACCGTGGCCGACGACGAGATCGTCGCGGCCATGCGGCTGATCATGCAGCGGATGAAGATCGTGGTGGAGCCGAGCGGCGCGGTGTCGCTCGCCGCCGCGCTCGCGCTGGCCGAGCCGGGCGTCGAGCGTCTCGGCGTGATCGTCAGCGGCGGCAACGTCGATCTCGACCGGCTTCCGTGGTAGTCGCCAGCGCAGCCTGGCGACCACTTCGGAATTCGGATTTCGAAATCCGCACTCCGCAACCCCAAGTGCTTGATTCACGATCCACCAATCCCCATTGAGGGTTGGTGAACTGAGGATCAAGAATCTGGGGTTGCGGATTGCGGATTGCGGATTTCGAAATCCGGATTCTCCGCTCGGGGCGCGGCAGCCACCGCATCGCGCAGCTTGCGCGCCGCGGCCCGCGCCGCGGCCCGCGCCGCCGGCGTCGCGCGCCGCACGGACGCGGAAGCAATCGACCGCGCCCGGGAAGCCAGGCGCCGCGCCGCGCCGATCGCGCGCTCCCGCCGGGTTCCCCGGTCAGCGGGCACGTCCGGCTCGACGTCCGGTTCGACATCGATGGGGGCGAACTCGAGGTGGACCTCGGCGATGGTCTTCTTTCGCGGAAGGGCTCGGTAGACCGTGCTCCCGAAGAGCACCGTGCTCAGGCCCGCGGCGGCGAGCGTGTCGAGGGCCGGATCGACGCCGGCGAGCCGCATGAGACCGAGCATCCACAGCGTGGCCCAGCCGATGAGCACGCCGTGGCCGAAGCGACGCCGGCGGGGGGTCGACACGGTGCTCATCACCGCGGCGGTCGCCACCAGCGCGAACTGGCCGACGGCGACGAGCAGCCCGAGCATTCCCGCGTAGCCGAGCCCCCACGCGTGGACGGTCTCCCCGGTCGTCGTCGTTGCCTGGTACAGAGACGTCAGCCCGGCCGGATCGCCCCACTTGGTGGAGATCACCCACGCGAGGTGCCCGAGGCTGAAGACCACGAAGAACCACGCGGCCCCGAGCGCATACGGCCGAGCCCGGTCGAGCCGGTGGCGGAGCGGACGCAGGGGGGTGGCGACGGCGGTGAGCATGGGAGGATCCTCCGCGGGGACCACGGGGTTCTTCCGATGCGGGTGCCCGGGCTTTCGCGCCACCGACGATCAAGGACGCTCGCCCTCACCTGCCTCGCTGCGCGAGGCTGTCCTCTCCCGGGGGGAGAGGGGTTTCCCACCTCTCCCCGCCGCGGGGAGAGGTCGGCGAGCGCCAGCGAGCCGGGTGAGGGGCGAACGTCCGTGGGCGCCCGCTACCCCTTCTCCGACCGCCGCCGCTTCAACTCCGCGTCGATGAACCCATCCAACGCCCCGTCCAGCACCGTCTGCGGGTTGCCGATCTCGAAGCCGGTGCGGTGGTCCTTCACGCGGTTGTCGTAGATCACGTACGACCGGATCTGCGTGCCCCAGTCGCGGCCGACCTTGCCGCCGGTGGCTTCGCTGACCTCGCTCTCGCGTCGCTCCTCCTCGAGCTGCTCGAGCTTGGCCTTGAGGATGTTCATCGCCTGCCGCCGGTTCTGGAGCTGATCCCGGAACGTCGAGCTGACGACCATGATGTTCGTCGGCCGGTGAACGATGCGGACCGCCGACGCGACCTTGTTGACGTTCTGCCCGCCCGGCCCCGAGGAGCGGGCGAACGCCGTGAGGTCGATCTCCTTCTCGTCGATCTCGACCTCGGTGTCCTCGAACTCGGGGATCACGTCCACGGTGGCGAAGCTCGTCTGGCGTTTGCCCTGGGCGTTGAACGGGCTGACGCGGGCGAGCCGGTGCGTGCCGCGCTCGCAGCTCATGTACCCGTAGGCCATCGTGCCCTTGACGAGGTACGTCACCTCGCTGACGCCGACCTCGGTGCCGTGGGATTTGGAGATCTCCTCGATCTTCAAGCCGGCGCGTTCCCAGTAGTACAGGTACATGCGCTCCAGCATCGCCGCCCAGTCGTCGGCCTCGTTGCCGCCGCCGCCGGACTGGATCGAGACGAAGCAGTTGCGGTGATCGTGCTTGCCCGAGAGCAGGGACCGCGTCTCGACGCGCTCCATACGCTTCGACAGCGCGTGCAGTCCCTCGTCGGTCTCCTCGAGCAGTTCGTCGTCGCTGGCCTCGCGCGCCAGCTCGTAGCCCACGGAGACATCCTCGAAGACGCCCATGACCTCTTCGAGGCCCTCGGTCTGGGCCTTGAGCACCTTGTATTCGCTGATGACTTTCTGGGCCGCTTCCTGGCTGTCCCAGAAGCCGGCCTCGTTCATGCGTTCCTGAAGCTCACGCTGGCGGGCGGTCTTGGTGTCGTAGTCAAAGAGAGTCACGGATCGTCAAGATCCGCGCCCGCAGGTCATCGATCACCGGTTGATGAGCTTCGTAATGCATGTCGGGATTCTATCGTCAAGCAGGGCCTAGTCGAGGAGCTTCGTCAGCATCAGCGCGACCGTCGCCCCGATCCCGGTGACCGACTTGTGTCGGGCCTGGTCGTGCAGCGAGCCGTCTTCGTCGAACGCGTCGGCAGCGCCGCCGACGGCAACCTGCTGGGGGATGACGATCACCCGGATGCCGCTCAGGATCGCCCGCACGTGCACGAGCCCCCGCAGCCCGCCGAGCCCGCCCGGCGACGCGCTCATGATCCCCGCGACCTTGCCCGCGAAGCAGCTCAGCGGCGGCTCGTCGGGCTCCGGTCGCGAGACCCAGTCGAGCATGTTCTTGAGGGCGGCGGAGATCGATCCGTTGTGCTCGGGCGAGGAGATGAGCAGGCCGTCGTGCTCGCGGAACAGCTCCTTGAGCCTGACGGCGTTCTCGGGGAGGCCCTCGGCGGCCTCGAGGTCCTGGTCGAGCACCGGCAGCGGCAGATCGCGAAGGTCCAGGACCGTCACCCGCGCCCCGGCGTTCTGGGCGCCCGCGGCGGCCACGCGGACGAGCCGCTTGTTGAACGAGTCCTTCCGGAGGCTTCCGGCGAATGCGAGGATGCGGGGGCCGGCCATGGTGCAGATCCTTCCGTCGAGGGGGTCGGGGCGGGAGAGCATACGCTATCCTCCCCGGATGCCTACGCAGACCCGAACGGTGCGTATCAGCGAACGAGCGCAAAGCCTGAAACCCTCCGCCACCTTCGCGGTGACCGCCCGCGTGCGCGAGCTTCGTGCCCAGGGGCGCGACGTGATCGGCTTCGGTGCCGGCGAGCCCGATTTCGACACGCCGTCGGCGATCAAGGACGCCGCGATCAACGCGTTGCGCGCCGGACAGACGGGCTACCAGCCGGTGCCGGGCCCCCCCGAGACACGCGAGGTCATCGCGGAGAAGCTGAATCGCGAGAACGGGATCGCGTGTGGGCCGGGTGACATCGTCATCAACGCCGGGGCGAAGCACACGGTCTACCTCGTGCTCCAGGCGCTGGTGGATCCGGGACGCGAGGTGATCATCCCCACCCCGGGGTGGGTGAGCTATCGACCCATGGCCGAGCTGTGCGGGGGCGTGGTCAGGGAGGTCCCGGGCGCGATCGACAACGACTTCAAGATCACGCCGCGGCAACTCGAGGAGGCGATCACGCCGGAGACGGCGGTGGTGATCCTCAACAGTCCGTCGAACCCCTGCGGCACGATGTACACGCCGGAGGAGATCAACGCGCTCGCCGACGTCGTCGCGACGCACGAGCACGTGGCGATCATCTCCGACGAGATCTACGAGAAGCTCATCTACGGTGGCGTGGAGCACTGCTCGATCGGAGCCCACCCCGGCGTGGCCGAGCGCGTGATCACCATCAACGGGCTCAGCAAGGCGTACGCCATGACCGGCTGGCGTCTCGGCTACCTCTGCGCGCCGGGTGACGGGGGCGTCGTCGCCCGTGCCGTCTCACGGCTCCAGGGCCAGATGAACAGCCACGCCACGGCGTTCTGCTACCCGGCGATCGTCGAGGCGATCACCAACGGCGGCGAGGCGGTCGAGGCGATGCGCCGCGAGTTCGGCGTCCGGGCGGAGCTGATCCACGGCCTGCTCACGGAGATGCCCGGCGTCATCTGCCCGCGGCCGACCGGCGCGTTCTACGCGTTCCCGGATATCGGGGCGTGGTTCGGCCGCACCACGCCCGGCGGCGCGACGATCGAATGCGCGAAGACGTTTACCGAGGCGCTCCTCGAGGAGGCCCACGTCGCGGTCGTGCCCGGCGACGACTTCGGCGACAGCGCCCGGCGTCACGTTCGCTTCAGCTTCGCCTGCTCCACCGAGTTGATCATCGAGGGCTGCCGCCGCACGCGGGCGTGGCTCGAGGAGATTGCCTGAGGAGATTGCGGGGATGGCAGGGATGGCGGGGACTGCGGGGATGGCTGGGATGGCGGACTTCGGTTCGGGCGCTCGCCCCACGACTCCGATCATCCCCGCAATCCCAGCAGTCCCCGCCATCCCAGCCATCCCCGCAATCTCTCCCCCGGTCCGATAACCGTACTCGGACCTTCCACACGCCCCCACGGTTGCCCCACCCCGAATCGTGGCGCACCGTAGATGTACGGAGGGCGACATGGCTGATCGAAGAAAGGTGACTACCACCGGGGGCGTCGTGGCGCTGCTGTTGATCGCGGCGCTCGGTGGCTGCCGCGCGTCGGAGACGGTTCGTGACCAGCCACCGCCGCTCGCCACGCAGCGAAGCCTGGTCATTGCACCGCAGGTGCCCACCGAGGACGAGGCGTACGCCGCGGTTCCGTGGGAGCGCGCCCGGAACGACGATCGTCTCGGGATCGGCCGCCGGTCGGGGCTCGACGAGTTCCGGGCCATCCGGGAGACCACCCACGACTGGCGATCGACGGTCAACGGGCGGGTCCACGAGAACTCTCGGACGTACACCCGGACGATCCGGCGCGGGATCATGTACTACTAGGTTCTGGCACCGCACTCACGCGAAGCCCTGATCCGTCAAACAGAACCTGAACCGCGGCCGGGGTGCTGCCCCGCTTGCCCAGGTTGACCCGGCAGACGGGGGGGGCGGGCCCCGCCCCCACCCAGAGTGCCGATGTTCATAACTTCTTGTCCCCATCGAAGTTGTCCTTGACGACGTTCGGCCCAACCGCGATACTGGTGCCGGTTCGCAGGGGTGGGTTTCTGCGGATCATGGGGGTGGGGGCGGCTGTATCGATTCCGAGGATCCAGCCGATAAGACCGGTTGTTCGTGCGGCTCAGGCGGCGAACGAGGGCTCGCCAGCGCCGCGGGCAAGAACAGGGGGCTCACCGGTATGTCGACGACGACGAAGAAGGACCTGATCGACCGCATCGCGGAGGAAACCCGCCAGAAGCGGACCGCCGTGAAGGAAACCGTTCAGTCCTTCCTGACCAACGTGATCCGTGAACTCAGCGAGGGGAACCGGCTCGAGTTCCGCGACTTCGGGGTCTTCGAGATCCGGGAGCGCGCGCCGCGTATCGCCCAGAACCCGAAGACGCTCGAGCGTGTTCCGGTTCCGGCGAAGAAGACGGTGAAGTTCAAGATCGGCCGCCTCATGAAGTTGGCCCTCGAGGGCGAGATCGACTTCACGGACGGGCTCCCGATCGAGCGCGAGGACGAGAACAACAACTCGAACTCGAACTCGAACTCGAACTCGGCCTCGACCGGGCGGCAGGCCTGACCAAACACGAGCGCCCGATATCGTCACAGTTCGAACGCTCCGCTGCGCGATCGTGCCGCGCCGATGGGGAACGGGCGCACGCCGTCGCCGGGTGAGGTGACCGGGGTACGATGAGTTGTGGAAGAGCTGTCGCACGGACCACCGGGGCGACGGCGACGGTCATACTGCGACGCTCAGCGCACGGACGAGCACGATGAACGACCACGCCGACAGTGGGGCGGCGCCCGCCGGCCAGTCAGCCCCGACAGGACAACGACGCGACCGCGATCGCGAGCCGGGACGTGACCGGCGGCAGATCGCGCGGCTGTTCGAGCAGCTCCCCCCGCACGCGATCGAAGCGGAGATGAGCCTGCTCGGCTCCATGCTCCTCGATCCCCAGGTCGTCGGCGACGTCGTGCTCGTGGTGAAGGGCGGCGAGGACTTCTACCGCCCCGCGAACGGCGCGATCTACGACGCGATGGTCGAGCTGTACGACCAGCACGCGGCGCTCGATATCGTCCAGCTCAACCAGCTTCTCGCCGACCGCGACAGCCTGAGTACTGTCGGTGGGCTGAAGTACCTCGTCGAGCTGGCCAACGCGGTGCCCAGCGCCTCCAACGCGCGGCACTACGCGCGGCTGGTCCGCGAGAAGGCGTCGATCCGCCACCTCATCGACGCCGCCGGCGACATCCTCTACGAAGCGTACCACTCGCCCGACGAGCCGCAGTCGATCCTGGAGGAAGCCGAGCAGAAGATCTTCCGCATCGCCGAGCAGTCCGAGCAGACGCACGCCGACTCGCTCCAGACTCTCGTCGACCAGACGATGAAGCTCATCGAGGCCAACGAGGGGCGGCTGATCACGGGCATCCCGACCGGCTACAGCGAGATCGACGACAAGACCCACGGGCTCCAGCGCGGCGAGATGATCATCGTCGCGGCGCGCCCGTCGATGGGCAAGACGGCCCTGGCTCTGAACGTCGCCGAGCAGATGGCGCTCCAGAAGCACCCCGTCGGCATCTTCAGCATGGAGATGAGCAAGCTCCAGCTCGTGCAGCGTCTGCTCTCCTCCCGCGCCCGCGTCGACAGCCACAAGATCCGGCGCGGCATGCTCAACCACGACGACTACCACCGCCTGCACATCGCGTGCGACGAGCTGCTGGACGCGCAGATCCTCATCGACGACACCCCGGGTCTCACGCTGCTCCAGCTCCGCGCCAAGGCGAGGCGCATGGTCGCCAAGCACCGCGTCGACGCGATCATCATCGACTACATGCAGCTCATGGGCTCCGGGCGTCGCGTGGAGTCGCGGCAGCAGGAGATCAGCGAGATCAGCCGCGGCATCAAGGCGATGGCGCGCGAGCTGAACGTGCCGGTGATCTGCCTCAGCCAGCTCAACCGCGCCGCCGAGCAGCGCGAGGGACACCGGCCGCGGATGAGCGACCTCCGCGAGTCGGGCTCCATCGAGCAGGACGCGGACGTCATCATGATGCTGCACCGCGAGGAGTACTACCACCAGGGCGACCAAGACTGGGCGGTGAACAACCCGGAGAAGTGCGGCATCGCGGAGGTGATTCTCGCCAAGCAGCGCAACGGCCCCACCGGCGTCGTGAAGCTGAGCTGGGTGAGCGAGTTCACGCGCTTCTACACGTACTCCCCGGCGCATGCGCCCGCGGAGTACCGCGAGCCCAAGGGTTCGTCGGCGCGGTCAGCGGCCTTTGCCCCGGCCGCGTCCTCCGGCCCCGTGGCGGACTTCCGCGACGGCGGCGGTCCGGACGCGGAGGAGGTCGGCGGCATCCCGATCTAGCGCCCGAGGACACTGACGATGGGGCGATGGTGAGATCGGAGTGATGGTGAACCGTTGGGCGGCTGCGGCCAGAATCGGGGCGTGCTGCCGTAGAGATGGGTAAGGGCGCGAAGCGGCGTCGCTCGCTTTATCGATCCTTTTCTTGACTCGTTGTTTCCCCGATCTATAAGTGGAGCTTGGGGAGGCGAAGAGGAATCAATGAACCAGGTCCGCCGCATCCAGGATGTCCGAGGGCTTTGCGGCCTGCGGTGCGGGTGTACCTGTACGAGCGGTTGTCACCGGTAGGCGCCGGTTCGCACAACTGCTGAACAACTCCGTCATCGAGCCTCGACACGAGCGGCGCCGCCCGGCACCGCTCTCTTGTCGCCCGAATCGAGTCGCCGCGATAGCCGCGCGGCGATCGTCATCCGTGATCGAGAACTGCCGTGATACACCACAACCACAATCCGTCCGACGCGCGGCAGGAGGGACGTTCCGCCGACGGGCGCCATCCCGAGCAGGCGACGCGTCTCGCCGTCCTGTTCGAGAACGACGCGTGGCTCGGCGACATGTTCGCCGAGCTGGACCGGCGCGAGATCCCGTATCACGCGATCCGCATGCACGACGCGGCGCTGCTGCTCGACGATCCCCCGGCCTACCCGCTCGTGTTCAACCGGGTCAGCCCCAGCTCGTACCTGCGCGGACACGGGCCCGCCATTCCGTTTGCCCGCACGATGCTCGACGTGCTTCGCGCCCATGGCCGGCGCGTCATCAACGGCGGCGACTCGTTCCACCTGGAGACGAGCAAGATCGCCCAGCAACTGCTCTTCCAGCGGATCGGGGTCGCGACGCCGCGCACCGTCCTGTTCAACCATCACGAGGAGATCCGCAGCGCGTCGACGGCCCTGCGGTTCCCCGCGTTCCTCAAGCCCAACTGCGGCGGCAGCGGCGCGTTCGTTCGCCGCGTGCCCGACCGCGCAGCGCTGCTGGATCTGCTCGACCGCGACCAGGACCGCGAGCTGTTCGGTCCCGATCATCTCCTGCTGCTCCAGGAGGAGCTGATCTCCCGGGACGGTACCATCGTGCGGACGGAGTTCATCGACGGCGAGCTGGTCTACGCGATGCGCGTGCGTCCAACGAACACGTACAACCTCTGCCCCGCCGATTCGTGCGAGCGGCACGTGGCCGATCCCGATCGGCACGAGGCGCCCCGCGTCGAGTTCGAGCCGTACCCGGACATCGCTCCGGACGCCGTCGCCCAGGCGCGGGAGATCGTGCGGGCGGCGCACCTCGACGTCGGTGGCGTGGAGTTCCTCGAGACCGCCGACGACGCGCGCTGGTTCATCGACATCAACGCCACGTCGGTCTACCGCGACGACATCTGCGAATCCGTCGGCGTCGACGCTATGAGCATGCTCACCGACTTCATCGCCCGCGAGCTCCGCAAGGAGATCGCGAAACGCACGGTGGCGGGGGGCGGCGCGCTGGCCGGCACCGTCATGCGGGACTGGCGACCATGAGCGCCGCCGACGCCATCGTGATCGGCGGCGGCGTGATGGGCCTCTTCACGGCCCTGCACCTCGCCGACCAGGGCGCCGGACGCGTTGTGCTGCTCGAGAAGCGGTACCTCGGGGCCGGCTCGTCCGGCAAGTCCGGCGCGATCCTGCGTCAGCACTACTCGCACGAGACGACGGTGCGCATGTCGCGGGAAAGCCTGCTGTTCTACCGCGAGTTCACCGAGCAGTACGGTCGCGACATCGGATTCCGGCAGACGGGCATGCTCTTCACGTGCCACGCCGGCGATCGCGCCGCCCTCGACGGCAACGTCGCTCTTCAGCGCGGGCTCGGGGTGGATGTCGACGTCCTCGATCACCTCCAGCTCACGGATCTCGAGCCCCGTGCCCGGTTCGAAGCCGACGCGATCGGCGCCTTCGAGCGTGAGTCGGGCTTCGTGGATCCGGCGGCGGCGATGGCTGCCGTGGCCGAACTCGGCCGCGAGCGTGGCGTGGACGTACGCGAGGGCGCCGAGGTCGTGGACGTGCTCGTCGACGGCGACGCGGGCGTGCGCGGCGTGCGGCTCGCCGACGGCGACACGATCGCCAGCGACGTCGTGGTCAACGCGGGCGGGCCGTGGGCGGGCAGGCTCTGCCGACGCCTCGGCATCGACGTTCCGCTTACCGCGATCCGGCCCGAGCAGGCGTTCTTCAAACCGCCGGAGGTGCAGGGACCGGAACGGATCGTCTGCGGCGACCTGCTGACCGGTCTCTACTGGAAGCCGGAGATGGCTGGATGGACGCGCGTGGGCAAGATGGCCTACGACGGCGACGCGGTCGTCGACGATCCGGATCGCTACGACGAGGGCGTCAGCGACGCGTTCATCACCGAGTGCCGTGACCGCATCGTCGATCGCCTGCCGCACTACGCCGACGCGGTCTCGTGGGGCGGCTGCGCGGCGCTGTACACCGTCACGCCCGATGCTCACGCGCTCATCGGCGCCGTCGAGGGCATCCCCGGGCTCTACCTCGCCTCCGGTTTCAGCGGCCACGGCTTCAAGATGGGGCCGGCGGTGGGGTGCGGCCTTGCCGCGCTGATCACCGGCGCCGAGGGAGGGAGCTTCGATCCCGCGTTCTTCGCGGTCGACCGGTTCGCGCACGGCCGCGCCGTCTCGACGTCGTACGAGTACGGCATCCTCGGTTGAGCGCGGTTCAGCGCACCACCGTGAACGTGATGTACCCGACGTAGGCGGCGAGCAGCACGATGCCCTCGCGTCGTTTGATCGTCTCCTGCGTGACGGCGATCGGCAGCAGCAGCAGCGTTGCGACGATCGCGAGGAGCAGGTCCCAGCCGCCCCACGGCATCGGCATCGGCACGGGCTGGATCGTCGCGGTCGTTCCGAGCACGAGCAGGATGTTCATGATGTTGGAGCCGACGACGTTGCCGACGGCGAGGTCGCCGTGGCCGCGGCGGGCCGCGATGATCGACGTGACCAACTCCGGCAGGCTCGTCGCCAGGGCCACGATCGTCAGCCCGATCAGCGACTCCGGTACGCCCAGCGACGAGGCGATGCCGACCGCGCCGACCTCGGCGAGCTTGCCGCCGCAGGCCAGCGCCACCAGGCCGCCGGCGATTCCCAGGATCGCAATCGGGAGCGCGGGGATCGGCTCCTCGACCGTCTCCTGCACCGCTTCGCGCACGAGCGGGTCGGCTCGATCCTGTCTCGCCAGCCGGAACCAGAGCCAGAGCATGCCGCCGAGCGCGACGAGCAGGATGATCCCGTCGATCCGGGCGAACCCCGGCACCGGTGCGTCGCCGACCACCACGTGCAGCGGCGCGTAGGCCATCGCCAGCAGGGTGACCGACGCCGCGAGCAGCAGCGGCAGTTCTTTCTGGATCACGCGACTGTGCACGCTCAGCCCGCGCACCATGGCCGCCACGCCGAGCACGAGCGTGAGGTTGGCGATGTTGGAACCAACGATGTTGCCGAAGCACAGCCCGGTGCTTCCGCCGATCCCCGCGATCACGTTGAACGCAAGTTCCGGGGCGCTCGTCCCGACGGCGACCAGCGTCAGGCCGATCCAGAGGGTGGACAGCCCGAAGCGCCGCGCGAGCCCGACCGCGCCGTCGACGAGCCATTTGCCGCCGCCGACGAGCAGGAGCATCCCCAGGATGAACGTGATCGGGGCGGGGATGCTCTGGAGGAACTGCACGGGGCGGCGATTGTAAGCCCCTGCGGAGGCCTGTGCCGACAGGGATGAGACCATCGCCCGCTCCCCGGAAGACTACACTCTGCGTCGCTGAAGCCCCATGCCCCAGCCCCTCGACAAGGAGTACTTCCAGGAGACCCTCCGCCGGGCGGCCGAGGGTGACGAGGAGGCTTGGCGCGTCATCGTCGACGCCTACAGCCGGCGCGTCTTCGGGCTCATCCGCGTCTCGTGCGGCAACGCGGATCTCGCCGAGGAGATCACGCAGTCGACGTTCTGCACGATCGTCTCGAAGATCGCCAGCTACACCGAGCAGGGGCGCTTCGAGTCCTGGCTCTTCCACATCGCGATGAACCGGCTCCGCGACGAGATGCGGCGTCGCAAGCGGCAGGCGACCCCGGTCGAGGACGAGACGCTCACCGGCCTCATCGGGGCCGGGGCGACACCCGAGCCGTCCGGCGCCGATCCCGTCCAGTCAGCTCAGCTCCAGCGGGCCCTGGCGAAGTTATCGGATGCCGATCGGCAGATCGTCCACCTCCGTCACATCGGCGGGCTGAGCTTTCGTCAGATCGCGGACCTTCTCGAGCAGCCCCTGGGGACGGTCCTCGCCCGCCAGCATCGGGCCCTGAAGAAGCTCAGGACCCTCATGGAGGCCGATCAGGGGGTGGACGGGGACGAGGAATCGAAGACCTGACAATGGACGCAATGGACCGGCGCCTCGGGCGTTGATCCGGAGGACGATGAACCCCATGACTCCCTTCCCGCACCAACACCCGCGCCCGGATGCCCTCCCGGCCGACTTCGAGGCCGAACTGCACGAGGCTGATCGTCTCATCGAACACTGGGCCGCGGGCCAGTTGCGTCGCGCCGATGCCGACCTCGAGCATCGCGTGATGGCCGCGGTGCGAGCCGAGATCGAAACCACCCGGGAACCTGCCCTCGCCGGCTCGTCCTCCCCCCGGCGAGCCGCGAGTCAACGAGCCGTTCACCCCCACCGGCTCGTCCCGGGCGGCTCGGCCGTGCTCGGCCGCATCGGCTGGAGCCGGCTCGCAGCCGCGGCGTGCCTGGGTCTCGCGTGCACGGTGGCCGTCTGGGTCCTTCGGGGCCCGGCGTCGACGAAACCCCTCCCGGCCAGCGGAGCCGTCGTGGTCGACGTGAGCTGGCTCTCGGACGATCCGGAGGCGGAATTCGACGCTCCCGTCGCCGCCTATTTCGACACCATGACGATGTCACTGTCGGATCTGGCGATTTTCGACGACGAGATGTGAGTGCGGACCGGCCACTGGCCTCGCGGATGGAGCCGTGACAATGAAGGCAACGATGCCCGGAATCCTCCTGGTGGGAGCGGCGGCGGTCGTCTTGGCGCTGCTCGGACACAGCGGCGGCGTGAGCCCGGCCGAAGCGTCGCCATCGGCGTTGCGCGACGTCGCGCCGGATCTCGCCGGGATCCTGCCTCTCGCCGCGGATCCGCAGGACACGCAGCCTGAAGACAGCACGGACGCGCCCGCGCGCGAGGCGAAGCAGCCGGCGCCGCATCCCTCGTCGCAGCGCCTGCTCCAGTCGCCGGAGGCGTGGAGCCAGCCGTTCCTCAAGCGGCCGACACGCGTGATCCCGCGGAAGCTCACGCCGGAGATGACGGACAAGCTCCTCGGCATCGTGAAGGACATCGATCCTTCGATTGCCGGGAAGTTCGACGAGCTGCGCAACAAGGACGAGAAGCAACTGGAGCACAAGTTGCTCCACGCGCACCGGCTCTTCGACCTGATCGCGCTCAAGGAGAAGGACCCGAACCTCTACCAGCTCAAGCTCGTGGAGCTGAAGGTCGAGTCTGTGGTCAACCGGCTGCGCAAGGAGCTGCGCGAAGCATACCGCACCGGGCCACCGGAGAAGTTCGAGCTCATCAAGAGCAAGCTCCAGGCGCAGCTCAGGATGCTCTTCGCCTTCCGCCACCAGGCCCGCGACGAGTACGTTTGCCGGCTCCAGGACGCGCTGAAGCGTCTCGAGGACGAGGTCGCGGCCGAGCGCGAGTACCTGAGCAGCCACATCGACGAGATCGTCGACGAGCAGATCGCCCAGATGCTCCGGGATGCCCCCTCGAGCGGGCGTCCGACAAAGGACCTGAAGCTCAGCTCGTTGCCGAAGGAGTAGGGCGGCGTCGGCGGGCTTCGTCTCGCAGTCGGTTCCGGTACGATGACCCCCCATGGCCGACGTGCTGAATCCGGCCGCGCCGCGGCGACGCGGATGGCGCGCGTTCGGGCCCACGGGATGGGCCGGCGTCGTCATCGTGACGCTCATGCTCGTCGCCTGCCTGGCGACGCTGCCCTATACGCTCAGCCGCGAGTCCGAGGAGATCACCGCCGAGGGCGTCGCGCCGCGTGGCACACCGCCGCGACGCTTCGAGGCGATGAACCCCGAGGAGGCGCTGTTCCCGCCGTCGTGGTGGTCCGTGCCCGAAGCGGCCCCGGACTCGGACGGCTCGCACGTGTTGGGCACCGATCGGCTCGGACGCGACCTGTTCCTGCGGTGTCTGGCCGGCGGGGGGCTGAGCCTGGGGATCGGGGTCGCCGCCGCGCTCGTGGCCGTGCTCATCGGGACCGCGTACGGGACGGTGTCGGGGTACTTCGGTGGACGCGTCGACGCGGCGATGATGCGCATCGTCGACATCCTCTTCGGCCTTCCGAACATTCTGCTGGTGGTGCTCCTCGCGGTCGCCGTGGACGGGTTGCTGGAGCGCGGCGGGTTCGACCTGTCCACCGGCATGCGCCAACTGGTCAACGTGCTCACGCTGCTCATCGCGATCGGCGGCGTGACGTGGCTCACGATGGCCCGCGTCATCCGCGGCCAGGTGCTCAGCCTGAAGCAGCAACCGTTCATGGAGGCGTGCCGCGCGACCGGCGTGTCGCTGCCACGGCAGTTCTTCATCCACCTGCTGCCGAACCTGCTCGGCCCCATCATCGTCTACGCCACGCTCACGGTGCCGAACGCGATCCTCACCGAGTCATTCCTCAGCTTCCTCGGAATCGGCGTCAAGGAGCCGCTCCCGAGCTGGGGAAACCTCGCCGCCGCCGGGCTCAACGAGCTGAACATCGTGCGTTCGCGCTGGTGGCTCCTGCTCTGGCCGTGCCTGTTCATCGGTCTGACGCTGCTCGCCCTGAACTTCGTCGGCGAGGGACTGCGCGAGGCGCTCGACCCGCGCCGGCGGGCGATCTGAGGACGCACACGGCGCGCGGCCTTGGCTTCGCCAAGACCACGGCACCCTTTGGGCACCTTCTTCGGGTGCCGTGGTCTTGCCCGGAGGGCAAGGCCGCGTCGGTCTGCTCACCTCGCGCGTTTGATGATCAGCGCCGTGCGGTCGTCGTCGGCCGGCGCGCCGTGGGTGAATGTCTCGATCTCGGCGCGCACGGCGTCGATGATCGCCTCGGGCGTCGCGTCGTGGTCGCGGCGGATCAGCTCTTCGACACGCGCCGTGCCGAACAGCTCTCCATCCGGCCCCGCCGCCTCGAAGAAGCCGTCGGAGAGCACCGCGTAGATGTCGCCCGGCTCGAGCTTGACGGGCGGCCCGACCTCGATCTCGATGTCGGGGATGATCCCGAGCGGCGGCGTGTCCGCGGAGGCGCGATGGACTGTGTCGTCGGCACGGCGGTAGTGCAGCAGGGGGGCCTGTCCCGCGCTGAAGCACGTGAGGATCGCCGTCGGTGCGTCGAGGCGGGCCAACCACGTCGTGATGAACCGCTCGGGCGGGAGATCCTCGTAGAGTTGCTCGTTGACGTGCCGGACGATGTCGGCGAACTCGCCCTCGAGGCGGACGGCCATGCGGAGCAGGGCGCGGATCTCCGCCACCGACAGCGCCGCCCCCACGCCGTGGCCGGTCGCGTCGGCGAGCAGGAGCAGCGCGCCCGTCGTGTGGCCGTCGGGATCCTCGAGCCCGATCGCATCGTACGTGTCGCCACCGGTCTCCTCCGCGGGCTCGGCCCACGCGTACAGCTCGAAGCCGGGTAACTCGGGGAGCCTCTCCGGGAACGTGCTCTGCTGGATCTGCCGCGCGAGCTGAAGATCGCGCGCCATCTTCATGAGCGACCGGAGACCGATCTTCATGCGCTCCTGCGCCGAAGCGAGGTGGTGCACTTCCGCGACCTTCGTCGCGACGGGATCGGCGGCGGCGAGATTCCCCTGGGCGATGCGCTCGCTGCGTTGCACCAACTCCTCGACCGGCTCGCTGTACCGCAGCGCGAGCTTCCGCGCGAGCAGGACCGCGCCGATCAGGGCGGCGAACGTGACCACGATGATCCAGAGCCGGAGCGTCGCAAGCCCGCCGACCAGGTCGGCGTTGGGCACGACGACCGCGATCCAGAGCTGCTGCTCGGAGTCGAGCGAGTACGGGCGCACCTGCCCCCACCACTGTTCCCCGCCGCTGGCGAACATCTGGGGCTCGATCGGCGGTGGCCGATCGGAGGGGAACTCCGCCGCGGCGTCCTGCGCCACGTCGATGCCGATCTCCGCGGGCTTCTTGAGCAGGTCGGCCTGCCGGTGCTCGGGATCGTCGTAGCGAGCGTGCGCCGGCAGCCCGATGATCCGGAGCCCGTCGGCAATGTCGCTGAGCACGAAGACCATGCCCCGCTCGCTCACGCGCAAGGCGCGCGTGAATGCGGTGATCTCTCTGAGCATTACGTCGATGCCCACTACGTGCACGATGCCGTCGGCATCCTCGTAGCTCGTCGAGGCCGTGATGCCCGGCTCCCGCGTGGTGTAGAACGGGTATGGCGCCGTCCACGCGGTGCCGTCCACGGCCCGCAGCGCGCCGCTGAACCAGAGGCGGTTCCGCGGGTCGTAGTCGAGGGATTGGCGCGACGCGACCGGGTTGCGATCCTTCTCCGACCACCGCCGCCATCGCGTCTCGTCGCCCCACTGGTCGCGCCGCGTCTGCCGGCTCGACCAGTCGTCGCCCACCCGCAGGAGCATGTGCTCGCGTCCCCGCTCGTCGGCGATCAGCACGGAGGAGACGTTGCGATGCTGGTCGATCACGGCTCCGAGCATCTCGTCGAGCCGCTCGGGATCGTCGACGGGCAGCAGGCCGCGCTCGCCGAGCGTACGCAGGACCTGCAACTGGTCCGCGATCGGTCGGAAGAAACCGTCCAGCCGCGCGTCGATCTCCTGCACGGTGCGGTCGATCAGTCCCGCCGACAGCGTGCGCACCGCCGTGCGGGCGCCGAGGAACGTCATCGCCAGGATCGTGCCGCCGAGAACGACGATCACGATCACGAGGCTCCGCAGCATGCTTCGGCGAATCGGAACCGGTTTGCCCATGGGCGCGTCATGGTAGTCGAGCGGCTCTATACTGCGCGGGACGTGACGACGCAGACGACGACGAGTTCGACTCCGGCCGGCGGGAAGGCATCCTCGCCGCTCCTGGAGATCGACGACCTGGCGATCTCCTTCGACGTGGACGCGCCGGAGCGCGTCCAGGCCGTGGACGGGCTCACGCTCACCGTGCACCCTCGCCAGACGCTCGCGCTCGTCGGGGAGTCGGGGTGCGGGAAGTCCGTCACCGCCCTGAGCATCCTCGGCCTGCTCCCGTGTCCGCCGGGGCGATACGACCGAGGTTCGATCCGCTTCGACGGCCGCGATCTCCAGGGACTCTCGAAGCGCGAGCTGCTCGCGGTACGCGGTGGCGAGATCGCGATGATCTTCCAGGAGCCGATGAACTCGCTGAACCCGGTGTTCACCGTCGGGGAGCAGATCATCGAGGCGGTGCGCCGTCATCAGCGCGTCACGTGGCGCGACGCGCGCGCGATCGCGCTGGAGGCGATGAGCGAGGTGGGCATCGCGCGACCGGAGCAGGGGCTCAGCGCTCACCCGCACGAGTTCTCCGGCGGTATGTGCCAGCGGGTGATGACCGCGATGGCCCTCGCGTGCCAGCCCCGCCTGCTCCTCGCCGACGAGCCGACCACTGCGCTGGACGTGACGATCCAGGCGCAGATCCTCGACCTGCTCGGCTCGCTGCGCGAACAGCGTGGCATGAGCATGATGCTCATCACGCACGATCTCGGCGTGGTGGCCCAGGTCGCCGACACCGTCTGCGTGATGTACGCGGGCCGCGCGCTCGAGTACGCGAGCGTGTTCGATCTCTTCGACGAGCCGCTGCATCCGTACACGCGCGGCCTGTTCGCGTCGATCCCCCGGTTGCGTGACCGGCGTCGTCGGCTGCGGACGGTCAAGGAGTTGATCCGTGATCCCGCGGAGTTCCGCAAGCTCCCCGGTATCCGGTACGGCATCGTGCCGTGGTGGCCCGCGATGAACGCGCCGCCGGACATGGCCGTGCCGCCGACGGAGGGCGACTCGCCCGTGCCTTGCCGACTCGTCGAGGTCGCGCCGAACCACTGGGTGTCGTGCTGGCGCACCGAGTACGTCGAGAACCACCCGCTCACGAAGCCGGACCTGGCCGCGCGACGGTAGGAGCCGCCGCCGAATTATCGGTACCGGCCGCGTGATCGGCGGGCGGCCGCGTGCACCAGCGACGCGGGGTGGAGAACGACCCGGCAATGGTCGATATCGATCTCCGGCGGCATCTGGAGATCGAGGTCGTGATGTCTCATCGGCAACGAGCGAGCCCGAGACGAGCCATGGCGGTGATCGCCGTCATCATCCTGCTCATCGTGCTCGCGCTCATCATCGCCGGCATGGTTCTCGGGACCGCGCGCGATCACGATCTCACGCACGTGCGGTTGAACAGCGTCCGGTCGTTCTACGCCGCGGAGGCCGGCGTCAACATGTCGATTCGCGAGTTGGTGAACAACGCCGACGAGGACGGTGACGGGACGATCGGAACGATCTCCGACGACGCCGACGACAACACCGACCCCAGCATCGGCCAGGCTCGGGTCAACGTCACGCAGACGCTGGGGCCGGTGCTCACGACGTTGAGCAGCCAAGGTCGCGCGGGTGGAGCCCGGCGGTCGATCGATACGGAGCTTCGTTGAGCCGGCGGCCGTTTCCGCGGCGGCTACTTCCCCATGACCCACGACATGCACGAACACGTGAAGCGTGGCCGACTCGCCACCGGGATCCTGGTCGTCGGGCTGCTCCTGCTCGGCGTCACCCGGAGCGCCGGCGCCGCCAACACGGTCGATCGCCAGATCAGCGCGACCAGCGACGATGCGATGGAGGACGGTAGCCCCACCCTCACCGACGACAAGCTCGAGTTCGGGGCCAAGCCGTGGTTCGGCGTCCGGTTCACGAACGTCGCCATCGAGCAGGGCGCGATCATCACGAGCGCCTACCTCGAGTTCAAGGCCAACGACTCCACCTCCGGCGACACGGACATCACGATCTACGGCGAGGACGCCGACGACCCCGGCACCTTCACCTCGGCGTCCTCTAACGTCTCCGGGCGCACCCGCACGACCGCGAGCTGCGTCTACAACAACATGCCGGCGTGGACCTCGGGCAACTGGTACCAGACGCCATCGCTGGTGTCGGTCGTGCAGGAGATCGTGGACCGACCGGGCTTCGCGAGCTCCAACGCGATGGTCTTCATCATCAAGTCGAACCACACGAACGGTGACAAACGGATCTGCCGAACCCGGGACTTCAGCGCAGCGGATGCACCGAAGCTGCACCTCGAGGCCCTGATGCTGACCGTGGCCGATCACGCCGCCGGCCAGGAGACCGACGCGTTCAGCCAGTCCGACGGCTAGACCGACGCCGAGCTGCTCGGCTTCAAGCTGACCAGCGCGGGCGGCAACGCGACCGTCACCGACCTCACGTTCAGCCTCAGCGGCATCTCCGTCGTGACCGGCAGCTCGGACCTGTTCGGCTCGGCGTGGGGCGACTATGACAACGACGGCGACCCGGACCTCTACGTGCCCCGGTACGACGCGGGCTCGAGGGGATACCTCTGGCGCAACGACGCCGGCACCTTCACCGACGTCACCGTCGCCGCCGGCATCTCCGATACCTCGGGCCAGCGGAGCGCGTGCTGGGGCGACGTGGACAATGACGGCGACCTGGACCTGTACATCGTCATGCACTCCGGGACGACGGACACGCTCTACGAGAACCAGGGCGACGGGACCTTCGCCGTCTCCGCGAGTGCGGGCGCGACCGGCGACGGGCACGACGCCGTCTTCGTCGATTACGACAACGACGGCGACCTCGACATCGCCGTTTCCCGGCAGAGCGGCACATGCGCGCTGCTCCAGAACGGCACGAACGACACGAACTACCTCAAGGTGCGCGCGATCGGCTACGGGCGTCGCGGTTCGAACAAGGCCGCCGTGGGCGTGCGCGTGGACGTGTACACCGCCGACGGTCTCACCCTGCTCGGGCGCCGGGACCTCGGCGTGGCCCGCGGATTCGGCGGCACGGAGCCGTTGTGGGCTCACTTCGGCGGCCTGACCAACTCCGTGACGTACAAGGTCAAGGTGCACTTCGCCAGCGGCGTGCAGGAGGTCGACGTCGTCCCGTCATCGACCTCGACGACGATCGGGGCGACGGTCATCTCGCAGATGGTCACGGTGACGGAGCCGATCCCGCCGTACTCGGTGACGAACTGGCAGGAGGTCGATCCGGCGCCGTAGAGCGGGGGATCTCCGGTCCCTAATCGACCTTCGGCTCCAGCACGTACTCGCGTCCCGCCCACGGGATCGGGCGGCGGTGGGTGAGGTCGCCGGCGCCGTCGAGCATGATGCGAGCGACGATCCAGCTTCCGATCGGGAAGCCGATGATGGCGCGGGCCGGCGCGCCGGTGAAGAAATAGATCGGCACGAGCGCGGCGGCCTGGACGATCAGCCCCGCCGCCGCGACCGTCGTGAGCGGGATGCCGCCGATCAACTGACCGTCGACGAGGTAGGAGATTCCCAGGGCCAGCGCGGCCGCCTGCGCGATCGGGCACGCGATCCCGGTGAACATGATGCGCGCCGCGTTGCGTCGCAGACGAGGCGGGCGCCGATTGCACGCTTCGATGAAGATGCGTTTCCACCCCAGGCGGAAGTCGTTCAGCGACTCGTACATCGAGCACCGGAGCAGGCCGTCGGCAATGAAGACCCCGGCGTGCCCGTGTTCCAGGTGGATGCGTCGGGCGAGCGCGATGTCCTCCAGCAGGTCGCCGCGCACCGATTCGTGGCCGCCGATCCGGTCGTACCACTCCCGCGAGAAGAGCAGGAACTGGCCGTTGGCGAACGCGCGCCGGTTCTCCTGCTCGGCGCGGCTGGCGCGGTGGATCGGGAACAGGCGGATGAGGTGCATCGACGCGACCGGCTGCGCGATGCGCTCCCAGGTGTGCCCGAAGGTGAGCGTGCTCAGGATGCTCACGAGGCCGAGGTTCCGGTCGCGGGCGATCGCGACGGAGGCGGCGACGAGGCGCGGATCGAACTCCGTGTCGGCGTCCGTGAACAGCAGGAAGTCGCCGGTCGCGACATCGGCGCCGAGCTTGGCCGCGTGGCACTTGCCTGCCCAGTCATCCGGGCACGCGTCGTTCTCGACGATCACGACGCGATCGTCCTCGTCCGCATGCCGCCGCACGATGTCGAGCGTTCCGTCGGTGCAGCGGTCGAGGACGAACACGATCTCCAGCGCGTCGTACTCCTGTCGCCGCAGCGCGGTGCAGCACGCGTCGATCACGCGCTCCTCGTTGTGCGCTGGGACGATGATCGTCACCTTCGGCGGGCCGTCGTCACCGGCGAACGGCAGCAGGTCGAGCCCGCGCCGGATCGTCGGCCGGTCGCTCAACATCCAGAAGACGCGGTGCGCGATGGCAACCCACAGGCAGAACGCGAACAGGGCCAGCGCGAGCAACGGCCATGTGACCAGGGCGGGCATGGCGGCAGTGTAGTAGACTCTGCCGCGATGAACGGCCCCGTCTACGTCCTCGATCGTGACGCCGTGCGCGCCGTCGATCGTGCGGCGATCGAGGAGTACCGCATCCCCGGCATCGTCCTCATGGAGAACGCGGCGCGGGCCCTGGCCGCGGTGGCGCTCCGGATGCTCGATCCCGGGGCGACCGCCCTGATCGTCTGTGGATCCGGCAACAACGGCGGCGACGGCTGGGCCCTCGCCCGGCACCTGCACAACGCCGGAGCGAGGCCGGTCGTGGCGGCACTCGGGGAGCCGCGTGGCGAAGGCGACGCGGGCGTCAACCGCGCGATCTGCGGCGCGATGGGCGTGGAGGAGGTCGATATCGACCGTCTGGACGAGCATCGCGCCGCCGGCCTCGTGGTGGATGCGATCTTCGGCACCGGCCTTACGCGTCCCGTCGAGGGCAGGGCGGCGCAGGTCATCGCGTGGATCAACGCCGGCGTCGCCCCGGTGCTCGCCGTCGACATCCCCTCGGGCCTCGATGGCGATTCCGGCGTTCCCCTCGGCGTCGCGGTGCGGGCGACCGAGACGGTGACCTTCGTGGGAATGAAGCCGGGATTCCTCGTGTCCGGCGCTGATGCGTGGACGGGCACGGTCACCATCGGCGACATCGGCGCCCCCCGCGAACTCACCGAACGCTTCGGCCGACCGCTCCTCGCCCCCTGATTGGCGCCCACAACCGCCCCCAGTCGATCGGCCTTACACTCCTCCCTTCCCTCATTCCCATTCCCCGTTCCCCGTTCCCCGTTCCCCGTTCCCCGTTCCCCATACCCCGTTCCCCCGTTCCCCCATGTACCACGTCCTCCTCACCAACCGCTACCTCACCACGCGCGTGATCCCGCTCATCGCGGTCGCCGCCGTCGCCCTGTGCGTGGCGTTGGTGATCATCGTGGTCTCGGTGATGACCGGGTTCCTCAACATGGTCCAGAACTCCGGTCGCACGCTCGTCGGCGACGTGATCGTGACGTACCCGTTCATCGGCGTGCCGTACTACGACCGCCTGATCGACGCGATCGAGGCCCTGCCCGAGGCGGAAGCGGCCACGCCCGTCGTCGACGGCTTCGGCCTGCTGAAGATGCCGTACCCCGACGGCGACAAGAAGCAGACGGAGACGGTGCAGGTCTGGGGCGTCGAGCCCGCCGGTCTCGGGCGCGTCACCGGGTTCCACGAAACGCTGTACTGGCGCAACCCGACCGAGGACGAGCTTCTGGAGATGGGGGAGGGCGACTTCCGCCGTGGCCTCCTCGACGCGCTCGGACCGGACACCATGGACCTCGTCGGCGAGAACGGCCGCCTGCTCCGTCACAAGCGCGTGGACCGCGGCGACACCGTGCTGCCGGCGATCGTCCTCGGCATGCACGTGTCGGACGGCAACGAGCGGCAGCGTGATGGCAGCTACCGGCCGGTGCGTGGGCCGCACGCCTTCTGGTGGATGCCCGACTTCGACGTGGCCCTGACGATGGTGCCCGTGACGACGGGAGGCGGCCTCGAGATGAAGCCGGTGACCAAGCGCTTCCAGGTGGTCAACGAGTTCGTGTCCGGCGTGTTCCTGATCGACGACCGCCGGGTGATCGTCCCGATCGAGCAGGCGCAGGAGATGCTGCACTTCGATGAATCGGCCATCACCGATGACGAAGGCGAGGAGACCGGCTTCGTGGATCCCCCGCGGGCGACGATGGTGCTCGTGCGCGCCGCCGAGGGGGTGAAGCCCGACGAGCTTCGCGCGGCGGTCGTCGTGACCTACGGGAAGTTCCGCTCCGATCTCGCCCGCGACAAGACCGTGCACCCCGACGTGGTTCCACCACCGCCGGAGATGCCCGGGGCGATCTCGGTGCAGACGTGGCGGCAGCAGCAGCGGCAGTTCATCGATCCCATCGAGAAGGAGCGCGAGCTGATGCGCGTGCTCTTCTCGATCATCTACCTCGTGTGCGCCGGTCTCGTGCTCTCGATCTTCTGGGCGATCGTGTACGAGAAGACCCGCGACATCGGGATCCTGCGCAGCGTGGGGGCGTCGCGCATGGGCATCAGCGCGATCTTCCTCAGGTACGGCGCGATCATCGGTACCGTCGGCGCGTTCCTCGGACTCGGGATCTCGTTCCTGGTGGTCCACAACATCAACGCGATCCACCAGGCGATCGGCGACCCCGCGCCGCGTTGGGCCGTGATCACGATGTTCGTGGTCGCGGCCGCCTCGCTGCTCATGACGATCGTGCGCAGCTTCGGCGAGTTCCTGCTGCCGGTCGTGCTCTGGTCGATCTCGACGATCGTGTTCGCCGGGCTGGGCTCGGCGCTGCTGCTGCACCGCGGCACGCTCATCTGGGATCCGTCGGTCTACTACTTCAGCGAGATCCCGAACTCGATGGACGTCGTCACCGCCGTGACCACGATGATCGGCGCCGTGATCTTCAGCGTGCTCGGGGCGTTCATCCCGGCGATGAAGGCGGCGGACACCGATCCGGTGAGGGCCCTGCGCTATGAGTGACGCGACCGGCGTAGCACCGCCGACCCGGCTCGATCTGCTCGACGCCCGGAACATCTGGAAGACCTACCAACTCGGTCGGGTGCAGGTTCCGGTTCTCAAGGGAGCGTCGCTCGAGGTGCGCGAGGGGGAGTGGGTGGCGGTCCTCGGCTCCTCCGGCTCGGGCAAGAGCACGCTCCTGCACCTGATGGGCGATCTGGATCAGGCCGACCGGGTGAGTGGCGTCGACGACAACGAAACGCGCGCGGGCGAGATCACCTTCCGCGGACGGCCGCTGCGGGATTTCTCACGTCGCGGCCGCAACCGCTACCGGAACCGGTCGATCGGGTTCGTCTTCCAGTTCTATCACCTGCTCCCCGAGCTGAACGTGCTGGAGAACACGATGCTGCCGGCGCTCGTCGGGCTCTGGCGGTGGCAGTACTGGGCGCGG
>JAAELP010000217.1 GCA_024226535.1 Planctomycetota bacterium | reverse complement strand
GCATGCGCCCGTACAGACGACGAATGCACAGATGACTCCGCCACCGTGGTATACGCCGCCGAAGACATCGCACTCCGCTTGGTTGTCGCTGTAGAAGCACAGCCCGGTGTCGAGACAGCACGCGCCCCCGGCCGGCGGCGGAATGCTGCGGAGCTCGACCTCGTATGCGTTGTTCGTGAACGTTCCATCGGGGCATGGGAAGCCCTCGAACACGCCCTCGAACAAGCCCCCGGGCAGGGTGCCGGGAGCGACGATCAGGAGGTAATCGCCGGGGGCGATCGTGTAGGTGCCGCTGGCGTGCGCGGTGTCGCAGTCCCCGGAGAAGGCCGGCGTGCCGGTTTGGACCCACGCCGCCGGGCACGCGCCGCCGGCGGACATCATCGACAGTGAGGCCACGACGTCGGTCTCGCCGCGAACCTCGATCGTCACCCAGGACACCGCGGTGACACTGAACGCGTACCAGTCGGTGTCCTGTTGCCCTCCGGCGGCCCAGGTCACGCCGCATACCGGGGGCCCGTCGATCGCGATCGTGCCGAAGACCTCGGGCGTGCTGTTGCAGCCACCGTTGGTCGTGTCTTCGGCAAGCTCGTCGCACGGCTCGCCTTCGTCCACGCCGCTGCACGGCGGATCGAGGAAGCACTGATCCGGCACGAACTCGCGGAGCATCGCCTGGTACCCACCCGCGTGGGTCGCGAACCCGTC
>JAAELP010000216.1 GCA_024226535.1 Planctomycetota bacterium | reverse complement strand
CTTTGAGAAGACACTCGTCGATGGCTCGACTTGTCGCAAACCGAGGAGATCTGAGCGACCCGAGACCGTCTAGGGAGTTGGCTCCGCTCATCCAGGCCCGGATCGAGCGCCGATCCCGCCGCGGCCGGTCCGATCGCGGGAAGCACCGTCCCAGTCTCGGACACCCCGGATAGGCTCCTCCTCGCGGCGCGCTCAGAGGTGTCTCAGCACTCCTTCAAGACGCGTTGTCCGAAGCAGCGCCGGGTGTAGAATCACCGCGACGAGCTCCGCGGGCGACACGCTCCGCCACGGGGCAACATCACCGAAAGGAGGCACGGCGTGAGACGACTGATGTCCGGCAACGAGGCGATCGCCTCGGCGGCATGGGAGGCCGGCGTCACCTTCGCCGCGGGCTATCCCGGCACACCCAGCACCGAGGTACTGGAGCAGCTCGCCGGCTACGACGAGATCGATGCCCACTGGTCGACCAACGAGAAGGTGGCCTTCGAGGAGGGCATGGGAGCGGCACTGGGCGGCAGCCGCACCATGGTGACG
This sequence comes from Planctomycetota bacterium, assembly GCA_024226535.1. Lineage (GTDB taxonomy): Bacteria > Planctomycetota > Phycisphaerae > Phycisphaerales > SM1A02 > JAAELP01. The sequence continues at coordinate 264 of JAAELP010000216.1, read as the reverse complement.
ATGAAGCACGTGGGACTGAACGTCGCCGCCGATCCGTTCATGGTCTTCCCCTACGCGGGAACCAACGCCGGATTCGTGGTGATGGTGGCGGACGACCCGGGCATGTACTCGTCGCAGAACGAACAGGACAGCCGCTACTTCGCGAAGATCGCCAAGGTGCCGTTGCTCGAGCCGGTCGACGCGGCGGACGCCCGGGCGGTGACCAAGACCGCCTTCGAGCTCAGTGAGCGGTTCGAGACGCCGGTGATGCTGCGCACCACCACT
>JAAELP010000215.1 GCA_024226535.1 Planctomycetota bacterium | reverse complement strand
TCGAGATGCGCGGGCTTGTCGCTCATCAGTCCGTTCATTCTAGGTAGATTATGCGCATGCCCGAGCGCTGCACGCCGACCGCCTCCGGAACGGAGACCCCCGTGTACGTCGTCGACGCCCTCCTGGATGCCGTGGACCGTGTGGGCGCGCCCGCGTGCGTGGGGCTCGATCCCGTGCACGAGCGTCTGCCCACCGCGGCCGGGCCCGGGGCGTCGGTGGACGAGTGCCTCGACGCCATTCGCGGGTTCTGCCTGGGCGTACTCGACGCCGTCGCTGCGCACGTTCCCTGCGTGAAGTTCCAGTCCGCGTGCTTCGAGCGCTATCGCCACCACGGCGTCGGGCTCCTCGAGGAGCTGATCGCCGCCGCGCGGCAGCGCGAGCTGCACGTCATCCTCGACGCGAAGCGCGGCGACATCGGCATCTCCGCGGCCCACTACGCGGCGGCCACGTTCGCGCCGGACGACGAGCCGCCGCCCGAGCATCTCGCCCAGTGGGTGACCGTCAACGCCTACTTCGGAGCCGACGGCATCTCGCCGTTCCTGGGCGACGGAGGCGGCGTGTTCGCCCTCGTGCGTACCTCCAACACCGGTGGCGACGCGCTCCAGTCCCAGCGTCTCATGGAC
>JAAELP010000214.1 GCA_024226535.1 Planctomycetota bacterium | reverse complement strand
GGCCCGCGGCACGTCTTCCCCGCGGGCACCGTCATCCCGGACCAGTGCGTGGTCGTCGTCTTCGGCGGCGGGTTCCCCAACGGCCTGTACGGCGGCGCCTTGGTCCAGGTCGCCAGCAGCGGGGCCCTGGGCCTCAACAACACCCCGGGCGACTCGGTGACGCTCACCGACCTCGCGCTCGACGTGCGCGCCTTCCACGCCTACCTCGGCACGGACGCGAGCGACGAGTCGATCACCCGCGATCCGGACGCCTCCGGCCCGTACGTGGCCCACAGCGTCGCGGTCGGCTCCGGCGGCGCGCTCTTCTCGCCGGGCGAGCTCGTGACCGGCGCATCGTTCGCGGGTTGCCCGCCCCCGGCGGACGCGGACTTCGACCTCATCATCGACAGCCTCGACAACTGCCCGAACAACTTCAACCCGCTCCAGGAGGACTGCGACGGGGACGGCGTCGGCGACGCCTGCTCGGGTGAGCCGGACTGCAACTTCAACACCATCCCGGACAACTGCGACATCG
>JAAELP010000213.1 GCA_024226535.1 Planctomycetota bacterium | reverse complement strand
GGCCCGCGGCACGTCTTCCCCGCGGGCACCGTCATCCCGGACCAGTGCGTGGTCGTCGTCTTCGGCGGCGGGTTCCCCAACGGCCTGTACGGCGGCGCCTTGGTCCAGGTCGCCAGCAGCGGGGCCCTGGGCCTCAACAACTCCCCTGGCGACTCGGTGACGCTCACCGACCTCGTGCTCGACGTGCGCGCATTCCACGCCTACCTCGGCACGGACGCAAGCGCCGAGTCGCTCACCCGCGATCCGGACGCCTCCGGCCCGTACGTGGTCCACAGCCTCGCGACCGGCTCCGGCGGCACGCTCTTCTCGCCGGGCGAGCTCGTGACCGGCGCATCGTTCGCGGGTTGCCCGCCCCCGGCGGACGCCGACGGCGACCTCATCCTCGACAGCCTCGACAACTGCCCGAACAACTTCAACCCGCTCCAGGAGGACTGCGACGGGGACGGCGTCGGCGACGCCTGCTCGGGTGAGCCGGACTGCAACTTCAACACCATCCCGGACAACTGCGACATCGCGGCCGGGACCAGCAACGACTGCAACGGAAACGGCATCCCGGACGAGTGCGATCTCGCCGTCGGCACGCTCACCGACACCAACGGGAACAACGTGCCAGACCAGTGCGAGTTCGCGGCTCCCGTGGGCCTGCGGCTCAACGAGATCCGCGTCGAGCAGGACGGGGCGGACGATGACGAGTACTTCGAGATCAAGGGCCCGCCGGGCACGTCGCTCAACGGCGTGCGCTACATCGTCATCGGTGACGACAACGCCGGCGCCACGGGCAGCGGCTACATCGAGACCGTGGTGAACCTCAACGGCGAGACGATTCCCGCCGACGGGCACTACCTGCTCGTCGAGGATACGTTCACGCTCGCGGCGCTCATCCAGATCGATGAGTCCTTGCCCGCCGGTGGCCTCCGGTTCGAGGGCGACGACAACGTCACGCATCTGCTGGTCGCCAACTACTACGGCACCGTGGGCCAGGATCTCGATACCAACAACAACGGCATGCTGAACATCCAGCCGTGGCTGGATCTCATCGATGCCGTAGGCATCATCGAGGAGGCCAACCCGCCGACGGAGACGGTGTACTCCTACGGCGCGTCGTTGGGCTTCGTGGACGTCGGGCCCACCGTGGACGACTTCGTGCCCGGCCACGTGTACCGGTGCGAGCCGGACGGGACGTGGCTCATGGGCACGTTCGACGTTCTGGACCCGAACGCGACGGACACGCCGGGCGTGCTGAACAGTGGCTGCTCGCTGTGCGTGGAGGACCTGTCCGGCAACAGCCAGGTCGACTTCGCGGACATCCTCGTGATCATCGGTGCGTGGGGCCCGTGCGGCGTGCCGTGCCCCGAGGACCTGAGCGGCAACGGCCAGGTCGACTTCGCCGACATCCTGGTGGTCATCGGTGCGTGGGGCCCGTGCCCGTAAGAGCGCCGAGCAGAGTCTGATTGCGAAGCGGGCACCGCACACGCGGTGCCCGCTTTTCATTCTCGGAACCTGAGCGCGGCGCACACCGCTGGCACACACGTTGCGTCCATCATCTCCGCCAAGCCCCGCCCCGCGGCGCATTCCGGGAGCGCCGCGGGAGGGGCCACTGAGGGGGATGACGATGATGGGACGTCCGATACTGCCTCTGGAGATCGCCGGCTACCGCGTGCTCGCCCACCTCGGCGACGGTGGAGGCTCTCGCCTCTACGTCGTCAGCGACCCGCGGACGCGGAATCTCTGGGCTCTCAAGCACATCGAGATCGCCTCGGAGAAGGACGAGCGGTTCCTCCGGCAACTCGAGACCGAGCACGAGATCGGCTCGCGGGCTCGTCATCCGGGCATCCGGCGCGTGCATCGCATCGTGCGTTACCGGCGGCGCCTCCGCGTCTCCTCGGCGTCGCTCGTGATGGATTTCGTGGACGGCCCGTGTCTCGACGAGGCAACAATCCGCACGATCGGAACCGCCGTCGCCCTGTTCCAGCGGATCGCCGAGGCGCTCGAGCACCTGCACGCGATCGGGTACGTCCACGCCGATATCAAGCCCGGCAACCTGCTCGTCACGCCCGACGGGACGATCAAGATCATCGACCTCGGACAGGGCTGCCGTCCGGGAACCGTCAAGCCCCGCATCCAGGGCACGCCGGACTT
>JAAELP010000212.1 GCA_024226535.1 Planctomycetota bacterium | reverse complement strand
GAGGCACGCCGTGCCGTGGTCCGGGCTCGTGATCGCCGGAATCAGGATCATCGTCTGTCCGGGCTCGCCGATGACGTTCAGGTCCTCGTGGCCGGGCCAGTACGCCCACTCGATCACGGCGATCTTGGCGCCGCGGCCGCGGGTGAGGTTGCCCATCCCGGAGGCGTCGGCAGGTGGGGTTCCGTTGAGCAGTTGCTCGGCGTATCCCCAGATCCCGCCGGGCGGATCCCAGTTGGCGTTGCCGGAATCCATGAAGGGCTCGCCGGGATCCCACATTCCGTTGCACGCCACGGCGGCCGGGCACCCGGCCTCCGAGAGCGGCTCACCCGGCTGCCACGCACCGTCGCCGTTGGAGTCGACGAAGAACTCCGGCGGTGTCCAGACACCGTCGAACTCGCCCAGGTCGCCGGTGTACGCCATGGCGTCGACGCCGAGGTCCTGCGTGACCGGATCCCACGTGTCGAACGACGGCTCGCGGATCCCGTTGTTGTTATCGTCGGTGAAGTCCTCGCCCTGGTCCCAGACGAGGTTCATGTTGATGTCGACGAAGGGCTCACCCGGGTCGTAGGTGCCGTTGGGTGGATTGCTCAGGTCGGTGAACAGCTCCGGACCGTCCCACACGAGGTTGCCCTCGCCATGGTCGCCGGTAGCGGCGATGCGATCGAAGCCGAGGTCGTCTGTGACCGTGTCGTGGAGGTCACCGCCGTCGAAGACGCCGTTGTTGTTGACGTCCACGTACGGCTCACCGAGGGTGTAGGCGCCGTCCTGCTCGCCGGCGTCGAACGTGCCGGGCACGCCGTCGGCGCCGTAGTCCTGGTAGGACCCGTCGAACTCGTCCACGTCGAAGCGGCCGTTGCCCGTGTCCTCGAACGGCTCCCCCGGATCCCACCAGCCGTTGCCGTTCACGTCGGTGTAATCCTCACCCCGGGTCTGGATGTTCATGCCCTGGCCGCCGTAGCCGCGGAAGATCTGCTCCGCCGGCGGGTTCACCGGCATGGTGTCGCACTTCGTGTCCGGCGCCGTGTAGGTCCTGATGAAGGGAAGGTACGCCTTCAGCGCCGGGCTGAGCTGGAGCGCGTTGTACCCTGCCGCCGTCAGGTAACCCTGAAGCGGCTCGTAGTCCGGCGTCGCCCCGCTCGGGGCCAGGGTCGCGCAGACGACGCGCGCCGTGTCCACGCAGCCGGGCCCCCAGGAGAAGTTGCAGCAGAACGGATCGACCAGGCAGACCGCGTTGCAGCAATCCTCGTTGTTGCAGCCGCCGCCTCCGTGGTCCTCGAAGCAGCTACCCGTCAGAGGGCTGGCGCAGTGGTCCGGCCCGGCGACCTCCGGCGGGCCCGGGCAGTGCGGCGTGTGCGGACTGCAGAACGCGTTGGCCTCGGCCGCGCAGAACGCGTCCCAGGTGCCGCCGTTATCGAGGTCACAGCAGAACGGGTCGAGTTCGCAGATTTGCTCGCAGCACGTCTGGTCGCTGCAGAAGGCGCTGGGGTTCCCCGAGGGTTCGAAGCAACTGCCGACGCTCGGGTCGCCGCACTGGTTGTCGCACTCGACGTCCTCGCAGGTCGACTGGCCCTCGATCCAGTTGCCGCCGGACGCCGCGCACTCGTCGATGCGGTTCAGCACGCACGAGTCGTCGGAGAGGCAGCAGGCGTGGATCCGGCAATCCACCAGAGCGCACGTCGTACCCGGGAACGGGCTGCCCATGGCCGCGATGCAATCGCCAACCGAGAGCTCCTCACATGTGCCGCCGCTCATGCAGCAGGCGTCCACGCCGCCGCAAGCGGCGGCGGCGCAGCCGATGTTGTCGCCCTGGTACACACCGTTGAAAGCAGGCCCCTGGCACCGATCCATGGTCAACTGGGGGACGCACAGCGTGCCGATGCAGCAGGCGCCGCACTCACTGGCCGTACAGTTCGAGCCGACGCCCTGCCACACTGCGTCGGCGATGGCCTCGCAGTCGACCTGCCGCATGGGTTCGCAGATCAGGCTCGGCAGGCAGCAGGCGCCGCACCGGGCGGACGCGCAGTTGAAGTCGAGTACGCCGTCACCGTTCAGGTCGGCGGGGCCGCTCCAGGCCGCGGTCGCCGCGCAGGCCGCCTCGTCGTCGGCGCCCACGCACGTGCCGTCGTCCTGGCAGCAAACGCCCATGCACACCGCATCGGCCATGCAGTCCGAACCGGGGCCATGCCAGAGGCCGGTGAGCGCCAGGCAGGCGGCCTCGTTGACGAGGGTCAAGCACAATCCGTTCGGGCCGCAGCATGCGCCCAGCGTGCAGTCGATCGCAGCGCAGAGTTCCCCCTGGTGCCAGGTGCCGCCCGCGCCTTCGCAGGATTCCTGGGTCTGAGCGTCCGTGCAGGTGCCGTTGGTGAAGCAGCACGCGGCCTGGCACTCCTCCGGGTCCGTGCAGTCCGAACCAGGGCCGTGCCAGATACCCGGGAGGGCGAGGCAGGTGGCTCTGTCCGCCGTGAGCATGCACGCTCCGGCCGGGTCGCAGCACGCGCCCATGGTGCAGTCAACAGCGCCGGCGCAGAGTACCGCCGGGTGCCAGGTACCACCCATGGCTCTGCACGCGGCCTCTTCCTCGTCCGAACAAGTGGTGTCATTGAAGCAGCACGCCTGGGGGGCATCGGTCGGGCCATCGGCCCCTCGTCCGCCCCAGGTGCCGGCGTTGCGCCCGCCGTAGCCCCGATCGAATCCACCCGGGAGCGGCTGCGTGCCGGGGAACTTCTCGACCTCGAAGGTCACCCACTCGATGCTCGGCAGGTCGTTCAGCTCGCGTGCCGCCAGCTCGAACGTTTCGATCGGGCCGGAGACGGCGAGGATGCCGGCGAGGTCGGGCTGCGGGCGTCCGCTGAGTTCCTGGGCGCGTTCCTGGAGCGCCAGCAACTCCTCCGGTGCCTTGTTGATCGCGGGGATCGCCGTGAGCCCGTACTTCTTGAAGATCTTCCGCGGGAGCGCGATCTGTTGATTCGACAGCGAGAACACATCGCCGGCGGCCGTCGTTCGCGCGAGCACCTCGTCCGCGAACTTGACGCGCAATCGACCGGTCGCGTACTCCGGCATCTCCAGCTTGACCGACGGGGTCTTCGGCACCGGGCGCCGGGCTTCGGCCGTGCTGCCGAGATCGGCCGCGAGGGCCGCGCCGGCCGCGAGAAACGCGATGGTGCAGCAGGCGGCGAGGGCTACGGTCACGGGTCGCTTGGGAAGCATGTGTTCACTCTCCTGGGGCCCGCCGGGGATGCGGCGGGAGAGCCTGTCGATGGTTCGGCAGACGCGTGGGGGCAACTGGCGGGGGGGCGGGCGACGGGTGGCCGCGTCCTGTGAATCGGGATGCGAGCCGTCGTTCGTCCCGTCCCTTTATCCTAACCGAACCGGGGGGGTGTTCAATCCATCCAAAGGCCGTCTCGGGGGCACTTCGGGCCCGTTTTCGGGGCCTCGATTCGCCAGGCGACCATCTGCTATTACGTCGAAAACGCCTCGGTTCTGCGCCAGAGCCCAAAACGAAGAAGGGGACCCGTTCCCGGGCCCCCTTCGTATCTTTGTGCCTTCGTGCCTTCCCGGCGTCACCCGTCGGCGATCGTCGGCTCCGGCTCGGTCTGGGCGAGGACTTCGACGACGCTGGTCGCCCGCTCGGCGCCGAGGGCCTCGGCGGTCTCGGTCGCCTCGGCGAGCATCATCTCCTCGTCGTCGGCGATGGTCGGCGGCTCGACGAGCTTGGCGACGCGCATCTTGACGAACGGCTCGAAGCCGGTGCCGGCGGGGATGAGGTGACCGAGGAGCACGTTCTCCTTGAGGCCGGTCAGCTCGTCGATCGCGCCGCGGAGGGCGGCCTCGGTGAGCACCTTCGTCGTCTCCTGGAAGGACGCTCCGGAGAGGAACGACTCGGCCTGGAGCGACGCCTTGGTGATGCCCAGCAGCAGGGTCTGGGCGGAGGCGGGACGGGTGCGCTTGGTCTTCGCCGTTGCCTTGCCTTCGGCCTCGGCGAGGGCGTTGGCCTCCTTGACCTCTTCCTTGCTGACGAGGGCGTCGAGCGGCAGGTCGGTGTCGCCCGGATCGCCGATGCGGACGCTGGCGTTGACCTTGTTGTTCGCCTCGCGGAAGTGGAACTTGTCCACGACCTCGTTGGGCAGCAGCTCGGTGTCGCCCGGGGCCTGGATGTGCACCTTGCTGAGCATCTGCCGGAGGATCACCTCGATGTGCTTGTCGGAGATCGGCACGCCCTGGGCGCGGTAGACGTTCTGGACCTCGTCGAGCATGTACGTGTACAGCGACTCCTCGCCGCGGATGCGCAGGATGTCGTGCGGGATGAGCGGGCCGTCCGTGAGCGGGTCGCCGGCGTTGACGTAGTCGCCGGTGTGGACGAGCAGGTGCTTGCCCTGCGGAACGTGGTGGTCGTACTCGATGCCCGCCTCGGACGTGACGCGGATCGTCATCTTGCCCTTGCGCTTGTCCGGATGCAGCTCGACGCGGCCGGACATCTCGGCGGTGACCGCCGGGTCCTTCGGCGTGCGGGCCTCGAAGATCTCCGTGACGCGAGGGAGGCCGCCGACGATGTCCGCCGAGCCCATGACCTCCTTCGGCTGGCGGGCGAGCATCTGGCCGGCCGTGACCGCCTGCTTCTCGGTCACCTCGATGCGGGCCTTCGCCGGAAGGTGGTGGAAGTCGAGGATCGTTCCGTTCGCATCCTCGATGATGATCTGCGGGTGCTTCTCGCCGGTGTGCTCGATGACGATCAGCTCGCTCGTACGCGCGGCGCCCTTGACGGCCTCCTCGCGGACGGTCTCGCCGATCTCGATGTCCTTGAACTTCACCACGCCGGTCTTCTCGGCGAGAATCGGCGTCCGGTGGGGGTCCCACTCGACGAGGACCTGGCCCTTGCGGACCTTCTCGTCGGGCCGCACGCGAATCGTGGAGCCGTACGGCACCTTGTACTTCTCGAGCTCGCGACCGAGGTCGTCGATCACGGCGATCTCGCCGTTGCGCTTGAGGCTGGTGAGCACCTTGTTCCCGTCGGCCTCGACCTCGACCGCGTTGCAGTCGCGCAGCTCGATGACGCCGGAGTGGCTGGCCTTGTAGCTCGTCTCCACCAGTCCGCGGGAGGCGATGCCGCCGGTATGGAACGTCCGCATCGTGAGCTGCGTGCCCGGCTCACCGATCGACTGGGCGGCGATCGTGCCGACGGCGAGGCCTTCCTCGACCCGCTTGCCGGTGGACATGTCCATGCCGTAGCAGAGCGTGCAGATGCCACGCATCGTGTCGCAGGTCAGCGAGCTGCGCACCTGCACGGAGTCGATGCCGAGCGCCTCGATGCGGTCGGCGACCTCGTGCGTGATCAGCTCGTTCTCCTTGACGATCACCTGGTCGGTGATGGGGTTGATGATGTTGTGCCGCGCCGAACGACCGATGATCGCCTCCTTCAGCGGCACGTCGACCTCTTCGCCCTTGTAGATCGCGCGCTTCGGGATGCCCGTCTTCGTGCCGCAGTCGTGCTCGGTGATGACCATCGACTGCGCGACGTCGTAGAGCTTGCGGGTGAGGTACCCGGAGTCGGCCGTCTTGAGGGCGGTATCGGCGAGTCCCTTCCGCGCACCGTGCGTGGACGAGAAGTACTCGAGCACGTTCAGGCCCTCGCGGAAGTTCGCGCGGATGGGCGTCTCGATGATCTCACCGCTCGGCTTGGCCATGAGGCCACGCATGCCCGCGAGCTGCTGCATCTGGCTCACGTTGCCACGGGCGCCGGAGATGCTCATCAGGTACACGGGGTTCAGGTAGCGGTCGCCCTCGGTCGATTCGACCGCGAACTCCTTCGCGGTCACCGGGTCGCGGCGGTCGTGCTTGAGCGTCTCCACGAGCTGCTTCGTGATCTGCTCACGGCAGTGCGCCCAGAGGTCGAGGAGCTGGTTGTGCCGCTCACGCTCGGTGATGGCACCGGCGTCGTAGTTGCGCTCGACGCGATCGACCTTCTTCTGCGTCGCATCGATGAGGTCGAGCTTGCTGGCGGGGATCCGCAGATCGGTGATGCCGATCGACAGGCCCGACGTGGTGGCCGCCTTGAAGCCGACCTCCTTCATGTCGTCGAGCAGGCCGATGGTGGCGGGGCGGCCGAGGCGTGCGTAGGTGTCGTCGATGACGCGGCTGCACCCCTTCTTGCCGAGGGTCGTGTTGTAGAACGGCATGCCCTGGGCCAGGATGTCCGCGAAGATCACGCGGCCGGCGGTGGTGACGATCCGGCGGTGGTCCGGCAGCGGTTCCGCGGCCCCGGACTCGGTGTTGACCACCTCGTCGAAGCGGGCGAGCCGCACGGCGATCTTCTCCTGGAGCATGATCTGGCCGTGGTCGTACGCGAGCAGCGCCTCGGAGGAGTTCCGGAAGTGGCGCAGCTCCTCGGTCGGCCTCGTGTCCGTGTCGTTCATGTACGTGATGAAGTACATGCCCATCACGATGTCCTGGCTGGGCGAGACGACGGGACGACCGTGGGCCGGTGAGAAGATGTTGTGCGTCGAGAGCATGAGCACGTGGGCTTCGGCCTGGGCCTCGACGGACAGCGGCAGGTGGACGGCCATCTGGTCGCCGTCGAAGTCGGCGTTGTAGCCCGTGCACACGAGCGGGTGGAGCTGAATCGCGTTGCCCTCGACGAGCACCGGCTCGAAGGCCTGGATACCCATGCGGTGCAGCGTCGGCGCGCGGTTCAGGAGCACCGGGTGCTGGTAGATGACCTGCTCGAGGATGTCCCAGACCTCCGAGTCACGCCGCTCGAGCATGCGCTTGGCGCTCTTGATCGTGTCGGCGAGCCCGTGCTCCTTGAGACGTCGGATGATGAACGGCTGGTACAGCTCCAGGGCGATCTTCTTGGGCAGGCCGCACTGGTGCAGCTTCAGTTCCGGGCCGACGACGATGACCGAGCGCGCCGAGTAATCCACGCGCTTGCCGAGCAGGTTCTCGCGGAAGCGGCCCTGCTTGCCCTTGATCATGTCGGTGAGGCTCTTGAGCGGGCGGTTGCTCGAGCCGAGCACCGGGCGGCGACAGCGGCCGTTGTCGAACAGCGCGTCGACCGCCTGCTGGAGCATCCGCTTCTCGTTGCGGATGATGACCTCCGGCGCGTTGAGGTCCATCAGCTTCTTGAGGCGGTTGTTCCGGTTGATGATCCGGCGGTAGAGATCGTTCAGGTCGCTCGTGGCGAAGTTGCCGCTCTCGAGCAGGACGAGCGGGCGCAGGTCCGGCGGAATGACGGGCACGACGTCGAGCACCATCCACGCGGGGTCGTTGTCGGAGTGGCGGATCTGCTCGACGATCTTGAGCCGCTTGGAGAGGTCCTTGATGCGCTGCTTGCTTCGCGTCTTGCCCAGCTCGTCGCGAAGCTCGAAGGCGACGTCGGCGAGCTTGAGCTGGCTGAGCAGGTCGCGAACGGCCTCGGCGCCCATGAGGGCGGTGAAGGCGCTCCCGCCGTACTTGTCGAGGGCGGCGCGGTAGTCGTCCTCGGTGAGGACCTGCATGAACTCCAGCTCCGTCGTGCCGGGCTCGGTCACGACGTAGTCCTGGAAGTAGATGACCTTCTCGAGGTCCGCCGTCTTCATGTTCAGCAGGGTGCCGAGACGGCTGGGCAGGGCCTTGAAGAACCAGATGTGCACGACGGGCGCGGCGAGGTTGATGTGCCCCATCCGCTTCCGGCGGACACGCGAGTGCGTCACCTTCACGCCGCAGCGATCGCAGATGATGCCCTTGTACTTCGTGCCCTTGTACTTGCCGCACGCGCACTCGTAGTCGCGCTCCGGACCGAAGATGCGCTCGCAGAAGAGCCCGTCCTTCTCCGGCCGGTAGGTGCGGTAGTTGATCGTCTCCGGCTTCTTCACCTCGCCGAAGCTCCACGAACGAATATCGTTCGGGCTCGCCAGAGTGATCTTCACGGATCCGTAATCGTTGACGCGGTCGTAAACGCTCTCAGCCATTGCTTTGCGCTCTCAGCTGTCTTGAGGGTGCCGCTCTCGGCCCCTTCGTGCCTTCGTGCCTACGTGCCTTTGTGCCTTCGTGCGCTCAGTCCGTCACAAAAGCGTCCCGCCTTCCAACTGCTGCTTCTCCAGCGTGATGTTCATGCCCAGGCCGCGGATCTCGTGGCAGAGGACGTCGAACACGACGGGCATGCCCGCTTCGAGCGTGTTCGTTCCCTTCACCATCGAGTCGTAGATCTTGGTGCGTCCCTCGACGTCGTCGCTCTTGACGGTGAGCAGCTCCTGGAGGACGTACGCGGCGCCGTAGCCTTCGAGCGCCCAGACCTCCATCTCGCCGAAGCGCTGGCCGCCCGTGCGTGCCTTGCCGCCGAGCGGCTGCTGGGTGATGAGGCTGTAGGGCCCCGTCGCGCGGGCGTGGATCTTGTCGTCCACCAGGTGGTGCAGCTTCAGGATGTACATGTAGCCGACGCTGGACTTCTGGTGGAACGGCTCGCCGGTGCGGCCGTCGTGCAACTGCACCTTGCCGCCGAACGGAAGGCGGGCGAGCAACTCGCGGGTCGTGCCCGGGTCGGCGCCGGTCTCCTCGAAGGCGTCGAGCTTGGACTGCACGTGTGCGTTCGCCTCGAGGATCGCGTCGAGGACTTCCTGCTCGGTCGCACCGTCGAACACCGGTGTGACCGCCTGGAAGCCGAGCACCCGCGCCGCCCACCCGAGGTGGATCTCCAGGAGCTGACCGACGTTCATTCGCGACGGAACGCCCAGCGGGTTCAGGAGCACCTGCACCGGCGTGCCGTCCTCGAGGAACGGCATGTCCTCTTCGGGCACGATGCGGGCGATGACGCCCTTGTTGCCGTGGCGGCCGGCCATCTTGTCGCCGACCGAGAGCTGGCGCTTCGTGGCGAGGTAGATCTTCACCATCTCCAGCACGCCCGACGGCAGCTCGTCGCCGCGCTTCATGTGGGCGAGGCGGCGCTCCTTCTCCTTCATGATCGCTTCGATGCGAGGCCAGAACTGGCCGTGCATGATGATGGCCTTCTCCTTGGCCTCCTTGCTTCCCTTGACCCACTTGTCGTCGAAGCCCTCGATCTGCTCGAGGATGACCTCGGGGATGTCCGAGGCGCCGACCTTCTGGCGGGTCGTGGGGTCGACCATCTGCGCGCCGAGCGTCTCGTTCATCTGCCCGACCATCTGGCGGAACAGCGAGATCGCCTTGTCGTTCATCTCCGCCTCGTACGCGGACATCTCCTCCTTGAGCTTGGCCTTGCGCTCGTCGGAGAGGTGCATGCGGCGGCTGAACTTCTTCGCTCCGATCACGATGCCCTCGGTCCCGGCGGGCACCTCGAGCGAGTCGTTCTTCACGTCCTCGCCGGCGCGGCCGAAGATCGCGTGCAGCAGCTTCTCCTCGGGCGTCAGCTCGCTCTTGGACTTCGGGCTGACCTTACCGACGAGGATGTCGCCGGGGCCGACGCGGGCGCCGATCCGGATGATGCCGTCGTCGTCGAGGTTCCGGAGCATCTTCTCGGAGACGTTGGGGATGTCGCGGGTGAACTCCTCGCGACCGAGCTTCGTCTCCCGGATCTCCACGTCGAACGACTCGATGTGGATCGACGTGAACACGTCGTCCTTCACGAGCTGCTCGGAGATGACGATCGCGTCCTCGAAGTTGTAGCCGTCGAAGGTGTTGAACGCGACGAGCACGTTCTTGCCGATGGCGAGCTGCCCCATGACGGTGGAGGCGCCGTCAGCGAGGATCGCACCGTCCTCGACGACCTGGCCGAGCTTGACGACCGGCTTCTGAGTCTGGCAGGTGCGCTCGTTGAGGCCGACGAACTTGCGGAGCACGTACTCGTCGGCGTTGTCGATGATGATGCGCTCGCCGTCCACGAACGTGACGGTGCCGCCGCGGCGGGCCTTCACGAGCATGCCGGAGTGCGCGCCGGCGACGCGCTCCATCCCGGTGCCGACGAGCGGCGGATCGCACTCGATGAGCGGGACCGCCTGCCGTTGCATGTTCGAGCCCATGAGGGCGCGGTTCGCGTCGTCGTGCTCGAGGAACGGGATCAGCGCGGCGGAGACGCCCACGATCTGCTTCGGCGAGATGTCGACGAACTCGACCTCTTTCGGGTCGACCTGGGCGAGGTCGCCGCTCATGCGGGCGAGCACGTGATCGCCGGAGATCTTGCCGTTCTCGTCGAGGACGTCGGCCGTGGCGAGCACGGACTTCATCTCCTGGTCGGCGCGGAGGTACTCGACCTCGCCGCTGACCTTGCCCTTGATCACGTTCTGGTAGGGCGTGAGGAGGAAGCCGTAATCGTCGATCTGTGCGTAGATGCCGAGCGAGCAGATGAGGCCGATGTTCGTGCCTTCCGGCGTCTCGATCGGGCAGACGCGGCCGTAGTGGCTGATGTGCACGTCGCGGACCTCGAAGCCGGCCCGCTTGCGGTTCAGGCCGCCGGGCCCGAGGGCCGAGAGTCGCCGTTCGTGCACGAGCATGGACAGCGGGTTCGTCTGGTCGACGACCTGCGACAGCTCGCTGCGTCCGAAGAAGAAGTCGATGGCGCTGGAGATCGACTTGCTGTTGACGAGGTCGGCGATCTTCGCCAGCTCGTCGGGGTCCTTCACGCTCATCCGCTCCTGGACGGTGCGGCGCAGCTTCAGGAAGCCCTTGCGCATCTCTTCGATCGCAAGCTCGTCGAGCGTGCGCAGGCGGCGGTTGCCGAGGTGGTCGATGTCGTCGACGTGCGCGCCGGATTCCTGGCCTCGCAGGTTGAGGATGTACCGGATCACCGCGAGGAAGTCCTCGGCGCGGATGTGCATGACCTCCTCGGGCACGTCCATGTCGAACTTCCGGTTGATGCGGAAGCGACCGACCTTGCCGAGGCGGTACCGGTTCTCGTCGAAGAACTTCTCGCTGAAGAGCTGGCGGGCCTTGTCGACCTGCGGCGGGTTGCCGGGGCGGAGGCGGCCGTAGATCCGCAGCAGGGCGGCCTCGTGCTCGGTGACTTCGGCGAGGAAGTCGAGCCGCTCCTCGGCGAGCGTGTTCAGGATCAGCGGGTCCGAGGCGTTCTTGATCACGCGGATCGTCTTCAGCGGCGAGGCCTGGATCGCCTCGATCGCGTCGCCGATCTGGGCGCCGACGCGGCAGAGCTCCTCGCCGGTGTCGGTGTCGATGATGACTTCCGCGGAGTAGTGCTCGGGCTTGAGGCGCTCGACCTTGAGGTCCTCGACCTCGTAGAACAGCTCGAGGAGCTTGTCGGTGGAGGAGTAGGTCTCGTCGAGGGCGCGGAGGAACGTCGTCGCGGCGATCTTCGTCGACTGATCGATCCGCATCGTCAGGACGTCTTTCTTCGTCACCTCCAGCTCGATCCACGAGCCGCGCTCGGGGATGATCCGCGCCGAGTGCAGCGGGCGGTCGGCGATGGAGGAAGCGATGCCGAAGTCCACGCCGGGCGAACGGTGAAGCTGGCTGACGATGCAGCGCTCGGCTCCGTTCACGATGAACTCGCCGCCGCCCATCATGATGGGGATCTCGCCGAGGTAGATCTCCTCCTCGGGGACCTCGTCGATGCCCTCGCGCACGAGGCGAACGCCGATCCGGAACGGCATGCCGTAAGTGAGCCGCAGCTCCTTGCACTCTTCCGGCGTATACCGGGCCTCGTCGAGCTGGTAGTTCAGGTACTCCAGCTTCATCGTGCCGTCATACGACACGATCGGGAACACCTCGCGGAGCAGGGACTCGAGCCCGAGGTGCGGGTCCCGCTCGCTCGACTTCTTGTCCTGCTGGAGAAAACGCCGATAGGCGGTGAGCTGCACCGCCGTCAGCGTCGGCACAGGGATCGCATCGCCGCGCTTGGAAAAGTCGCGCACCGTCTGTGAGACCATGGAGCCACCTCAAGAACCGGCACCGACAGCGGGTCCGCCGCCTGGAGCTGGGTTCTGTTTTCCTGGTGATGTGGAGAAGTTATGTCGCTGCCGCCAAGCGGGGCATCGTATCCCCCCGAAACGGTCCCGCCAATGGCGCCAAGGCGATTCTGGGGAAAATGTGCAAAAGAATTAGTGCGCCCGCTCGCCGGCCGTCAGGGCCGCGCGAGCGGGTTTTCGGCGGACCGGCCGTTCAGGAGCCGCGGAGGGGGGGGCGGCGGGGCCGGCGCGTTGGCACGGTATTGTGTTCGGCTTATGACCGGGTTCTGGTCGTCCTATGTCGAGGGGCACGAGCCCCACGCGCCGATCACCTCGAGGATGTCGGCGAAGTCCACGCTTCCGTTGTTGTTGAGGTCGTTGGGGCAGTAGAGCGGGCAGGAGCCCCAGGCCCCGATGATCACCAGGATGTCGGCGAAGTCGACGGCTCCGTTGCCGTTGAGATCCTCCGGGCAGGTGTCCACGGCCCGGAACTGCCGCATCATCTCGTGATCCTCGTGCTCGAGGATGTGGCAGTGGTACGAGAACAGGCCGTCGAAGTCCTCGAAGCGGGCGATCACGCGGGTGATCTGGTTGGGGTCGGCCCGGACCGTGTCCTTCCAGCCCATCTCGTTGGGCTCCGGCGGGATCGGGGCACCGATGGGCACGATCTCGCCCAGCACGACCTCGAAGTCCTGCCGGTCGAGCACCTGGAAGAGCACGAGGTGCATGTGCATCGGGTGCACGTTGCCGGAGCGGTTGATCCAACGCCAGATCTCCGTGTCGCCGAGGTTGGGCTCCTCGGTGATGTCATCCCACGCGAGGCCGTTGATCAGCCAGACCTGACCCGTGCACGGGTCGGTGGCCCGGCGGAGGATCAAGTCGCGGCTCAGGATCGCCTCGCCCTCGGGGATCACCTCCACCGGCGTCAGGGCCGCCGGGACCGGGTCCGTGTGCCCGGTGTCGCCGGTGACGATGAACTTCATCACCTGCGGGACCACGCCGACCCCGGGATCGCCGGGGTACGGGGCCGGGGCGCTGTTGACCAGGAAGATCTCCGTGCCCGGCGCGTAGCCGGCGAAGTCCATCACGATGTCGGCCCGCTCGCCCGGGGAGATCGTCACCTCGGTGAGGGTCACCGGCGCCGGCAGCAGGCCGCCGTCGGTCCCGATCTGCTGGAAGGAGTCACCCGTGGACAGCGACAGGGTCAGCGTCCGCGAGCTGCAGCCGTCGAGCATGCGGAAGCGGTACTTGCCCTGGTCGACCTCGAGGTACGGCCAGACCTTGCCGTTGACGACGATCTTGTTGCCGAAGAAGTGATCCTGCCAGTCCGCCGGGTAGCGCAGTGAGCCGTCGCCGTTGAACGACCGATCCTGGATCGCCAGCGGGATCTCGTAATCGCCCGCGGGCAGGCCGAGATCGATCTCGTCCTGGTCGCGCAGCAGGTAGAAGGCCGCGAGGCCCATGTACACGTTGAGCCGCGTGATCCCCAGGGCGTGGTCGTGGAACCAGAGCGTCGCCGGAGGCTGCATGTTCGGGTACCAGTACGTCGCGGACTGACCCGGCAGGAACGTGTCCTCCGGGTAGCCATCGAACTGCGCCGGCACGTGCCCGCCGTGCAGGTGCACGACGGTCCGCGGCAGCGACGTGGCCGCTCCGTGCGGGCAGTGGTCCACGGGCAGGTAGTGCTCGGTGCGCGGCATGCCGGTGTCGAGGTTCTCCAGGTCGTTGATCCAGTTCACCGTGACGGGCTCGCCCACCGTGGCCTCGATCGTCGGCCCCGGGTACGCCCCGGCGTAGCCCCACACGCGGGTCGCGGGAAGCTGGCTGTGCAGTTGCTGGTCGACCTCCTCCATCGCGATGGAGTACGTCGCCTCGCCGCCGGGCACGCCGGAGTCCGGGATCGCCGGCACCGGGATCGGCAGGGGGTCGAGGAACGGCGTGAGCACGACCGGGCACAGGTTGAACGTGCATACCGTGTCGTCGCCCTGGTAGTTGCCGCCGGCGGCGGCGCAGTTGCCGGGCGTCTCCACGGAGCACGTTCCGTCGTCCGCGCAGCACGCGCCCGTGGGCTGCGGGCACGGGTTCGGGATGCACGAGGCGCCGAAGCCCCACGTGCCGCCCATGGAGTTGCAGGCAGCCTCGGTCTCGATGGAGCACGCGCCGGTCGTGAAGCAGCACGCGGCCGACGGCTGCGGGCAGGGGTTCGGCACGCAGCTCGTGCCGTTGCCCTGGTAGGTGCCGCCGGCGGTCTGGCAGTCGGTCTGGGTCTGGGTCATGCAGGATCCGTCGGCGTAGCAGCACGCGCCGACGGGCTGGGTGCACGGGTTCGGCGTGCACGGGACGTCATCGCCGATGTAGGTCTCGCCGAGCGCCAGGCAGTCGGCCTGGGTCTGGGGCTCGCAGTGCCCGTCATCGAAGCAGCAGGCGCCGGTGGGCGCCGGGGGATTGAACGTGACGACGAGCAGCGGCCGGTTGGACACGTCGTTGTTCTGCCGGCTGTCGAAGCGCTTGGCGCTCGTGGACGAGGACTCCTGGCAGATCACGATCCAGCCGAAGTTCGTTCCGCCGTTGTCCACCCACGCCTGCACGTCGGCGACCATGCCGGCGGTCGACCACGTGTAGTCGTTCTCGCCGCCGACGGAGATGCTCGCCGACGCGGCGGGGGTGTAGTCGCCGTTGCCTCCGTTGCCGCTCCACGCCGGGGAGCCCTCGGGGTCGTTCGAGTCGTAGAAGCGGTACAGCCATGTCGCGTCGCCGTCGGCGGCGCTGTCGCCTCCGCCTTCCTGGCCGCCGGCGTTCGAGTTGCCCTCGCCCCAGTCGGCGTTGAGGCGGTGCAGGGCGACCGTCCGGGTGCCCGCCTGGGTGCGCGACATGTTCAGCGTGAGGTCGACGTCGGTGATCGTGGATCCGGCGGGGATCGACGACACGTCGAACGCGATCACGCCGCGGCGGGTGTCGTCGTCGCTGCCCTGCTGCGTGTTGCCGGCAAAGAAGTACGACCCGGCGCCGTTGCTGATGTCGCCGGAGTTCTTCTCGTAGAGCGTGTTGTCCTTCACGGCGCCGAAGTTCAGCGCGTCGGCGTTGGCGGCAGGCGCCCCGGCGAGCATCGCGGTCAGCGCAACGGCAGCAATCGTCAATCCTCTGGCGTTCATCGGGGGGCCTCCTCATGTGGGCGACGAACCCCGATGGGGGCTCCTGCCCTGTCTCGAGAGCAACCGTAGGGGGCGCGGGGGGGCTGCGCCACCCCGAATCTCACCCCTAAGTGGGTGATGCGACGGTGGTGACTGCAACCGCCGTCGATCAATCCTCGCACGGCCCCCAGGCAAGGATGAGGATGATCAGGTCCATGATCCCGACGCGGCCGTTGCCGCTGAGGTCCTCCGGGCACCCCTCGCACGGGCCCCAGGCCCCGATCAACGTGATGAGGTCGTGGAAATCGACGTGGCCGTTGCCGTTCAGGTCGGCGGGGCAGGGCGGCGGAAGCTCGTAGTCGATTGTGAGCATGGGGCGCGATCCGGGCGTGTCGAACTCGCGGCTCGCGAGCTTGCGCGCGCTGTTGAGCACGTCCTCGTTGCCGATCAGGACCCAGCCGTGGTTCGAGGCGGGGGTATCCAGCCAGAACTGCACGTCGGCGGTCATCGTCGCGGCGGGTCCCCAGGTGACCGGTCCGGGTGTGCTCCCGAGGGTCTGGGCGGTGCTGGCGGCGTCGTCGAAGTCGCCGCCGGGGCTCGACCAGAACTGGCCGGGGAAGAAGGTGTGCAGCCACGTTGCGTCGTCCGGCGTGGACGGCGCGCCGTTGCCGCCGGCGCCGATCGACGTGCCCTCGCCCCAGTCGGCGAGAACGCGGTGCAGGGTGTGCTCCTGGGCCGGGGCCCCGCCGCCCTGGATGACGGTCAGCGTCAGCTCCGCGCCCACGATGGTCGCGCCCGCCGGGACCGCGCCCGACACGTCGAACCACAGCAACGCCCGCTGCCGGGTGCCGCCGGCGCCCGTGCGGCCGCTGAACACGTTGGGCCCGGCGCCGTTGCTCGCCGATCCGTCATCGGTCGAGAAGAGCGTGTTGTCCCGGCCCGCCTCGACGGTGACGGTGTGCGAGGCCGGCGCCGGCGCCGCCAGGACGGCCCAGCCGAGCAGGGCTCCGGCGATGGCATGCTGGCTCATGGTCTTCCTCCAGGTTCCAGAATGGGCAAGGGGAGGCCCGGGGGCAAGAAAAAAGCCCGCGGAGCGTGGGCTCCGCGGGCTTGGTTCTGTCGTTCCGTCGCGCCGGAGCGCGTCGTCACTTGATGGTGACGGATGCCCCGGCTTCCTCGAGCTTGGCCTTCAGGGCGTCGGCCTCCTCCTTGGTGACCTTCTCCTTGACGGCCTTGGGAGCGCTGTCCACGACATCCTTGGCGTCCTTGAGGCCCAGGCCCGTCGCTTCGCGGACGGTCTTGATGACCTGGATCTTCTTGTCGCCGACGCTCTCGAGGATGACGTCGAACTCGGTCTGCTCCTCGTCCGCGCCGCCACCGGCGTCACCGCCGCCACCGGCCATCATGACCGCGCCGGCAGCCGCCGGCTCGATGCCGTAGGTTTCCTTCATGTAGTCAGCCAGGTCCACGGCCTCTTTGAGGCTGAGCTCGGCGATCTCGTCGCCCAGCTTGCTGATCTTCGCTTCGAACGTCTTGGTTGCGGTCTCTTCGGACATGGCTGGTGTTTCCTGATCTTCGTTCGCATGCGTTCGAGAGGAGCCGTCACACGGCTTTTAACCCCGCGGGGCCAGTCGAATCGCGTGTTGGTTCATAAGAGGTACTGAGGCAGGAAGGCACGAAGGGGCGTCAGCCGACCTTCGCGATGCTCTCGCCCTTCTCCAGGCGTTCCTGCATCTCCTTGACGATGCCGAGGATGTTCCCACCGGGCGCCATCGCGGCCCCGACGAGGTTGCCGGCGGGGCTGAGGACGAGCTGGACCACGCGGGCCTTCGCCTCCTCCTTGGTCGGGAACGTGCTGAGGTGCTTGACGCCCGCCTCGCCGGCAAAGTACTCGCCGTCGAGCACCGCGCCCTTGAGGGAGAACTCGTTGACCTTCCTGGCCCAGTCCACGATGAGCCGCGCAGTCTCGACGACGGATTCGCCGCCGTGCGCCACGGCGGCCGGGCCCGTGAGCGCGCCGCTGAGCGCTTCCAGCGCGGTGCCGGAGAAGGCCTTCCGGGCCAGGGCGTTCTTGACCACCGTGATCCGGACGCCGCTCTTGGCCAGCTCCTGGCGCATGGCGTTGTTCTCGTTGGCCTCGATGCCGCGGATGTCGACGATCAGAGCGCCTTCGAGCTCGCCGAAGCGACGCTGGTAGTCGGTCATGATCATCTCTTTGACGGGCTTGCTCATCGCTGTGCTCCGTGCCGTGGCGACCCCTCGGGGTCACTCGGCGATCTGGATCCCCGGGGTCATGGTGCCGCTGACGACGATCTTCTTGACGTACTGGCCCTTGGCGGCCGCGGGCCGGATCTTCTCGACCAACGCCAGGAAGTACTCGAGGTTCTCGAGGAGATCGCCCTCGGAGAAGCTCATCTTCCCGATGATGCACTGGAGGTTGCCGCCGCTGTCGTTGCGGTACTCCAGCTTGCCCGCGGCGTATTCCTTGACCGCGTTGACCACGTCGGGAGACACGGTGCCCGCCTTGGGCGAGGGCATGAGCCCCTTGGGGCCGAGCACGCGGCCGAGCTTGGAGACCACCCGCATCATGTCCGGCGAGGCGACGGCGACGTCGAAGTCCATCCAGCCGTCCCCGACCTTCTTGACGAGGTCTTCACCGCCGGCCTCGATCGCGCCGGCGGCCTTGGCGTCCTCGACCTTGTCCTCGCCGCAGAAGCAGACCACGCGGGCCGACTTGCCGACGCCCTTGGGCATGGCGATCGAACCGCGAAGCTGCTGGTCGGCCTGGCGCGGGTCGATGCCGAGGTGGGCACAGACCTCCACGGACTGGTCGAACTTCGGTCCCTTGAAACTCTTCAGGGCCTTGATCGCGACCTCGGGGCTCTGGCCCCCCTCGTACTTGGCCGCGATTTCCTGGTTCGCGCGATGGCGTTTGGTCATGCTTGGCATTTGGATTAGCCCTCCACCACCGTGACGCCCATCGACCGGGCGGTGCCTTCGATCATCCGAGAGGCCGCCTCGAGGTCCGAGGCGTTGAGGTCTTCGATCTTCTCCTGGGCGATCGCGATCGCCTGGGACTTCGTGATCTGGCCGACCTTGTTGGAGTTCGGCTCGCCGGAGCCCTTCTCGATCCCGGCCGCCGTGGCGATCAGGACCGCCGCGGGCGACGACTTGATCTCGAAGTCGAACGACCGGTCCTTGTAGACCGTCACCACGACCCCGACGACCTTGCCGCCGAGGTCCTTGGTGCGCTCGTTGAACTGCTGGATGAACTGTCCCGGGTTGACGCCGGCCGCACCGAGGGCGGGGCCGATCGGGGGCGCCGGAGTGGCCGTCCCGCCGGGTGCCATGAGTTTGAATTGCTTGTCGATCTTCTTGGCCATGGTGCTCCTACCTCCCACCATGTCCCTCCCGGAGGAGTGGTGCGGGACCCGGCCAATGGGCGATCCGCGGACGAAGTGGTGCTTGCGGTCTCTGTTGGCGCCGCGGCGAAATGCGGCGAGTCGGGGAGGATAGCGGGGGGGACGGGGCCGGGCAAGCGCGGCCCGAGCCCGAGCCCGGGCCCGGGCCCGGACCCGCACGCGGTCCCGGACCCGCTCGCGGACGCGGTCCCGGTCATTACCCTAGGCACCCATGCGGGCGGTCTACGCTCTCACCATCTTCCTGAGCGCGTTCCTGCTCTTCCAGGTCCAGCCGCTGGTCGGCAAGTACATCCTGCCGTGGCACGGGGGCGGGGCGGCGGTCTGGACGGCGTGCCTGCTGTTCTTCCAGGCGGTCCTGCTCGCCGGGTACGCGTACGCCCATGCGATCGGGCGCGGGTCGTGGCGGGAGCGACGCTGGGTGCACCTCGCCGGCCTCACGGTGTCGCTGGTGTTCCTGCCGATCGTGCCGGAAGCATCGGTGTGGCCGGAAGCGTGGCCGCCGACGCTGCGGATCCTGCTCGTGCTCGGGTTCACGATCGGCGTGCCGTTCCTGATGCTGTCGTCGACGGGGCCCCTCGTGCAGGTGTGGTTCGCGCGGCGGTACGTCGGGCGGTCGCCGTACCGGTTGTACGCGTTGTCGAACGTGGGGTCGTTGCTGGCGTTGTTGTCGTACCCGGTCCTGTTCGAGCCGTTGCTGGATCGCAACGAGCAGGCGATCTCGTGGTCGTGGGGGTATGCGGTGTTCGCGCTGCTGAGCGGGTGGTGCGCGTGGAAGGCAGGCGCGACCTCGCCCGCGTCCGCACCCGCGACCGCGTCCGCGACCGCGCCCGTGTCCGCGCCCGGACCGTGGCGGGTTGCGGCGTGGCTGGGGCTGAGCGCGGCGGGGTCGGCCATGTTGCTGGCGACCACGAACCAGCTCTGCCAGGAGATCGCGGTCTTCCCGTTCCTGTGGGTGCTGCCGCTGTCGCTGTACCTGCTGACGTTCATCATCTGCTTCGATCACGAGCGCTGGTACGACCGGAGGGTCTTCGGGTCGCTGCTCGTCGTCGGTCTCGGTCTCGCCACGTACGTGTTGTACGACTACTTCAGGCTCTCGATGTGGACGCAGATCGGGATGTACGGCGTCGTGCTCTTCGCGTGCTGCATGGGGTGTCACGGTGAACTGGTCCGGCTGAAGCCCGATCCGCGTCACCTCACGTTGTTCTACCTCGCCGTCGCCGCCGGCGGCGTGCTCGGCGGGATCTTCGTGGCGCTGGTGGCGCCGCTGGTATTCACCGGCTTCTGGGAGCTGCACATCGCGCTCGCCGCGTGCGGGGCGCTCGTGCTTGCGTGTTGCCTCGTCGAGGCGCATCGCGAGAGCTGGCGTCGCGGGTATCGCCGTGTCCTCCGGGTGTTGGTCGTGGGTTGGGTGGGGCTGGTCGTCTCGCTCGTGGGGAACGTCCAGTCGATGATCTCCAACACGCTGGCGCGATCGCGGAGCTTCTACGGGACCGTGCGGGTGATCCAGTGGGAACGCGAAGGCGTCACGACGAACCGGCTCTACCACGGCATGACGCTGCACGGACTCCAGTTCGCCGAGCGCGACAAGCAGAACCTGCCGACGACGTACTACGGACCCGACAGCGCCGTGGGCCTGGTGCTCGGGCCAGAGGGGCGCCCGCCGCGCCGCGTCGGCGTGGTGGGCCTCGGCGCGGGGACGCTCGCGGCGTACGGGCGCGAAGGCGACGAGCTGCGTTTCTACGAGATCAACCCCGACGTCGTGGATCTCGCGCGTGAGCAGTTCACGTACCTCGCCGACACGAAGGCCGAGGTCGAGATCATCCACGGAGACGCGCGACAACGTCTGGCCCACGATGACCTCACCGCCGTCGAGCCGTTCGACGTGCTCATCGTGGACGCGTTCAACAGCGACGCGATCCCCGTGCACCTGCTCACGGCGGAGTGCATCGACCTCTACTGGCGCCGGCTGAGACCCGACGGGGTCCTGCTCCTGCACATCTCCAACCGGTTCATCCATCTCCTCCCCGTCGTCCGCGCGATCATCCACGAGTTCGGCTGCACCGCGGCGTTCATCACATCGGCGAAGGACCGGGACAACCAGCTCTCACAGGCCACGTGGGCCATGCTCGCGCGCGAAGGCGCCGGGGTGGCGATCGTCGAGTCACGCCGCGTGCAGGACGTCGCGTGGAACTGGACGCCCGACGGCCGCCAGGTCCGCTGGACGGACGACTTCGCAAGCCTCTGGCCCCTCGTCCACTTCGAGGAGTAATGGGGTCGGGTCTGATCGTCGGAAATCAGACCCAACCCCATTTCTCAGCCGTGGGTGAGGGTCTGCTCCGGGGCCATCACCTTGACCTCGACGCCGGACGGCGCGAACTGCGCCGGGTCCTGCTCGATCGGGGGCCACGTGTTGTAGTGCACGGGGATCGCGATCTTCGGTCGGATCAGCTCCGCGGCGCGGGTGGCGAGGGCGGGGCCCATCGTGAAGCGGTCGCCGATGGGGATCATCGCGATGTCGGGCCGGTAGATCTCGCCGATGAGCTTCATGTCGCTGAAGAGGTCGGTGTCGCCGCAGTGGTAGATCGTCACGCCGTCGATGGCGAGGATGATGCCCGCCGGCATCCCGAGGTAGCGGCCCTCCAGCGAGGACGAGTGGATCGCCTGCGTCATCGCGACGAAGCCGAACGGCGCGTCCACGCGGCCGCCGTGGTTCATCGGCTCGGTCTTCTCGATGCCCTGCTCGCCGAGGTACTCGCAGATCTCGAACGCGCCGTAGACCGTCGCGTCGTTGGCCTTCGCGATCGCGACGGTGTCGCCGAAGTGATCGGCGTGCCCGTGGGTGAGCGCGATCGCCTGGCACGCGACGGCGTCGGGGCCGCGCCCCGCCACCGGGTTGCCCGTCAGGAACGGATCGATCGCGACCGCGTGCGACGAGCCCGAGACGAGAAAACCGGAATGACCCAGATACGTCAGTTCGATGGACATTCGTGTGTTCCTTTCCGCGCTCTTACGCACCATCGAGCGCCAGGCGGCAGAACAACTCCACCCCCGTCGCCAGCGCCTCGTCGTTGAAGTCGAACGTCGGCTGGTGCAACTGCGGCATCGACGCCACGCCCGGCGGCAGCAGGCCGAGGAGGAAGAAGCACGCCGGCACCTGGTGGCAGTAGAACGCGAAGTCCTCGCCGCCCATGAACGGGCGCGGCACGTCCACGATGCGATCGCCGCCGAGCGCGCCGGTGGCGACCCGGTTGAACGTGCCCACCGCGTCGGCGTGGTTCTCCGTGACGGGGTAGCCGAGGATGTAGTCGACGTCCGCGGTGCATCCGTGGGCCTGCGCGGTGTGCTCGGCGAGCGCGCCGAGCCGGTCCATCGCCATCCGTTGCGTGTCGCCGCCGAGCGTGCGAACCGTGCCTTCGAGGCGCACCTCCTCGGGGATGATGTTGTGCGCGGAGCCGCCGCGGATCACCGTCGTGGAGACGACGATCGGGTCCAGCGGATCGACGTTCCGCGACGCGATCGTCTGGAACGCTGTCACGATCGCGCTGGCGGCGACGATCGGATCGTGGGCGAAGTGCGGGAAGGCCGCGTGCGCGCCGGTGCCGCGCACCGTGATCTCGAACATGTCCGCCGCCGCCAGCAGGGGGCCGACCCGCGTGCCGACGTTGCCGAGGGCGAGGCCCGGCCAGCCGTGCAGGCCGTACATGCTCGCGATCGGCGGACCGATCACGCTGCCGTCGAGGCAGCCGTCCTCGACCATCCGGCGCCCGCCCGCGCCACCTTCTTCGGCGGGCTGGAAGACGAGGCTGACCGGGCGCGGCAGCTCGCGTTCCTTCGCGATGGCTGCGAGCACCCGCGCCGCCCCGACGAGCATCGTGACGTGACCGTCGTGTCCGCACGCGTGCATGAGACCCGGCCGGGTCGACGCGTACTCCAGCCCCGTCTCCTCCGTGATCGGAAGCGCGTCCATGTCCGCGCGCAGCGCGATCGCCGCGTCGCCGGCTCCGGGCAGGTGCCCGAGGATCCCGGTGCCGCCGGCGAGGTCACCGGCGAACTCGATCCCGCAGCGCTCCAGCTCGTCGCGCACGACCGCGTTCGTCCGCGTCTCCTCGTACCCCAGCTCGGGATGCCGGTGAAGATCCCGCCGCAACGCGACGAGCGCCTCCAGCTCCTCCTCGATCAGCGCCCGCAAACGCGCGCCCGAAACCAAAGCGTCCATCGTCATGCCGGTCATCGTACCGCAACCGCACCCGGTGTTACTTCAGCTTCGGCAACCCCTGCTCCTCGCGTCTCTCGTTGAGCCGCGCGAACGCCTGCTTGTCGTGCCGGACCAGCCGGGCGAGCTGCGACATCGACACGCCGAGCGCTCCCGCGGCTCCGGCGACGTCGAAGCGCCTCGCCACGATCACGTCCAGCGCCTCGGCGAGCAGCGTTGGGTAGTCCTTGTGCTTCGCGTTGATCGAGAGCTGCCGGCCCTGGCGTCTCGACTCCCAGAGCGGGCTGGGCACGATCCCGCGGCGGCCGGGATCGCGCCGAATCTCCCGTGCGAGCTTCAGACGCAGGCGACGGATCGCGGCCCCCCGGTTCTCGTACTGCCGCCGGCGCTCGCCGGCCGCGGCCTCGATGCCGCTGGGCTTGTGCACGATGCGGACCGAGGTCTCGACCTTGTTGCGGTGCTGTCCGCCGGGGCCGGAGTTGCGACCGAAGAAGATCTCGCACTGCTTCAAGAGGGCGGGCTCGGAGAGCGCGGCGGGATGCGGCGGGGGGGTGGCCACGGGCACGAGCTTAGACCATGTCTCTAGCTGGGGTGCGCGGTGAGCGTGAGATCGTCGAAGTCGCCCAGCTCATACCGATGGGCGGCGAGGCCGGCGATCATGGCCGCGTTGTCGAGGCAGTAGGGCAGGGGCGAGAGCCGCAGGTCGAGGTCGTGCTTCGCGGCGAGCGCGGTGAGGTCGGAGCGGAGGCGGCTGTTGGCGCTGACCCCGCCGCCGACGAGCAGCGTGCGGGTGTCGGGGTACCGCTCGAGGCCGCGCAGCAGCTTGCGGGTGATCGCCGTGACGGCGGCGCGCTGGAAGGACGCGGCGAAGTCCGCCCGCGCGGTGTCGTCGAGATCGTCGGCGCTCCGCGGGAACCTGGCCTCGGCGCCACGCCCGCGGGGTTGCCCGCACACGGTGTAGAGCAGCGCCGTCTTCAGCCCGCTGAACGAGAAGTCGAGGCTCTCCCGATCGAGCCCGGCCACCGGCAGGTCGTGGGCGCGGTCGTCGCCGCGTTGGGCGAGTGCGTCCAGCCGCGGCCCGCCGGGGTAGCCGACCCGCAGGATCGTGGCGGCCTTGTCGTACGCCTCGCCGATCGCGTCGTCGATGGTGCGCCCGATCGACTCCCACGCGAGCGGGTCGGTGGCGTGGTAGAGGCTCGTGTGCCCGCCGGAGACGACGAGACCGAGAGCGGGCCAGGCCGGCGGGTCGGGCGCCCGCGAGCCCGCGCCGTCGTCGAGCAGCGGCGCGTGCAGGTGGGCGAGGATGTGGTTCACGCCGATGAGCGGACGGTCCAGCGCCCACGCGAGGGTCTTGGCTGAGCTGACGCCCACGAGCAGCGATCCGATCAGCCCGGGACGGTGCCCGACCGCGATCGCGTCGAGCTCGGACGCGGCGACGCCGGCGCGATCGAGCGCCTCGCGGACCACGGGCATGATGCGCTCGAGGTGCGCGCGGCTGGCGATCTCCGGCACCACGCCGGCGTACCGCTCGTGCAGATCGTGCTGCGTCGCCACGACATTGCTGAGGACACGGGTGGCGCCCACGACGACCGCGCACGCGGTCTCGTCGCAGCTCGATTCGATGCCGAGGATGGTGGGTTCGCGGCTTGCCTGGTCACTCATCGACGAAATCGGATTCACCGTCCTGCATCACCGGTACCAGCGACAC
The DNA here is from genome assembly GCA_024226535.1 of Planctomycetota bacterium. Classification (GTDB taxonomy): domain Bacteria; phylum Planctomycetota; class Phycisphaerae; order Phycisphaerales; family SM1A02; genus JAAELP01. Next base: position 12,584 of record JAAELP010000212.1, on the reverse strand, counting down.
CGTGTCCAGCGCCAACCGCACGTCGCCGCCCTCGATCTGGTAGGTGCCGATCAGGTTGCCGTCGCGGTCGTGCAGCGTGATCGTCCCCTCGACGAGGTCGAGATCCTCGGGCAGCAGGGGCTCGTCGCCGTGGCTCTCCGCGAGGGCCTGGAGCTCCTCGATCCGCTCCTCGGTCGCATGGAGCTGCTCGATGTAGCTGGCGCGTCGCTTGAGGGCGCGCTCCAGCTCCTGGTTGAAGGCGATGAGCGCCGGATCCTGCTCCTCATCGGTCACCGCGCTCCACGCGCCGGTCTGGAGCCTCCCCTGAAGCGCCTCCACCGCGAGCGCGAGCGGTTCGTCCTTCAGGTTCTCGCGAACCCAGTCCGGTGAGACGCACGCTTCGTACTCGTCCTCGGGAACCCGGATGATCTCGAACTCGCGTCGCGCCCGGAACGCGTCGAAGAACGCCTCGTCGGTGACGGGCACGAGGAAACCGGGGTCGGGATCCACGCCCCACGATTCGGCATCCGGGTTGCGGTTGAGGTTGCGCCCGCTCGGGAGGTAGTAGTGAGCCGTCGTGTACTTGAGCGTGCCGCCGCCGTAGCTCAGCGCGCGGACCTCCTGCACCGAGCCCTTGCCGAAGGTGCGTGTTCCGAGCACCTTGGCGCGACCGTTCTCCTGCAACGCCCCGGCGACGATCTCGCTCGCCGACGCCGACGATCCGTTCACGAGCACCAGCATCTCGAACCCGGGCATCGTGCCCGCGCGGTTGGCGCGATAGGTGACGCTCTCGCCGATACGCGGCTGGACCTCGACGATCTTGCCTTCCTCGAGGAAGAGATCCGCCATCTGGACCGCGGTGGGAAGGCCTCCGCCGGGGTTGTCGCGGAGATCGAGGATGAGCCCGTTCATGCCGGAGGGAACGAGGTCGGCGAGCGCCGTCTCCAGCTCGATCACCGTGTCGGCGTTGAACTGGGTCACCCGGATGTAGAAGAGCCCGAGCCCCTCGTCGACGCAGTAGTTCCACTCCTCGCCGCGGCGCCGCAGGCCCTTGACGGTGCGGGTCGTGATCCGGCGGCGGACGATGACGATCTCCTCCTCGGTGTCGTCGAGGTGACGCACCCGGATCGTCACCGGCGTGCCCACCTCGCCGGTGAGCCGCTCCACGCACCACGAGACCGGCTGCTCGAACGTGCTCTCGCCCTCGATCTCGAGCACCACGTCCCCGGCCATCACCCCGGCGTGCAGCGACGGGGAATCGTCCATCGGGGTGACGATGACGAGGAACCCGTCCTTGATGTTCACCTCGGCGCCGATGCCCGCGTAGACGCCGCGGAGCTGCTTGTTGAACTCCGCCGTATCGCTCGCGGGGATGTACTGCGTGTACGGATCCTCGAGCTGCTCGAGCATCGCGTTGATCATGGCCGTCGGCAGCTCTTCGTCCTCGATCGGCTCGACGTACCGGTCCACGAGGATCCGGCGGACGTCGACGATCGGATCGAACCACTCGTAGACCGACGCGCGGCCGGCGATGGCGATCGGAAGCTGGATCAGGAGGGTGGCGCCGAGCATGAACAGAAGGGACGGGCCGATGATTCGCTTCAGGGTCACGGGCGACCTCCTTGCAACGGTGGGGGCGGCGAGGCAGGGGATCATAGTCCGAGGCCCGGACCGCTCGAAAGAACGCTTCCCGGCGGGCTTTTGTTGCGATCCTTGCCGCGGGCGGGCCGGTGGGCTACACCTACCAGCGGCGTCCACCAACGAAAATGGTGACTGTCACCATTTTCGCTGTCACCATTTTGCTCGTCACGAAAATGGTGACAGTCACCATTTTGGATGCGCGAAGGTCTGGTTCATGTCACAGATGACCCGCGAACAAGTCCAGGTGGCGGCCGAGCGCTCGGTGCTCGTGCACGTCCAGCTTCCCGGCGCGTGGGTAGATCCCACGGAGCCGTTCCGCGAGCTGCGCGCGCTGGCGGAGACCGCGGGCGCGATCGTGGTCGGCGAGCTGGAGCAGAAGCGAAAGAAGCCGAAGGGGCGGACGTACCTCGGGCGCGGCAAGGTCGAGGAGCTCGGCGCCCTCGTGAAGCTCACGGAGGCGACGCTGGTCATCTTCGACAACGACCTCTCCCCGGCGCAGATCCGGTCGCTCGAGGAGGTCGTCGGCTGCAAGATCATCGATCGCAGCGAGCTGATCCTCGACATCTTCGCGAACCGGGCGACGACGCACGCGGCGAAGCTCCAGGTCGAGATCGCGCAGCTCGAGTACACCTACCCGCGGCTGCGGGCGATGTGGGATCACCTCGGGCAGATCGTCGGCGGCGCGCCGGTGGGCATCGGCACCCGCGGACCCGGCGAGCAGCAGCTCGAGATCGACCGGCGTCTCGCGCAGAATCGTCTCCGGCAGCTCAGGCGCGAGCTGTCGGACATCCAGGCGCGGCGTACCCGGGAGGTCGAGCAGCGCAATCTCGAGCACTTCACGGTCGGGCTCGTCGGGTATACGAACGCCGGCAAATCCACCCTCTTCAACCGGCTGACCGCCGGCGGGGCGTTCGCGCACCGCAAGCTCTTCGCGACGCTCTCCACGCGCATCGAGCGTTGGGAGCTGGGGGGCGGCAACGCGGCCCTGCTCTCGGACACCGTCGGGTTCATCCGGAACCTGCCGCACCATCTCGTCGCGTCCTTCCGCTCCACGCTCGAGGAGACGGTCTGGGCGCAGCTCCTGCTCATCGTCGTGGACGCCGCCGACCAGAACGCGGAGATGCAGTGCGAGACGGTCACGCGAACCCTCGACGAGATCGGCGCGACGACCCAGCCCCGTCTCGTCGTCATCAACAAGATCGACGCGCTGGAGCGCCCCGAGGACCTGCTCATCTGGCTCAACCGTCACCCCGACTCGATCCCCACCAGCGCCACCAGCGGCGACGGGCTCGATGAGCTGGGCGAGCGCGTGTTCGAGATCATGGTCGGCGGGATCCGCGAGGTGACGCTGCGGGTTCCACTGCGAGAGAGCCGCGCGGTGGCCATGCTCGAGCAGCGGGCCACCGTGCTGGACCGGACCTACGGTGGCGACCACGTCGACATGCGCGTGCGCATCGGACGTCGCCAGATCGACCAGATCCTCGCCCGCGGAGCGGCGCTGTCGATCGACGGCCGGCCCGCGCAGGAGTCATTGGCGCGGATCTGGAACGAAGGCGACGAGCCGTCGCCGACGCGCGTCCCCCCGCATGACCGGTGGCCCTGAATGGACTCGCCGGGTGCCCTCGAACGCTTCGCCCCCCGCCTGCACCCCGCCATCGTCGCCGACGTGCGGACCTGGTCCGACGACCCGGAGCTGGGCAAGTTGCACGCGAGCCTCGATGCCCATCCGAGCTTCAAGAGCTTCCTCGACACGTACGCGGAGGCGGTGGTCGCCCGCCACCTGCGCGCCCGCGGGTGCGGGCTGGCGTTCGAGGTGCCGACGCCTTCGGGCCGCGCGTGCGACTTCGAGGTGACCGTGGACGGGCAGCAGTGCTATCTGCACGTGAAGCGAGCCGACACGGAGCCGCCGCGGGGCCGCCGGCTCACGATCTCCTCACGCCTGCGGTACCTGGAGCGAATCGAGCGTCCGTACGTCGTCAGCGTCCGGTGGCACGAGGGCGTGACGGACACGCAGATGCAGCGGCTCGTGCGTTCGGCCCGCGAGTTCATCACGCATGCCCACGTCGGCGACGAGCTGGTCGTCCATGACGACGACGGCCGGGAGATCGGCGGCGTGCTCATCGTCGCCCCGTGGGAGGGACCGCACGTTTCGCTCGCCATCGGCCTGCCCACCGGCTTCATCGACGAGGTCCAGCGGATGCGCAAGCTGCTGCGGCGTGCCCACCGGCAGTTCATGCCGCGGGCCGTGAACGTGATCCTCGTGTGCTCCTCCAACGAGGCCGACGGCGAGGACTTCGAGGACGCGTTGCTCGGCTCGCACGTCGAACGCTGGGACGCGTTCCCGCCCCGCGGCCGCCGCATCGCGCACGGCCGTGCGTCCGATGGCCTGTGGCACGGCCACCGCTACGCCGACTCGCGCGTCGCCGGCTGGTTCCGCCTCGTGCCCGAGGAGGACGGGCTCGGCGTGCGTCTGCTGTTCCGCGAGGAGTCCCCGGTGGAGCCCGAGTTCCGGACGCTGCTGGAACGGATGTTCTAAGATCCCCCCATGCTCGACCCCCGAATAACCCGCCTCGCCGAACTGCTCGTCCATCACTCCACCCGACTCCAGCCCGGCGAGCACGTGCTCATCGAGGCGTTCGACATTCCGGAAGCGATGGTCATCGCCCTCATTCGCGCCGCCCGCGCCGTCGGCGCCCACCCGCACGTGACGCTCCGAAACAACCGCGTGATGCGCGCCCTCCAGGAGGACGCGGTGGGGGACAACCTCGCGATCTGGGCCGAGTACGACCTGGAGCGCATGAAGCGGATGGACGCCTACATCGGGCTCCGCGGCTCGCGCAACGTGAGCGAGCAGTCCGGCATTCCCACCGAGCAGATGCAGGCGTTCGGCCGGGTCTACCAGAGCCCTGTTCACTTCGACCAACGCGTGAACCACACGCGGTGGTGCGTGCTCCGCTGGCCGAGCCCGAGCATGGCCCAGCTCGCGGCGATGAACACCGAGGCCTTCGAGGACTTCTACTTCAACGTCTGCACCCTCGACTACCCGCGGATGCAGGTGGCGGCCGAGGGGCTTGCCGAGCGCATGCGGCGGACGGATCGCGTGCACGTGCTCGGCCCGGGGGACACGGACCTGACCTTCTCGATCAAGGACATCCCCGTCGTGGCGTGCACCGGCTCGCACAACATCCCCGACGGGGAGTGCTTCACCGCTCCGGTGCGGGACAGCATCAACGGCGTGATCCACTACAACACGCCGACGCTCTACAACGGCGTCAGCTTCGAGAACATCCGGCTGGAGTTCCGCAACGGGTGCGTCGTCGCCGCCGCCGCCGAGCAGGGCGCCGACGAGCTGAACGCGATCCTCGACACCGACGAGGGCGGACGCTTCGTCGGCGAGTTCGCGATCGGCTTCAACCCGTTCATCCTTCACCCCATGAAGGACATCCTCTTCGACGAGAAGATCGCCGGCTCGCTGCACCTGACCCCGGGACGGGCCTACGAGGACGCCGACAACGGCAACCGGTCCGAGATCCACTGGGATCTCGTGCTCATCCAACGTCCGGATCACGGCGGGGGCACGATCACCTTCGACGACGAGGTCGTGCGGCGCGACGGCGAGTTCGTTACGGACGATCTACGGCCCCTGAACCCCGCCTCGCTCACGTCCTGAGCCTTCTCGGACGGGTCGGATCCCGCCGCGGGGCCCCGCCGGCCCGGGCGGACCCCTCCATGAGCAAACTCGCGAGGTTCGGTGCGGAACCCCGCCGACCGCGCCGCCTGCGCCACCGAGCGAAACCATGCGGTGACCCGGGCGCATCTTGCCACGGCGCGCCATTCGGTACAGGTGCGTTCTTCACGGAGCGGGCGCGCTTCCTTTCGTGTCGCCCCCGCGCCGATGCCGTCTCGCATGCCGATACCACAAGTGCAACGGAGGCGACGGAAGGGGCAAGGATGGAGCTTCGACTGGGTGATCTGCTGATCGAGAGCGGTGTCCTGAACCACGAACAGGTTCAGGAGATCTTCCGGGAGCAGAAGTGCAGTGGCGAGCCGTTCGGGCTGTTGGCCGAGCGTCTCTGCGGCGTCGATCCGGCCGCCGTCGAGACGGCCTGGGCGCGTCAGTACGCGCGGATCACGCGCACGATCGATCCCTTCATGGAGGTCTTCGACGATCGGGCGCTTGCGCTCGTGACGCGTCGGCAGGCCTGGCAGTTCCGGGTCCTCCCCGTTCGGTTCACGCCGAACGAGCTGATGATGGCCACCACGCAATCGCACCTGCCGAGGGCGTTGCGTTTCGCGGCGAACGTCATCGGCTACCCGGTGTACTACGTCATGGCCGAGCCCGACGAACTCGGCGCCGCGCTGTGCCGTCACTACCACCTGCCGGGACTGACCTCCGCGTCGCTGTGCGACGCGAGCCTCGACCGCCTGCTGAACCGGGCGGCGGGTCGAGCGGCGTAGAGCCACCAGAGTCGAGAACGAAAATGGGGTCGGGTCTGATTTCCTGGAAATCAGATCCGACCCCATTTCTTCGAATGGCGAGAGGCGGACTTGAACCGCCGACACCCGCATTTTCAATGCGGTGCTCTACCAACTGAGCTACCTCGCCGGAGGTAAGGGCAGCGTAGGACGCCCGGCGGCGGTGTCAAGCGGCCTCCCGGCGATGGTGCGGCTCAGGCGCGCGTGATCTCGATCGTGCCCAGCAGGTCGGTGCGGACGTCGGCGAGGGCGGGGAAGTCGCGACGCCAGACACGCAGGGCGTCGAGGTCGAGGTCCGCCTGGATGACGGCGGGCCCGTCACCGGCCTCGGCGAGCACCGCGCCGGAGGGGGCGACGATCATCGAACCGCCGTCGTAATCCATCTGAGGATCGGCGCCGACCCGGTTGGCCGCCACCACGTACGCCTGGTTCTCGATGGCCCGGGCGATGTGCAGGGCCCGCCAGTGTGACTGCCGGGCGTTCGGCCAGCTCGCCCCGAGCGTGTAGATCTCCGCCGCGGCCCCGCCATCCGGCGGCCGGGCCGCGAGGCGGTACAGCTCCGGGAAACGCAGGTCGTAGCACACGAGCGGGCAGATCTCCCCCTCGTCGCACCGGCGGATCAGCATGCGGCCACCGCCGTCGAAGTGCTCGATCTCGCGCCCGAAGCTGAAGGGATGCACCTTCTCGTAGGTCCCGGCGATCGTGCCGTCGGGCGCGACGATCGTCGCGCGGTTCCGGCCCCGGCCGTTGGGGCCGCGCTCCGCGTGGCCGACCTGGAGCCAGACGTTCAGCCGGCGGGCGAGGTCCGTCGCCCACGGCAGGGTTCGATCGTCGACGATGCGGTCGAGGTCGAAGCTGAAGCCGGTATCGCCCAGCTCCGGAAGCAACACGAAGGTCCGCGCGGGGAGCCCGGCGTCGGCCAGCATCGAGGCCATTGCCTCGTGGTTCGCCGCCTTGTCTTCCCAGGCGATGTCGTACTGGAGCGCGGCGAAGTACACGTGCGGGGGGAGCAAGGAAAGGGCGGCTGAGGGGACTCGAACCCCCGACCCCCTGGACCACAACCAGGTGCTCTGCCAACTGAGCTACAGCCGCCGTACGAACGTCGATTCTACTGTCGACCCCGCCGGGGGGGTGGTGAAGGATACTCCGCCCGTTCATTTGGGGCGATATCCCCTTTGGCGCGATCTATAGAGAGGGGCTACGATCGGCCGATTCGGGTACCCAGCGTAGGACCGAACCGTCCGGCCCAGATCTCACCGCCGCCCCATGACGCACCGCGAGAAACCAATGACCACCGCGACCGCCTCTCGACTCGACTTCGGTACGACGACCGTCCACCGCAACCTCGCCACGTCGGCGCTCTTCGAGCACGCTCTGATGCGAAACGAGGGGATCTTCGCGGCGAACGGGGCCATCAACGTCAGCACCGGGGACTGCACCGGCCGGCGCCCCAAGGACAAGTACCTCGAGGACACCCCCGGGATCCACGACAACATCGATTGGGGCAAGATCAACCAGCCGATCACCCCGGACAACTTCGCGGCGCTGGAGGAGCGCGCCCGGGCGCACCTCGCCGGTCGCAAGGAACTGTTCCGCTTCGACGGCTACGCCGGCGCGGATCCGAAGTATCGGCTTCGCGTCTCGGTGGTCACGGAGATCGCCTGGCACGCGCTGTTCTCGCGCACGCTGTTCATCAACGCCGAGGGCGACGACCTGAAGGACTGGGAGCCGGACTGGACCATCCTCAACGCGTGCGACATGGAGTTCGACGACTACAAGGACTTCGGCCTGCCCCGGCCGCGCGCGATCATCCAGTCGCTGGAGCAGCGCAAGGTGATCATCATCGGCACGCAGTACGCGGGCGAGATGAAGAAGTCGATCTTCTACGCGATGAACTACGACCTGCCGGACCTCGGTGTCTTCCCGATGCACTGCTCGTGCAACGTCGACGAGAAGGACCCGGCGAACGTGGCCCTGTTCTTCGGGCTCTCCGGCACCGGCAAGACCACGCTCTCGGCCGATCCGCATCGCCCGCTCATCGGTGACGACGAGCACGGCTGGTCCGATCGCGGCATCTTCAACATCGAGGGCGGCTGCTACGCCAAGTGCATCAAGCTCTCGAAGGAGACCGAGCCGCAGATCTGGGACGCGATCCGGTTCGGTTCGGTGCTCGAGAACGTCGTGCTCGATCCCGCCACGCGGGTGCCCGACTACGACGACCCGAGCATCACCGAGAACACGCGGGTCACCTATCCGGTGCAATACATCCCCGGCGCGGTGATCCCCTCGATGGCCGGCCACCCGAAGAACGTGATCTTCCTGACCGCCGACGCGTTCGGCGTCCTGCCCCCGGTGAGCCGGCTCACGCGCGAGCAGGCGATGTACTACTTCGTCAACGGCTACACCTCGAAGCTCGCCGGCACCGAGGCCGGCGTCACCGAGCCGCAGCCGTCGTTCAGCCCGTGTTTCGGCGGGCCGTTCCTGCCCCGCCCGCCGATGGTCTACGCCGAGTGGCTCGCCCGCCGGATCGAGGAGCAGGGCGCGAACGTCTGGCTGCTGAACACCGGCTGGACCGGCGGCGCCTACGGCGTGGGCGAGCGCTTCAAGCTCCCGTGGACGAGGGCGTTCGTCTCCGCGATCCTCGACGGCTCGCTCAAGGAGGCCGAGTACGTCGAGCACCCGCTGTTCGGTCTGCACATGCCGACCAACGTGGCCGGCGTGCCAGCCGACGTGCTCAACCCGAAGAACACGTGGAAGGACAAGGACGCCTACGACGTCTCGGCGCGCGATCTCGCCCAGCGCTTCCGGAAGAACGACGGGAAGTACGCGATCTCCGACGAGGTGCGGGCGGCGGGGCCGCGGATCTGAGGAACTGCCAAGAAGCAGCGTGAGTGCGAATCAGCCGTCGGGGTGCGGTTGCGCCCGCATCGCGTGACGGTGGCCGGCGGCGCGTTCTGATGGCGCGTGATGAGTCGCACGCTCATGCTTGCCAGGCGGATCCTCTGGCGTCCGTGGGTCACGGGCCTGCTGGTGCTCGTGCTGTTCCTGGATGCCTGCACGCTCGACGTCCGAACGGTCGTCGGCGACGTGATGTCAGAGCTCGAGGTCCCGTTCAGACCCCGCTATTGCAGTTGCCACTGCGGGTGCTTCTGGGCGGCCGTCAGCGGGTTGTTCGTCGAGCGCGACGGCGCCCTTCAGGTCGACTTCTCTCGGTCCGAGAGAGAGGAGTATCTCGGTTACGCGGCCGGCTTCGTCTGTGACGAGCCGGGCGGCTTCTGGGCCGTCACGAGCTGTGAGCGCTCGGTGACGCTCGAGATGGTCTTCGAGACGGAGCGGATCGCCAGCACGGAAGAAGCCGCCCGGATTCGGCGCCAGCTTGCCGACGAGTTGGAAACCTACCCCGATGAGCCGGACGCGGCGATCTCCGCGCAGATGCTCCGCAGCGACGCCGCCCCGGTGCGCCGGGTCATCTGGTTCGGCTACCTGCACAACGTCTTCAGCCTGCTGCTCGCGGTGTCCGCGTGCTACTCCCTCGGATGGATCTACCGCGAGCACGCATGGCGTCGGCGCGCCCAGGCGATCCGGCGCGGTTGGTGTCCGCGTTGCGGCTACGAGCTCTGCGGCGACGTCGCCGCCGGCTGCCCCGAGTGCGGGTGGCGACGCCCGGCTCAGGATTCGCCGGGCCCCTGACCGATCTCGAAGTCGCCGCCCTCCAGGTCCACGCCGAGGCCGCGGACCATGCGGTTGACGTACGCGAAGTAGGAGACGACCTGCGCGAGGTCCAGGATCGCCCGGTCGTCGAGGCCGGCGGCTCGGAGACGCTCGACGTCGTCGGCATCCATGTCGTGTGGGTTGGTGGTGAGCTTCGTGGCGTAGGCGACGAGCGCGGCCTCGCGATCGGTGAGGCGCGCGACGCGTCCGGTCGCCAGGTCGTCGGCGGCAGCGTGGCGTTCTTCGGGGAGCAGCCGCTTCAGCCCGGCGAGGTGGTGACGCAGGCAGTACGCGCAGCCGTTGAGCCGGCTCGCGACCACCGCCACCAGCTCCCGCTCGGCGCGATCCAGCGGCGAGGGGCGGTGCATGGCGGCGAGGTACATCTCGAAGTGCGTGCGGAGCGACTCGGGATTGAGCGCGTGGACGGTCATCACGCTGTCGACGGTGCCGTCGCGGTTGGCGACCCGGCGGTACAGCTCGGCAAGCTCGCCGTCGGCATCCGCGGGAGCGATCGTTTCGATGTAGGCCATGGGCCGCGCATCCTACATCGCGTGGGGGTGGCGACGCGATACACTCGTGCCCATGCCCGGATTCCGCAGCGACAACAACGCCGGCCTCTGCCCGGAAGCGCTGGAGGCGCTCATCGCCGCCAACGACGGGTCGCACCAGCTCGGATACGGCGACGACGAGTTCACCGCCCGCGCGGCCGAGGCGTTCGCGGCGATCTTCGGCGGCGACGTGGACGTGACGTTCGTCGCCACGGGGACGGCGGCGAACGTGCTGGGGATCGCGGCGTTGGCCGAGCCGTGGCAACAGGTGATCTGTCACCGCCACAGCCACTACAACGACGACGAGTCGACCGCTCCGGAGCGCATCACCCACTGTCGCACCGTCGCCGTCGACACGACGCCCGACAAAGTCGTCCCGAGAGACATCAACTTCGCGGCGACGAACGCCAGGGGGGACGTGCACGAGCCCCAGCCCGGTGTGGTCACGGTCTCCAACTCCACCGAGTTCGGCACCGTCTACACGCCGGAGGAGATGCGGGCCCTCGGCGCCGCCGCCCGCGCGGCGGGGTACCGGCTGCACGTGGACGGCGCGCGGTTCGCCAACGCCGTGGCGAGTCTCGGGTGCGATCCGCGGGCCCTGACCTTGGACGCCGGCGTGGACGCGATGAGCTTCGGCGGCACCAAGAACGGCCTCGCGTTCGGGGAGGCGATCGTTCTCTTCCCGGGTGGCGACGACGCGGCAACCGAGCGGGCGCGGCGGACGCTCCCGTACCACCGCAAGGGCACCGGCCACCTGTTGAGCAAGCACCGCTACGTCAGCGCGCCGTTCGCGGCGATGCTCGCCGGCGGCGCGTGGCTGACGCACGCCGGGCACGCCAACGAGATGGCGAGCCGGCTCGGTCGCGGGCTCGCCGCAATCGGCCTGGAGCCGGCCTTCCCGGTCGAGGCCAACGCCGTGTTCGTCCGCCTCGACGAGCGGCTCGACGCGGCCCTCCGCGCCGCCGGGCACGGCTACTACCCATTCGGCGACCACGCGGATCGGCTGTTCCGCCTCATGTGCAGCTTCGACACGTCGGCCGACGCCATCGACGCGTTCCTCGCCGACGTTCGCTCCGCCACGAGCTGACCCGCCGCGCCTCTTCCGATAACGCTCCGGCCCTCGGCGAGACGCGCGCCAAAAGCCCCGAAAACCGAGTCATGCAATCAACTCACCTCCCGGTCGGGCCGATCGTGACCCGAGGGAGAGCCGGGTAAGTCGTGCCGGCCCTCCCGTCTGCGTACCCGAGAGGATTCCGGATGAATCTCTTCGAGAAGGACGTCCTGACCACCGGCGAGGTCGCGAAGATCTGCAATGTCGCTTCGCGCACCGTGAGCAAGTGGTTCGACTCGGGACAACTGCGCGGCTACCGGATTCCCGGGTCCAAGGACCGCCGGATCCCGGTCTCCAGCCTCATTCGCTTCATGAAGAGCCACGGCATTCCGCTGGACGGCCTCATGAGCGGCAACACGCGTCTGCTGATCGTGGATGAGGACGTCGAGGTCGGGCACAAGCTCATGGAGATCCTCGCCGAGCAGACGAACTACGAAGTCCGCATCTCGAGCAGCGCCTTCGAGGCGGGCATCGAGTGCGAGCGCTTCCGCCCGCACGTCATGCTCGTGGACATTCATCTCGCCGACGGCAACGGACAAGCGGTCCGCAAGGTCGTGCGGGAGAACGACGATCTCCAGGTGACCAAGCTCATCGCGATGAGCGGCAAGCTGACCGACGGGCAGGTCGCCCAGCTCCAGCACCAGGGATACGACGGCTCCCTTCGCAAGCCGTTCTCCGTGCGCCAGGTGATCGACGCGATCGAAGGCGCCAACGCCGTGGTCTACTAGCGCACGGAACTCAGGAACATCCACCACCTGCACGGCCCGCCTCGAATGAGGTGGGCCTTGTGCATTTTGGGGCGGCGCACGGCTCGCGGTCTTAGAGCCGCTTGACTCCATCTGTAGCGTCCTGAGCACGATCATCTCCGCCATGGCGACGTTGCCGAAGCTCGACGTATCCTCGAATATGCCAGCGCTTCGGCAACGCCACCACGACGAAGAGCATCGCACTCAGGACGCTACATCTGGAGTCAAGCGGCTCTAGTGGTGTCCGCCAAACATCTTGTAACATATCGACGGACCTCGCCGCCGCTGGCTGCGTTGCCGCTCCTCGACGTATCCATGGATATGCCAGCGTCGCGTCGCCTTGCCAGCGACGACGATCTCGCGCCGATAAGT
>JAAELP010000211.1 GCA_024226535.1 Planctomycetota bacterium | reverse complement strand
TCATGCGCGACGAGACGTTCGGTCCCGTCGCGTGCGTGCTGCGGTACGACGACGAGACGGAGGCCGTCCGCCTCGACAACGACACGCCGTTCGGCCTCGGCGCCGCGGTGTTCGGCGCCACCGACCACGCCTGCTCCGTCGGGCGTCGCCTGTCGGCGGGCATGATCGGCATCAACAAGGGATGCGGCGGCGCGAAGGGATCGCCATGGGTCGGAGCCGGCGAGTCCGGCTACGGATACCACAGCGGCCCCGACGGTCACCGCCAGTTCGCGCAGCCACGCGTGGTGAGCGTGGCGCGATAAGGGGCACCGGCCATGCAGGTCATCGGCGACTTCACGATCGTGCCCATCGGCGTGGGCGTCTCGCTGTCGAAGTACGTCGCCGCGTGCGAGCGCGTGCTCGACGAGTTGGGCGTGGTGCACCAGCTTCACGCCAACGGCACCAACGTCCAGGGCGAGTGGGACGAGGTCTTCACCGCGATCCGGCGCTGCCACGAGGCGATCCACGGCATGGGCGCTCCGCGAATCTCGACCATCATCAAGGTCGGCACCCGCACCGACCGCGAGCAGACGATGGCGGAGAAGGTCGCGAGCGTGCAGGAGAAGATCTGAGGCGCCCCCCGGCGCCGGCCCGCAAAATGGTGACTGTCACCATTTTGCGGGGCACAAATGGTGACACAAATGGTGACAGTCACCATTTTGTTGGGGGTCTATAGTCCGGCCGCATGTTTGGTTTCCTCCGCGCCCGTCGCCGCCGCAAGATCCTCGCCGAGCCGTTCCCCGCCGAGTGGCAGGCGGTGCTGCACCGAGAGGTCGGGCTGTACGGTCAGCTCGACTCCGGCGAGCGCTCGGCCCTGCGCGACGACCTGCGCGTGTTCATCGCCGAGAAGGGCTGGGAGGGCGTCAAGGACTTCGACCTCACCGAGCCCATGAAGGTGATCGTCGCCGCCAACGCGTGCGTGCTGACGCTGGCGATGGACGGTGATCCGCTTCGCCACGTCCGCACCATCATCATCCAGCCCGACGTGTACGTCCCGCCGCAACCGCGCGTGCAGGACGGGATCGCGCACACCGGCGGCTCGGCCACGGGCACGGCGTACGTGCACGGCCCGATCGTCCTGTCGTGGCGGCACATCCTGCACAACAGCCGCGACCCGCACGACGGGCGAAACGTCGTCCTCCACGAGTTCGCGCACCAGCTCGACATGACCGGCGGCGTGGTCGACGGCACCCCCCCGCTGCCCCGCCGCGACCTTTACCCCGCGTGGCGTCGCATCATGACCGCCGAGTACGAGCAACTCGTCCAGGCCGCCGGGCACGGCATGCGCACCGTGATCGACCACTACGGCGCGACGAACCCCGCGGAGTTCTTCGCGGTCAGCACCGAGTGCTTCTTCGAGCGACCCGTGCTCATGCGAGAGCATCACCCGGAGCTGTACGAGCTGCTCCGCGCGTACTACCGCCAGGACACGGCGCGGCGGGCGGAGCGGGCGTGATCTACGGGCACGGCCCCCACGCGCCGATCACCGCGAGGATGTCGGCGAAGTCCACGACGCCGTTGCCGCTGAGGTCGCGAGGACACGGCCCCGGTGCGCATGGGCCCCACGCGCCGATGATCTCGAGGATGTCGCCGAAGCCGACGTCGCCGGAGTCGTCGAGATCCTCCGGGCACAGGTCGGGGCACACGACCGAACCGCACTCGGTGAAGTCGCCGTAATACGTGCCGCCGTCGTTCACGCAGTCGGCGCCGCCGATCGTGTTCTCCTGCCGGCACGTCCCGTCGGCGAAGCAGCACGCGCCCGGCTGCGGGCAGAGCACGGTGGCGCACTCGGAGTCATCGCCTTGCCATGCACCTCCGGCGCCCGCGCACGCGGGCTCGCCCAACTGGACGATGCAGGTGCCATCGTCGAGACAGCAAGCGCCCGGCTGCGGGCAGCTCGTGCCCGCGCAGTCCGTGCCCTCGCCCTGGAACGCGCCGCCGGCGTGCGCGCAATCCGCCGCAAACGTCTCCGTGCAACCGCCGCCGGGGTGGCAGCACGCGCCCGGCTCGCCGCACGGGATGAGCTGGACGTTTGCGCTGCATTCGGCGTAGCAGCCTTCGAAGCTCGTCACGCTGAGCAGCAGGTCGAACCAGCCGGAGGGACCGGGCGTCACCGTGACCTCGGGCGCGTCGTCGGGGCCGGTGATGGCGCCTGCGCCCGTGATGTTCCACTGGTACGTGTACGGACCGAGCGGCGCCTCGTACATCACCGGCGGCCCCGCCTCGCACGCAGTCGGCGGCCCGCTGATCGTGCACGGCGGGCTCGCCGCCACGATGACATGGGTATCGCAGGCCTCGACGCAGCCGGTGGCGGCGTCGATCACCGTGAGGCTAAGCGTGAACGAGCCGGCGGCGCCGGCCTCGACCAGGACGTGCGGCGTGCTGGGCGGGCCGACGATCGTCGCGTTGCCGACGATCGACCAGTCGTACAACAGCTCCGGCTCCACCGGTCCAGAGAACTCGGTCGTCAAAGACGCGCACAACGTGTGAGGGCCGTCGATCCAGCACGGAGGCGGCGGGTGGATCGTGAGGGAGCCGGTGGCGGCGTCGGTGCAGCCGTTCTCGTCCGTGACCGTGACGGCATACGTCCCCGCAGCGGCCACCTGGATGCATTCGGTGGTGTCGCCGGTGGACCAGTCATACGTGTAGGGCGGCGTGCCGCCGGAGACAAAGGCGCACAACTCGAGGGGCAACTGGGCTCCCTCGCAAATCTCGATGTTCGCCACGCTCACCATCGGCGGCGGGTGGGCGACGATCGTCATGGAGTCTTCGTCCTCAACCTGCACCGATGGCAGGCCGACGACGCTCGCCGTGACCATGGCGAGGTTCGTCGTGTCGGTGTCGATCACGTCCGTGCAGATGAAGGTCCACGTCTCGCTCGTGTCGAGCTCCAGGTCGCCGTCGAGATCGCCGCCGGCGAAGACGGGCGGGGAGCACGTGTCGTCGAGGACCACGACCTGCTCCAGATCGACGTCACCCGGGTTGGTCACGAGGTAGAAGTAGGTCACGTCGGTCGGCTCGCCGAGGCAGACGCTCGTGACATCGGCCGTCTTCACGATCGAGATCGCCGGTGACACGAGATCGATGTCGCTGAAGAACTGCACCAGGCTCGGCAGCGAGGTGCAGCCCTGCGTTTCCGGATTGTCGCACAGGTCGAAGACCTCGACGTTGGACTGCACGCCGAGCGGATCGGGATCACCGGGCTGGATGACGTACAAGTCCTGGCGGATCGTGACACGTCCCGGATCGGGGTGCCCCGGCAACCCGCTCAGGAGGCTGTCGGGGGGCCCGAGGAGCACGGGGAGGGACCCGCCCGGGATCGCGGTCGTGTTGCCCGAGACGTCGACGATCTCGACGTCAGTGATCAGCGTGCCCGGTCCGCTGGGGTTCACGACGAAGTACGCGTCGGTGATCGCGAGCGTGTCGCCGAACCCGTCGTTATGGACCAGCTCGATCTCGCACGAAGCGGTCTGGCCGACGATCCGCGGGGTGTCGCAGACGTGAGAGATCCCGATGCCGTGCGCCTGACCGACGGCGCTCTGAGTGAGCGCGAGGCCGGCGACGAGACCGGCGAGACGGAACGGACGACGGTGTGTACGAGACATGGTCTGATCCTCCCACAGAGCGAGTTGCACGAACGGGAAGCCGAACCCGCGTCACGGGCACGGGCCCCACGATCCGATCACCGCGAGGATGTCGGCGAAATCGACGGCGCCGTTGCCGCTGAGGTCCTGCGCGCACTCCGTCGGAACCGGCGGGAACTCCACGCCTTCCACGCTCTGCCCGTCCTGGAAGTAGAGCTTCACCGTACCCTGCACCGTCTCGCCCTCGGCGACGACGAACTGCGCGAGCAACACCTGAAGCTCCGGCCCCGCGATGCCTTGCGGATATGCGGGCGGTGAGAGCAGCCACCCTTCGCTGTCGGTCGTGAAGTCCCCGGCGAGGTTGCCGCTCTCCACGGCGAACTGCGGCGTGACGGTGGTCCCGTCACCGGCGGCGTCCGTCACGCCGATCGTGACGTACGTGTCCCACTGGTTCGACCAATAACCCGGCACGATGTTCTGAGGGGCGGTGAGGCTGTCGAACGGGTCGTTGCGGAACTGACCGTCCGAGGACGTCACGCTCATCGGCGACGTCGCGCTGCCGGCCACGGCAGCGATGCCGGCGGCGGGATCGGTGAAGTTCGCGTACAGCCGCCACGCGGTGAGACCGGTGAAACCGTTCGCCTCCCAGCCCGCGCCGACGAACGGCTCGATCGTGAGCCCGGTGAACGAGCCCGGTCCCGGATCTGGCCCGGGGCAATCGCCCCACGCGCCGATGACCGTCAGTATGTCGCCGAAGCCGACGTCGCCGGAATCGTCGAGATCCGCCGGGCACAGATCGGGGCAGACGATCGAGCCGCAGTCGGTGTAGTCGCCGTAGTAGGTGCCGCCGTCGTCGATGCAGTCGGCGCCGCCGATCGATGTCTCCTGTCGGCAGGTTCCGTCGGAGAAGCAGCACGCGCCGGGTTGCGGACAGGTGACGAACGCGCATTCCGTGCCCACACCCTGCCACGAAGCGCCAGCCGCCGTGCAATCGGGCTCCGCCATGTCGTCGAGGCACGTGCCGTCGTCAAGGCAGCACGCGGCGCCGGGGCACTGGGTCATCGCGCAGTACGTGTCGTTGCCCTGGTACGCGCCTCCGTCGTTGACGCAGGCGGCGCCGCCGATCGCGGTCTCGCCCCGGCACGTCCCGTCGGGCAAGCAGCACGCGCCGGGCTGCTCGCACGGACCGCTCGCGCAGTCGATGCCCGTCCCCTGCCACGAACCGCCGGCTGTCCCGCAGTCGGCAGCCGTGTGATCGACACACGTTCCGTCGTCGAAGCAGCACGCGCCGATGGCTGGGCCGAACAAGAAGAGCGCCCCGTTCGTGTTGTCGATGACTCGGGCGACGGTATTCTCGAAGATCGACAGTTGGCCGAGGTCACCCGCGAACGAGGCCCCGCCAGCGACCGTGAACTGGCCGAGGATCACGCCGTGAGTGGCACCGGGCGGAGCCGTGATCGTCGCCCCTGGCGGCAGCGGCGGCGGAAATGGCACCGCAGATGTAACCGGGGCCCCTGGACCGACGAACCAACCACCATTCGTCGTTGTCACGGTCGCGGCACCGAAGCCCCCCCCGCCGCCCCCGTTGAACGCCCCGTCGTTGAAGAACTGGAGCGTCGGAAGCGTCGGCGAGCCGGTGAAGCCCTGGCGCGCCGATCGTCAGGAACGAGTCGTACTCGAGGTTCGGAATTCCGCCCACCGACGCCAGGCTGTTCGCTAAGTTCTGATGCGCGCCGAAGATCGTCTGCTGGAAGAAGCCCCCGCCCCCGGAGTTCAGGATCTGCGGGTGAAGCGGCGTGCCGCCGACCGAGATCGCCGCATCCAGAGGGCTGTCGAACGTTGCATACAGCTCGAAGACGTCGAGTGGGGTCCCGCCCGTCGTCATCACGGATCGCTTGGTCGCCCCCAGGCCCACGAAGGTTGCCGGCGCGGCGCTCGCAAGGGCGAGCGTGCCGGCGACGCCGGCGAGGGTGAGTTTCCTGACAACCGGGCCGGCGGCCCGACGAGAACGATGGTGCGCGCAGTGCATGGCGTGGCTCCTTGATCCCACAGGGGAGGAACGCGCGCTGCCTGCTTCCTGGTCGCGCCACGAGTGACCAATCACTGGCCCGACCACAACCGGCGCTTGCCGAGCCCCCCCCCGGGGAACGGGCATGCTCCACCACAGTCGGCCGGCGTTCCATGGGGATTTCCACCTGATCTCAGGGGCATTCATAAGATGACGCGTCCCTCAGAGCGTCACCATGCCCATCCCCCGCTTCGTCCGACATCCCCTCTGCCCCGAGTGCCGGTACGACCTCATCGCGACGGTCGACGCCGGCGGCTCGGTCTGCCCGGAGTGCGGCTGCGCGTTCGAGCGGCACGAGCTGCTGCACGAGGTGCGGCCGGGGGACTGGACGGTGGGGCGCGGGATGCGGCGGGTGGCGGTGTTCCTGCTCGTTCGCGGGATCGTGTGCGCGTTGTTCTGGACGGCGATCGTGGCCGGGCTCTCGGCGCTCGCGGTCGCGTTCGACGCGGTGCCGAAGGCGACGCGCTGGGGGATCGAGCTGGTGTGCGGGCTGACGATCATCGCCACCGGCGCTTCGATCGGGTACTTCATGGCGAAGGACACCGCCGAGCGCGCGGGCTTCGCGGGCATGGCGCTGGCGAGCCTCACGGTGTTCGCGGCGTGGACCGTGATCTTCGTCTCCGTCACCGCGGTCGAGTTGATGGGCCTCGTCGGCCTGGGCTCCGGCGCGATGCTCATGTGCGTGACCGGGCTGGTGTCGGCGGGGTGGATCGTGAAGGTCCTCCTGATCGACGAGGTGTGAGATTCCGATGGCCGACTGCTTCCTCATCTTCGGCGGCACGTTCGATCCGCCCCACCGCGCGCACGTGGAGCTGCCGGCGCTCGTCGCCGAAACGCTCGGCTGCGACCGGATCATCTACATCCCCGCCGCGACGAACCCGCTGAAACGCGACGACCCGCCGACCGACGCCGAGCACCGGCTGGCGATGCTGCGTCTCGCGCTCCGCGAGCGCCCGCGAACCGTCGTCTCGACGATCGAGCTGGAGCGCGGAGGCGTGAGCTACTTCGTGGACACGCTCCACTCGCTCTGCTCCGACGTCGGCAGCGACGTCGAGCTGCGCTTCCTCATCGGCGCCGACCAGGCCCTGCAGTTCGGCCGGTGGAAGGACGCCGGGGAGATCCTGCGGCTCGCGACGCCGGCGGTGATGCTGCGCCCGCCGTGGACGGACGCGTCGTTCCGGGCCGCGCTCGCCGGGGCGCACGGCGAAGACGAAGCGGATCGCTGGATGGCGTGGACGGTGCCCGCGCCCCTGATCGACGTGAGCGCAACCGAGCTGCGCGACCGGCTGCGCGCCGGCGGTGACGTCTCGGAGATGCTCGATCCCGCCGTCGCCGCGTACATCAGGGAGCACGGGCTGTACGGCCTATGATGGCCCCGACCATGCCGCCCGAATCCACAATCCGCTCCGTCGCCTTCGTCAGCCTCGGCTGCCCGAAGAACCTCGTGGACTCGGAGAAGATGCTCGGAACGCTGGCCGCCAGCGGGTTCGACCTCGTCTCCGACCACGACGCCGCCGACGCGGTGATCGTGAACACCTGCGGGTTCCTCGAGGCGTCGAAGGACGAATCGCTGGTCGTGATCCGCGAGGCGGTGGACCGGAAGAACGCGGGGAAGATCGAGCGCGTCGTGGTCGCGGGATGCCTCGTGCAGCGGCACCGGGCGAAGCTGCTGGAGTGGGTGCCGGGGATCGACGCGATGATCGGCGTCTTCGACCGCGACCACATCATCGACGCGGTGAGCGGGCGCGGCGGCGACCGTCCGTCGCTCGCGGAGGCGTCTGACCGGCCGGCGTACTGGATCGCCGGCAACGCGCTGCAGGCGGCGCGTGAGCGCGGGCTCGAGACCGTTGGGCTCACCGTGCAGGGCGCCGACGGCAAGGGGGTGGGCTACTTCGAGGACGACGGCAACCGGCTGCGGCTCACCCCGCGGCACTGGGCGTACCTGCGCGTGAGCGAGGGGTGCAACCAGAAGTGCACGTTCTGCACGATCCCGTCCATTCGCGGCAAGATGCGATCGAAGCCGGTGGACACGATCGTCAGCGAGGCCCGCGCCTTGCTGGCCGACGGCGCGTTCGAGCTGAACCTCATCGGCCAGGACACCACGAGCTTCGGCTACGACATCGGCTACGACGGCGACGACGAGGGGCTCGTCGGCCTGCTCACGTCGCTCGACGGCGTCGCGCGGGAGTTCGGCGGCGCGTGGATGCGTCTCATGTACGTCTACCCGACGCACTTCACCGACGCGATGATCGACGCGATCGCGGCCCTGCCCAACATCGTCAAGTACATCGACATCCCGCTCCAGCACGCCAGCGATCACATGCTGGGCGCGATGCGGCGGCGAATCACGCAGGCCGAGCAGGAATCCCTGCTGCACAAGCTGCGCGAGCGCATCCCCGGGCTCGCGATCCGCACGACGTTGATCACCGGGTTCCCGGGCGAGACCGACGACGACCACCGCGCGCTCGTCGAGTTCGTCCAGGAGTTCCAGTTCGACATGCTCGGCGTGTTCCGGTACTCGCGCGAGGACGGCACGCCCGCGGGCACGATGGACGCCGACGAATCGCTGCACGTTCCCGAGGCGGTCAAGCTCGAGCGCGAGCAGGAGCTGATGCTCGCCCAGCAGGATCTCGCCTTCGAGAACGCGTCGTACGTCGCCGAGCAGCGCAGCCAGTTCGACGTGCTCGTCGACGGCGCGGCCGAGACGGAGGGGCGCGCCACCTCCGGCGTGACCGACGCCGGACGGTTGTACACGGGGCGTTGCTATCACCAGGCTCCGCAGGTCGACTCGCTCACGTACGTGCACGCCGAGCGCGACCTCGCCCCGGGGGAACTCGTCCGCTGCACGATCGTCGACGCCGGCGGGTACGACCTCATCGCCCGGCCCACGGAGGAGCTGGAGCGGACGGTCGCCCTCCCCGTTCTGGGGTAGACACGCAGGCACCGCGCAGGGCGCCGCGCCGAGCGTCGTATAGAGAAGATGCCATGCGAACTCCCCTCATCCTCATCGTGCTGGGTGCGCTCCTGCCGGCATGCGCGACGCCCGAACCGGCCGCGGAGGCCGGCTGGCCGGCGGGAACCGCGCAGGTCGAGCACACGCCGCTGACCGTCGATCCGATGGAACCGAACGAGCTTGCCGGCTGGTGGTCCAACGGCGAGGAGATGCTTCGCCTCGACGCCCCCGGCAGCTACGCTCGCTTCGCGACGACCAATCGCTACGACGGGGTGATCGAACGCGGACTGTGGACGAACGACCGCTACTTCGAGCTGCACCTCGTGCCGTACGACGCGAAGGTGCGTGAGCGCACGCGCGTGGGCATCGTCATGCGCGACGGCCGCCTCGCCCTGCTCCTGCCCGGGCGCCCGGCGCTTCGCGCGCTGCCCGGTCCGCCGCTTGTTGCCGAAGACGAGTTGCTCGGTCGCTGGGCAGCGCCGGCGGGAAGCCTGGAGCTGCGCGACGACGGGCGGTACGCCTGGGCGCTTCCGGACCTCCCGCAGGCAACGGTCATCATCGTCGGGCACGAAGGCCGGTGGCGTCTCGCCGGCGACAGGCTCGTGCTCGACCCGGACGCTCCGAACATGCCGTCGCTCACGTTCCGACGCTCGGGCGGCGGTGAGCAGATGCGTTTGCGGTCCGGCGACACCGAGTTCCGGCCCGCACCGGACGAGCACGTCGCCGAGGGACCGGGCGGCGTGGGGTGACACGGACACGGACACGGACGCGGACACGAACGCGAACGCGGGCGCGGACGCGGACACGGACGCGCGTCTCCGACCCCCTCTCCCCGCCGCGGGGAGAGGTCGGCGAGCGCAGCGAGCCGGGTGAGGGGCGGACGTG
>JAAELP010000210.1 GCA_024226535.1 Planctomycetota bacterium | reverse complement strand
TCCCGCGGGAAGCGCCCCCGCCACGTCGAAGCGGATGAGCCCGCGCCGCGCAAAGTCGCCGTTGTTGGTGCCGCAGAAGAAGTGATCGCCGGCGCCGTTGCTGAAATGGTTGGCACCCTCGTACATCGTGTTGTCGGCGGCCGCGGGCAGGTCGGCGGTGTCCGCCACGCCCCCCGTGCTGATGGCAGCCGCGCCCGCGAGGGCGACGATGGAGACTGGTTTCATCGGGTTCCTGCTCCTGCTGGGTCGCGTGATCGTAGGCAGACGAGCACGGGTCGGATCGCGGGGGTACTCTCTTGCGTCGATGGGTCGGAATCCGTCTCCACGTCGACGATTCGCCATGATGGCCCTGATCGTTCTCGCACCACTGGCGATCTCGATCGCGGTGCCGCTCGGGCTCGGCGTGTCCACGATGCTCGCGACGCCGAACGTCGCCGTGGACTACCGTCACGAGATGCGGGCGCGCC
Source organism: Planctomycetota bacterium (assembly GCA_024226535.1). Lineage (GTDB taxonomy): Bacteria > Planctomycetota > Phycisphaerae > Phycisphaerales > SM1A02 > JAAELP01. Next base: position 1,566 of record JAAELP010000210.1, on the reverse strand, counting down.
AGGAGGCGTTGCTGGGAGTCGATGGCGCCGAGGCCGCGTGGCGGCGCCTGGTGGACGTGCTCGATCGCGCCGCGAGACGAGAGCGGGCCGTCAGCGATGCATGGGAGCGGCGGGCCCTGGCGCAGGACTTCGTCCGCCGCGACGCGTACGACATCGGCATGGTCGAGTGGAACTTCGTGCGCCTCGGTCCGGCGATCCCCGTAGGCGTCGAGCGCGAGATCGAGGCGCTGGCGGCGATGGAGGCCGACGGGGTGTTCGATGACCTTGCGACGATGGTCGGCGGCACCATCGGCCTGCGCCCGAGTTCCTCGTCCAACGACACGGCGATGTCGATGACGATCCTCGAGGGAATGCCGGTGCGCACGAATGCTCGCGGACTCGCTACGGCCCTCGCCGCGTCGATGCGCCTCGCCCTCGCGGCGGGCGACGAGGACGAGCTCGTCGCGGCGTTCGCCCAACTCCTCATCCTCTCGGAGACGATCGGCCATCAGCGCAGCCTGCTCGACTCCCTTGTCGGCACTGCGATCGTGGCGCTGGCGTTGCGCGAGCTGCGCCACGAGCTCGACGAGGCCGAGGTCGGCGACGAGACGTGCCAGCGCCTGGCCGAGGTCATCCGGCGCTATCGCCAGCCGCCGCTGAGCCTGGCACTGGAGGGCGAGCGGGCGTCATTCCACGACTTCGTGCAGCGCGCGTTCTCCGACGACGGCAGCGGCGACGGGCATCTCATCCCGCGTTTCGCCAACGTGATCGAGGACCCGTCGATCGGCCAGCTCCTGCCGGCGCTGCGGTCACGGTTCCTCATGGGCACGCGGCGTGAGCACGTCACGCTGTTCGATGAGGTGATGGACGAGGCCATCGCGTTCACGCGCCTGCCGATCGAGGAGCGCGCCGCCGCCGGAGCGCCCGTCCTCGAACCCGGTGATTCGCGCGAGGAGCGCCGCCTCCAGCTCGTCTGGATCATGCTCCCGGCGATCGGCAAGACACTCTTGCAGGAGCAGTCGACGGTCATGGACTCCGAGGCCACGGTGATCATGCTGGCGATCGAGAGGTTCGAGAACCAGCATGGCCGCCCGCCCGCCGCGCTGGAGGAGCTCGTGCCGGAGTTCCTCCCGGCGGTCCCGACCGACCCCCTGCACGGCGGGCCGTTCGGCTACCGGCTGCTCGCCGACGATCCCGCGGGGCGGGCGTTCGTGCTGTACTCGTTCGGCGCCGACGGCAACGACGACTGGCCGGATGATCCGGTGTGGCGCAACCGCAGCCCAAACGACATCGTGCTCAACCGTCCGCGCGATCCCGTTACGCTGGCTGAGTAGTCACAGGGCCGCAACGTCGTTCGTCTTCCCCGTCAGCAATGCGACGCCGACGAGGATCATCACGAGCGCGGCCACCTTGCGCACGCCGAGCGGCTCGCCGAGCACGAGCGCCCCGAGCACCACGGCCGTCGCCGGCGCGATCGTGAACGCCACCGGCTTCACGCGCGAGATCTCCCCCATGCTCAACGCCGCGTAGAACAGGATCATCCCCGCCGCCCCCGCCATGAGCCCGGAGCCGAGCCCGAGCTTGAGC
>JAAELP010000209.1 GCA_024226535.1 Planctomycetota bacterium | reverse complement strand
CTTGCGGGTGGCCTTCTTCCGCGTGGTCTTCTTCTTTCTGCGGGTGGCCTTCTTGCGGGTGGTCTTCTTCTTCTTGCGGGTGGCCTTCTTCCGCGTGGTCTTCTTCTTTCTGCGGGTGGCCTTCTTGCGGGTGGTCTTCTTCTTCTTGCGAGTGGCCTTCTTGCGGGTCGTCTTCTTCTTGCGGGTGGCCTTCTTCCGCGTGGTCTTCTTCTTCTTCCTGCGGGTGGCCTTCTTGCGGGTCGTCTTCTTCTTGCGAGCGGCCTTCTTCCGCGTAGTCTTCTTACGGGCCGGTGCCTTCCTACGCGTCGCCTTCTTACGGCGGGTCTTCGTGGCGCGTTTCTTCTTGGCCATGGCTAATGACCTCCTGTGTACACGTTGTGTGGTCGGAGCAAGGAGCGCACAAGCGCTTGTGGCGATACCACCACCCCAAAATTTGTACCTCTATCGGATGGGGAATGGAAGTACCTTGACAGAAAAAATGACTGCGGTCCATTCTGGTGGAGGCGAACGCACATGAAACGACTGATCGTTCACGGCGCTCACGGGCGTATGGGACGGCGCATCTGCGCCCTCGGCGCGGACGATCCGCGCTTCGAGATCGTCGCCGAGATCGATCGCGACAACGCGTCGGAGATGGACGCGGCGACGTGTCCCGTGTGCGACGTCGTCATCGATTTCTCCACGCCCCAGGGCACGGAACGAGTGGTGCGATTCGCCGCCGAACGCGGCGTGGCGTGCCTCGTCGGCACGACGGGCCTGTCGCCGGAAAACCTCGAAACCGTGGACGATGCAGCCCGATCGACCGCGGTCATGATTGCGCCGAACACGTCGCTGGGCGTGGCCGTCATGAGCCACCTCGCGGCCGAGGCGACGCGGCTGCTCGACGACGAGTTCGACATCGATCTCGTCGAGTCGCACCACGCGGGCAAACGCGACGCTCCGTCGGGCACCGCGCTGCGCCTGGTGGAGGCGATTCGGTGCGCGGGCACCGAGGTGCCGGCCGATCGAGTGCATGCCATTCGGGCGGGCGACATCGTCGGCGAACACAGTTTGCATTTTTCTGGTGCGGGGGAACGAATCGAGATCATGCACGCGGCGACGTCGCGCGACGTCTTCGCCCGCGGCGCGCTGCGGGCGGCGGCGTGGCTGGTCGGCCGACCGCCGGGACGGTACGTCATCGAGCACGCCCTGGGACTTGCCTGACGTCCGGAGTCAAGCTGCTCTAAAGCACTGATGTGGCTGGGATTGCGGTTGCCGCCGGAATCCGGGCTACCGCTCCTGGAACACCGAGGTCAGGTTCGCGTCGTTGACCAGGTTGTACAGCTCCAGAACGCGGCTGTCGGAGACCTGGTGAGGCACGCGGGCACGCACGATGCCGTTGAACGGGTTGTACCAGAAGGACGCGACGCTCTCGTCGCCGGCGATCAGGTCCTCGGGGTGCAGCAGGTCCCGCTCCCGCGTTACCGCGATCTCGACCCACGGGTGGGTCTGCGGCAGCAGCGGGTTCGTCGGCCGGTTGTCGGGGAACCAGGCCGGGTCGATCGTCGTCGGCGGGCGGGCTTCCTCGTTCTCCTCGGCCATGAGGGTGGTCTGGAGATGGATCTGCGCCTGGAAGCGGCTCACCTCCGATCGCGCGAGGTTCTCTTCCGTCCGCTGGGCGTGCTCGTTGACCTTGATCATCGCCACCCCGCCGAGGATGGCGGCGACCATGAGCCCGACGAGGATATGGATGACCAGGCGCATACAGGACCCTCTCCCAAACTCCACCAGGAGTCGGTTCGGCACGATCCGGGCGTCTCTGGAGACCGGATTGCTCTCTCCCTGGCAAGCCCTGCGGCCTATGGCGGTCCGGCAAGCCCGCGTCCGCGAATCCCTATCATCCAACCCCATGACCGAAATCACCAGCCAACGTCTCGCGTGCGGCGCGACGCTCGTCGTGGAGCCGGTTCCCAACGTCGCCTCGGCGGCGTTGAGCTGGCTGCTGCCCGTGGGATCCGCCGGCGACGCCGACGAACGCGACGGCATGGCCGCCATGCTCAGCGAGATGATCTTCCGCGGCGCTGGTGAGCTCAGCAGCCGCGACCACAGCGATGCCCTCGATCGGCTCGGCGTGCAGCGTTCCTCAGGGACGCGGTCGCGTCATCTCCAGATCAGCGCGTTGCTCGTCGGTGATCGTCTCACCGAGGCGCTGCCGCTGCTGACGGCGATGATCCGCGAGCCGTCGCTTCCCGGTGCCGCGGTGGATCCCGTGCGGAGCCTCTGTCTCCAGTCGCTGGAGGCGCTCGAGGACGATCCCCAGCAACTGGTCATGCTGCGTCTCCGCGAGCAGCACCTGCCCCCGCCGCTCGGGCGTCACGGGTACGGCGATGCGACCGCGCTGGAGGCCGTCACCGGCGACGACCTCCGCCAGGCCTGGGCGGCTCGCTGCGCACCGGGCGGGTCGATCCTCGCGGCGGCAGGGGACATCGACGCAGGCGGTCTCGCCCGGAGTCTCGACGAGCTTCTCGATGGCTGGTCCGGCGAGCATCGCGAGGTGCCCGTGACCGGCGTCGCCCCGCGCGGCTACCGCCACATCGAGCGCGACACGCAGCAGGTGCACGTTGGCCTCGCCTTCGACGCCCCACCAGAGTCGGATACGGACGCGATGCTCGAACGGCTCGCCATCGCCGTGCTCAGCGGCTCCACGAGCGGTCGCCTGTTCACCGAGGTGCGACAGAAGCGATCGCTCTGCTACAGCGTCGGGGCCTCCTACCGTGCGTCGCGTGACTTCGGGCTCGTCGCCCTCTACGCCGGCACCACGCCGGAGCGGGCCCAGGAGACGCTCGACGTCTGCACGGCGGAGATCGACCGCCTGCTCGGCAACGCGACGGTCACGGCGGAGGAGTTCGCCCGCGCCGTGATCGGGCTGAAGAGCCACCTCGTCATGCAGGGCGAGTCCACCCCCGCCCGCGCCGCCGCGGTCGTCGAGGACACCGATCGCCTCGGTCGTGCCCGGTCGCTCGAGGAGGTCGCCGCCCAGGTCGACGCCATCACGCTCGACGAGCTGAACGCGTACTGCGCAAACCGCGCGGCGGGTGCGCTCACGATCGTCTCGATCGGGAAGCAGCCGCTGGAGCCACGCGAGCGCCCTGTGTCCGGCAGCGAGCCCGTTGGCGCCTGAGGGGCATCGTCCCCGGGATCCGGCGTCCGGCGATTGACACGAGAGGCCGCGCGCGATCTCATTGGACCATGCTTGCCACGATCCCCCACGAGCCCGGCTCACGCGTGCGTGTTACCCAGCAGATGCCGCATCGCGACCAGAGCTGGACGAGCGTCCTGGAAGGGGTGGTCACGCGCCACCGGCAGGCGAAGACGGGTTCGTGGTTCGCCCACGCCCGGGGCGACCAGCTCTGGCTCGACCGCCTCGAGCTGCGTCTGGACGACGGCGAGATCACGATCCTGAACCTCGATCAGTACACCGTGATCGAGGCCGCGGAATAGGGGAGTGCCCCGGTTTCAATGCCACCGGAGCACGAGCGTCGCGCGGAAGACCTGGCCGTCGGCGGACTTGAACTGCGCCCGCAGCTCGGGCCGTTCCGGAAGCAGCGCCTGATCGTCCAGCTCCAGGCGGAGCAGGTACGTGCGCGTGACCTCGTCGTAGCGTTCGCGGTTGACGGTGAGGTCCCCGAGATCGAGCTTCCAGTACGCGACGCGCTCGTTCGTACCCCGGGGCACGAGCTCGCACTCGATGACTCCCGTGCCCTTCGTCGTGTGGCCATCGGAGTCGACCAGCTCCAGCCGCGCCTCGATGACGACCTCGGCCCCGTCCTCATTGGTGGTGATCCGCGTCAGCGGATGCACGCGCATGTCCGTCGGCCAGAACGGCCACCGCGCGGTGCCGTCCGTGTGCGCCGGCGGGGGAACACGGCCTCCGCCGCCGGGGTTCTGGCACCCGGTCAGCGCGACGAGAACGAGGAGGAACACGACCGAGGCCGTACGCATGACGGGCAGGATACACCGCGAGGAGTGGGGTGTCGGCGTCGCAGCGGGTCCGATGCCCACCGGTAGAATGGCCGTCAGCACCCCCCCGCGCGGAGGATTGAAACGATGAACCGCACATCCCGCATCGTGCCCCTGCTTGCCGCCGCCACGATCGTGGCCCTCGTGCGGCCGGCGGGCGCGCAGCCGCAACCGGTCAACGGGATGCGGCCGGCCGACGTGCGCCGCGACGCCATCGTCGGTGCCACCGTCGTGACGGCTCCGGGCGAGCGGCTGGAGTCGGCGACGATCGTTCTCCGGCAGGGCGTGATCGAGGCCGTCGGCGTCGGCGTGGCGGTGCCCGCCGAAGCGCGGGTGTGGTCCGGCAAGGGTCTCACCGTCTATCCCGGCCTCATCGACGCCGCGGTGCTCGTGAAGCCGCCGGTCCTCCCCGATGCGCCCGGCCGGCACTGGAACGACCACGTGCACCCCGAGCTGCGCATGAGCGATCAGCCGCCGCTCGACGCGGCGCTCCGCAAGAAGCTGCGGTCGCTCGGGTTCACCGCCGCGGCCGTGTACCCCTCGCAGGGGATCTTCCGCGGCAGCGGGACGGTCGTCGCCCTCGCGGACTCCGCGGAGCACCAGCGCGCCTACCGCGACCGGGCGGCGATGGCCGTCGGCTTCGATCGCGCCGGGTCCTGGGCGAAGCCGGCCACGCCCGGGTCGCTCATGGGCGTCATCGCCCTCATCCGGCAGACGATCCTCGACGCCCGCTGGCACCAGGCGTGCCGCGCGGTCTACGCGGAGCATCCCGAGGGCAACGAGCCGCCGCTGCCCGCCGTTGCCCTCGAGGCGCTGGACGGCGTGATCGAGCGGAGGCAGCCCGTGCTCTTCGACGTGGCGTCGGAGCTGGACCTGCTCCGCGCCTACGCAATCGCCCGCGAGTTCGAGTTCGACGCGATCATGCTCGGCGGCGGGTACGAGCTGCGGCGTCTCGACGAGATCGCGGCGCTCGGGGTCCCCGTCATCGTTCCCGTGCGGTTCCCCGATCCGCCGGACGTCTCGACCCTGCACCGCGCCGACGACGTGTCGCTGCGCGAGATGGTGCTCTGGGAGCAGGCCCCGACGAACCCGCGCCGGCTCGTCGCCGCCGGGGTGCCGATCGCCCTCACCACGCACCGGCTGGCGAAGCGCGACGCGTTCCCCGGCGCCGTGCGCACCGCGATCAAGCACGGCCTGAGCGAGGACGATGCCCTCGCCGCGCTCACCACGGGCCCGGCGGAGATCCTCGGCCTCGGAAACGTCCTCGGCACGATCGAGCCGGGCAAGGCAGCGAACCTCGTCGTCGTCGAGGGCAGCCTCTTCGACAAGAAGGCGAAGATCCGCGACACGTGGATCAACGGCCGCCGCCACGAGATCAACCCCGCCCCGCACGATCCGCTGCTGATGGCGGGGGTCCTCCGCCTCGACGACGGCCGCGCGATTCCGCTGGACCTGGACACGAAGAAGCCCTCGGCGACGTTCATGCTCGGCGACGAGACGAAGGTGAAGGCGAAGAAGGTCGTCGTGCTCAAGGACCAGGTCACGATCGTCGCCGCCGGGTCGATCGTGGGCGCCGGCGGCTACGTCCGCCTCAGCGGCGTGGTCACCAACGGCTCGATCACCGGCACCGCGGCGTTGCCGGACGGTACGCGCATGCCGTTCACGATCGCCCGTGACCACGACATACCCGAGACCCGCGAAGCGAACGGTGAGCCGGCCAACGGCGCGTCCGGCGACTGGGAGGTCACCCTGGCCGATCCCGACGGCGACGAGACGCTGTCCTTCACGTGCACGCTCGAGGTGGACGCCGAGGGCAACGTGACCGGCACCGGTGACGCGGACGATCAGCCGATGGATCTGTCGGGCGGATCGTACGACGCCGGGACGGGGCGCCTGGAGCTGGCGCTCGCCGATCCCGCGGGACGCGACGTCGCGCTCACGGGCACGGTCGTCGGCGCGGCGATCGACGGCGAGGCGATCCGCGACGGCGTGACGCTCGTGGTGAGCGCCCGGCGCCCGGCGGGAGCCGGCGGCAGGGAAGATTTCGAGATGCCGCCGGACGACCTCGCGCGGCCCCTGGGCGCCTATGGGGTCGCATCCGCGCCGCCCGTGCAGGACGTGGTCATCACGAACGCGACGATCTGGACCGGCGCCGACAAGGGCGTCATCGAGGGCGGCACGATGCTCGTGCGGCGCGGCAAGATCGTCGGCGTCTTCGCCAACGGGAACGTGCCGCGGATCGCGATCAACGGGCCGACGATCGACCTGGAAGGGCGGCACGTCACGGCCGGGCTCATCGACTGTCACAGCCACACCGGCATCTCCGGCGGCGTGAACGAGTTCCCGGAGGCGAACACGGCCGAGGTGCGCATCGGCGACGTCGTCAACCCCGACGACATCAACTGGTATCGCCAGCTCGCCGGCGGTCTCACCGCCGCCAACCTCCTGCACGGCTCGGCGAACCCCATCGGAGGTCAGAACTGCGTCGTCAAGCTCAAGTGGGGCGGCTCCGCGGCGGATCTTCCGATCGCCGACGCGCCCGGCGGAATCAAGTTCGCCCTCGGCGAGAACGTCAAGCGCAGCTCCGGGCGCTACCCGGACACACGCATGGGCGTGGAGACGTTCATCCGCGACGCCTTCACCGCCGCCGTCGAGTACCGCGCCGAGCGCGAACGCTACGACGATCTCCGCCCGACGGAGCGCCGCCGCACGATGCCGCCGCGTCCGGACCTGGAGATGGACGCGCTCGTCGAGATCCTCGACGGCAAACGCCTCGTGCACTGCCACAGCTACCGGCAGGACGAGATCCTCATGCTCATCCGCGTCGCCGAGCATTTCGGCTTCACGATCGGCACCTTCCAGCACGTGCTCGAGGGCTACAAGGTCGCCGAGGCGATCGAGGCCCACGGCGCGGGGGCGAGCAGCTTCAGCGACTGGTGGGCGTACAAGGTCGAGGTGATGGACGCCATTCCCTCCAACGGTGCGCTCATGCACGAGGTGGGCGTGCTCGTCTCGTTCAACTCCGACTCCAGCGAGCTCGCCCGCCGCATGAACACCGAGGCGGCCAAGGCGGTGCGCTACGGCGGCGTGGACCCGCACGAGGCGCTCAAGTTCGTGACGCTCAACCCGGCGCGGCAGCTTGGCATCGACCACCGAACCGGCTCGCTGGAGCCGGGCAAGGACGCCGACTTCGTGATCTGGTCCGGGCCGCCGCTGAGCACGTATTCCGTCTGCGAGCAGACGTGGATCGAGGGGCGGCGGTACTTCGATCGCGACGACGACCTCGCGCGACGCGCCGTCGTCCGGGCGGAGCGCGGGCGGCTCACGCAGAAGCTGCTCGCCCGCGCGCACGGAGCGACGAAGGGCGCGGGAGCCGGGACGACGGCGCATCGGCCCGGAGACGCGTTCGCCGATCTCTCCGAGGAGGACCTCGCGTGGCTGGAGGAGCAGGTGCGTCTCGGGCGCGATCCGGCGGAGGCCCGGCCCGGTGACTGCTGCGACGGTGCGCTCTGGCACCGCCTGAGGGAGGAGCACTGACATGAAGCATCGAACCGGTCTGAGCATCCTGGGCATGGCGCTGCTCGCGTCGGTGGCTGGCGGCGCGCCCGTCGCGGCGCAGTCACGCCAGGTCCCCGCCCCGAAGCAGTCGCAGGCCGTCGTCATCCACTCGGCCACCGTGCACCCGGTCTCCGGTCCGCCGATCACCGACGGCTTCGTGATCTTCCGCGACGGGCGCATCGTGGACGTCGGCTCCGGCCGGCCGCGCTCGCCGCGCGGGACGGAAACGATCGACGCTCGCGGGCTCCACGTGTACCCGGGGCTCATCGGCGCCGACACGCAGCTCGGCCTCGTCGAGACCGGCGCCGTGTCCGTCACGCACGATCACAACGAGCACGGCGGGATCAAGCCGGAGGTGCGCGCGGCCGTCGCCGTGAACCCCGATACCGATCTCATCCCGGTCGCGCGGGCCAACGGCATCCTGACGGCGATGGTCTTTCCCGGTGGCGGTCTCGTCTCCGGGCGCTGCTCGCTCATCCGTCTCGACGGCTGGACGTGGGAGGACATGGCGATCGACCCGGACGCCGGGCTCATCGTGAACTGGCCACGCACCGAGCCCACCCGCGCGGCGTGGATGCGCAAGAGCGAAGCGGTGCAACGCAAGGAGATCCGCGAGCGGCTCGATGAGATCGATCGCGTCTTCGACGACGCGACCGCGTACGCGCGCAGCCGCGCCCACGACCCGACCGTGCGCACCGACCTGCGCTTCGAGGCGATGCGCCCGGTCGTCACCGGCACGAAGCCCGTGTACGTGCGGGCGTCGTCGTCGGGGCAGATCGAGTCGGCCGTGGCGTGGGGCGTTCGGCGCGGGTATCGCCTCGTCATCGTGGGTGGTCGCGAGGCCGATCGCGTCATCCCGCTGCTCGCCGAGCACGACGTGCCGGTGATCGTCCCCGGTCTGCACCGGATGCCCTCGGCGCGGCACGGAGACTACGACGAGCCGTTCACGCTCCCCAAGCGTCTCCACGAGGCGGGCGTTCGCTTCTGCATCGCCTCCGGCTCGGGCAGCGCCCACGAGCGGAACCTCAACCACAACGCCGCGACGGCGGCGGCGTACGGGCTTCCCCGCGACGTCGCCCTCCGCGCCGTCACGAGCTACCCGGCGCAGATCCTCGGCGTCGGTGATCGGCTGGGGACGCTCGAAGCCGGGAAGGCCGCGACGCTGATCATCACCACCGGCGACCCGCTGGAGATCACGACCGACACGCTGGTCGCGTTCATCGACGGACGCCGCATCGACCTGGGAAACCGCCAGAAAGCGATGGAGGCGAAGTACCGCCAGAAGTACCGCCAACTGGGCCTGATCGAATAAATGGTGACAGTCACCAATTTGATCGAAAATGGTGGCTGTCACCATTTGGGGGGCACGAGAAAGCCCGCGGCACGGCGCGGGCTTGGTGGATCGTTGGTTGTGACCGGCGGATCAGATCGTCAGGTCCTCGAGGAGACGATCGAGGGCGACGTCGAGCTTCTGCTCGGTCTCGTAGGTCCCGGACATGATGGCAGTGCGGACCTCGTCAACGCGATCGGAGCGGCCTTCGGGAAGGCGGCGGATCTGATCGAGGAACCGCGCGTGCGTCGACAGCTCCACCCGATCGCCGGGCCGCTGTGGCGGAGAATCACGCTGGGCCGGGGCGAGGTCGCCACGCCGATTGGCGAGCGAGCCGGGCCGGTCGATGGGTCCCACCGGGGTGTTGCCGATGGGGCCGATGGACGAGATGTCAGGCATCGGGCGTGTACTCCTTCGCGACGTGTGTTCCATGCTCTCGAAACGCTCGGCCTCTCCGCAGCGCGCTGCTTCGTGACCGATGACCTGCGCCCCGCCGTTGGGGCGTCATCCCGCGTCTCCGAGAACGATGGGTCACGCAGACTGTATCGACGGAACCCTCGGCGCTGCTTGAACTTTCAGCCGATCGGCCGTTTTGACACAAGTCCAGCAGGCACGTAAGGTTAGGCCGTTCTCGGACCCTGCGGTGGCCCACGGGGATTTGGTCCAAAACAGCGAGGCCGCCACGGAGCGCCCGGAGGACTGTCATGGGTTCCCATAACAACACGGCCTGCGCGGCGATCACCGCGATTCTGGTCCTCCTGGCCGGAGGATGCGAAGGCGGTGCGCCGGACGGTTCGGGCCGCGCCAGAAATGGCGAAAAAACCAACGACGTCCGAGAAGGTCTCCGCATGGAGGACCTCGACTTCGGCGAGGACTGGATGACGGCCAACGCGGAGCCCCGTCATGCCGGTGCCGGAGCGACCAGCCGCCCCGCCGCCGCCGGGCCCTCGATCCGGACCTCCTACTGGGGCATCGTGCTCCGCACGTTCAGCGGCGACGACCACGCGGCGTCGGCGGCGAACATGGTCCACAGCGTGCCGAGGCTCGATCCCCGGCTCGGGCAGGCGCACCCGCACACGACCTCGCGCGGGTCCATGGTCGTCTTCGGCGTCTACGACACGGCGGAGTCGCCGGCCGCCCAGCGCGACCTGGAGTGGATCAAGGGGATCAAGATCCGCGAGCGGCAGGTCTTCCCGACCGCGATCCTCTCGCGGATCAACCCGGGGCCGGGTCGGCGCCGGTATGAGCCGCACGAGCTGCTCTCCGTGCGCCGGATGTACCCCAACGTCAACCCGCTGTACTCGCTCCAGGTCGGCGTGTGGGGCGACTTCGACAGCGGCATGCTGCTGAGCCGCATCCAGGAACGCGCCGAGGCCCAGGTCCTGGAGCTTCGCAGCAAGGGCTACGAGGCGTTCGTCCATCACGATCGCGACAAGCGGCTGAGCATGGTGACCGTCGGCCTGTTCGACAAGAGCGCCGTCGACGCCCAGAGCGGCATCTACTCACCGGAGGTCGAACGCCTCTTCCGCGAGTTCCCCGCCCACCTCGTCAACGGCGAGAAGCTCGAAGAACCGATCAACGCCCGCGCCCCGCAACTCGGCACCCGCACGCAGTCACCGCGGCTGGTGCTCGTGCCGAGCCTGTAGGACGCGCGAACGCTGAAGAACCACGGAGGGCCACGGAGAGAGAGAGGCCGGGTGCCGTGGTCTTGCCGAAGGCAAGGCCGCGAGCGCGTGTCAGCTTGCCCGGCGCAACCTCCGCACGCTCTTCTTGGGTCGGTTCGCGGCCAGGTCATGGTTGGCCTGCAGGTTGATCCAGAACTCGGGCGTGGTGCCGAGCGCCTGCGAGAACAGCCAAGCCGTCTCTGGTGTCACGCCGCGCTTGCCGCGGACGACCTCGTTCACGCGCTGTACCGACACACCGATGTGCTCCGCAAACGCAACTTGCGTGACCCCGAGGGGCCCAAGGAACTCCTCCAGGAGCACTACACCGGGATGCGTCGGAAGTCGATTGGACGGCAACATGGTCTTCCCTCACAGCCAGGTCAGTGATAGTCCGTGACTTTAACGTCGAATGCATCCGAGCCTTCCCGTGGAAGATGACCGACGGCGCTCAGTGTGCGATGCAGGGCTGAAACAGAAGCAGGCAGCAGGTGCCGATGGACAAGAGCGCCAACCAACTGAAGCGATTCTGTGCCGTAACGACGGCGATCCAGAGAACGCCGAACGGTAGTGCGAGGACAGCAAAGTCCTTGGACCAGCAAGCGGAGTTGACGTGGAGGGCTGAACTACCGAGGGCGTCGATCGCAAGCGCGAGACTACTTGCGGTCGTCACGAGGACGAAGATCTGAAGTATACGAAGCGCCGTCGGTGCTCGCAGAGCAAACGTGGTTCGGGCCACGGAACGTAGTCGAGACACGGCGGCCGCCTTCTATGTAGGCCTGGAAGTCAAGCCCTCAACTGGATTATATCTGTTGACCGTTCGGTGTCGCTGCTCCTGACTGATGAACTGGCGATCCGCGCGATGGGTCCCGCAAGCAGCCGGGACAACCTTCTATCCGTGCCGGCGCGAGCCGGGCACCCAATGCTGTGT
>JAAELP010000208.1 GCA_024226535.1 Planctomycetota bacterium | reverse complement strand
GTCTGCGCGGTGAGCGGCACGCAGAGGACGACGACATCGGCCTCGCGCAGCAGCGCCGGCAGCTCGTCGGGCGTTCCCTGCCGGTCGACGTACGGCGGCGGGGCGGTGCGGCTGCGGCGGGTCGCGCACACACGCATCCCGAAGCCCTTGCCGCGCCGGGCGACCTCGCGCCCGATCCCGCCGAGGCCGACGACGAGCAGCGTGCGGTCGGCGAGGGCGACACGCTCGACGCCGGAGCCGCCGCGATTCCACGTGCCGCGGTGAGCCGGGTCCGTGTACCAGGCCAGGTCACGGGTCAGCGTCAGGAGCATCCCGAAGACGTGGTCGGCGATCGTCGGTCCGTGCACGCCCTGCATGTTCGTGAACACGATCCGATCGCTCTCGCGAAGCTCGGGAACCGCGAGGTACCGCTCCACGCCGGCGCTTCCGGCCTGTACCCAGCGGAGGTCGGGAGCGGCGCGGAGCATCTCGCTCGTGCAGTACGCGCCGTCCATCCCGTCGACCTCGTCGGCGATCTCGAGCGCGTCGTCTCGGGAGAGCCCGGTGATGATGCGCAGGTTGGGTGCCGTCGCGCGCACCGTCTCGACCTCCTCGTCGGACATCGATCGCGCGAGGTACGTCAGCTCCTCCGCGCCGGTCGAGCCCGGAGGGATCGTCGTGCACCCCGCGGTCGCGGCCACGGTGGCGGCGGCCAGCACTCCGAAGAGCCGGGCGATGGTCATGGGCGGCTCCTTCTCAAGTAGGCTACCGCCATGAACGCCCGTCCGGGTCTTCGCCGGGTCCTCGGTCCCTTCGACGCCACGTCCGTCGTGGTGGGGGCGATCATCGGGGTGGGGATCTTCTTCACGCCGAGCGGGGTGGCGAGCCACGCGGGCTCGGGGTGGCTGGCTCTCGTCGCGTGGGGTGTGGGCGGGCTCATCGCGATGTGCGGGGCGCTGGCGTTCGCCGAACTGGGCGGACTGTATCCGCACACCGCCGGCCAGTACGAGATCCTCCGCGACGGCTACGGCTCGCTGCCCGCGTTCATGTTCGTGTTCTCTATGCGACGGTGATCGTGCCCGGCTCGGTGGCGATCATCGCGATCATCTGCGCGCAGAACCTCGCAATCGTGATCAACGGAACGTTCCCGGCGCTGTCATCGGTGATCGTGCCGGCCGCGGTGCTGACCGTGGTGCTTGCCGTCGCCAATGCGATCGGCGTGCGGTGGGGGGCGACCGTGCAGAACGTGACCGTCGTCACCAAGGTCGGCGCGTTGGTGGCGATCATCTTCCTCGCGATCGTGGCGGGCACCGAGCCGGTGACGGACCCCGTCACGACCCGCGAGGACATGCCGCGCGGCTGGGGCATCGGCGCCGCGGTGTTCGCCGCCCTCGTGCCGGCGTTCTTCTCCTACGGAGGCTGGCAGCAGGTGATGTGGATCGGCGGAGAGGTGAAGGACCCGCAGCGCACGCTGCCCCCGCGATCACGTTCGGCGTGCTCATCGTCGTGGTGATCTACCTCGTCGCCAACTGGGCGTACCTGCGTCTGCTCGGGCCGGCGGGGGTCGCCACGAGCGAGACGCTCGCGGCGGACGCCGTGAACCGAGGCTGGGCGGGGGCCGGCACCCGGCTCGTGGCGGGGGCGGTGGCGCTGAGCGCGTTCGGCGTGCTCAACGCGAACATGCTGACGGGGCCGCGGCTCATCCAGGGGCTTGCCGCCGACGGTCGCTTCTTCCGCGTGCTGGCCACGATCGCGCCCAACCGACGCACGCCCATCCCCGCAATCGCGCTCCTGGCGGTGATGTCGCTGCTCCTGCTGCTCGCGGCGGCGATCTACGGCGCGCAGCGTCCGATCGACCTGCTCCTCACCGGCGTGGTGTTCGTGGATTGCGTCTTCTTCGCGATGACGGGAGCGGCGGTGATCATCCTCCGCAAGCGCCGCGCCGACGCGCCGCGCCCGGTGCGCGTGCCGCTGTACCCGCTCGTTCCCATCCTCTTCGTGCTCGGTGAACTGGCGATCCTCGCCGGGGCGTACATGGATCCGGGCACGCGCGGCGCCTCGTACATCGGGCTCGCGTGGCTCGTGGCGGCGGGGTTGCTGTGGCTGCCGTATCGGCCCCGGCGGACGGCGTGACAAGAACCCGGGACGCGTACGGATTCTCCAGAAAACCCGTCCGCGTCCCGGGTTCTCAGCACGGTCCCCAGGCGCCGATGACCGCGAGGATGTCGGCGAAATCGACCTGGTTGTTGCCGCTGAGGTCCTGCGGACAGCCCGGGCAGAAGCCCCAGTTCGCGATGACCTCGAGGATGTCGCCGAAGCCGACGTCGCCGCTGCCGTCGAGGTCGGCGGTGCAATCGGCGAGCAGGTCGTCGAAGTCGCGCCCCATGGCGAGGATGGCGATCTCGTCGGCGCTCAAAGTGCGGCGCCAGATCGCAAGGTCGTCGATTGCTCCCTCGAAGAAGTGCGGGTAGACGCCCGTCCCGTCCTGCCCGATGTTGACCGCGAACCCGTCCACGTCGCCGGGCTCCATCGGCGCCTGATCGATGATCGCGCCGTCGCGGTACACCCGCACGTTGCCGTCGCGATCGAAGGTGGCGGCGATGTGGCCGAACCGCGGCGTGCCCGACGTGTGGTGGACGTCGATCCACGCCGTGTCCACGCGTCCGCCGCTGCCCGCGGCGGCCTGGTTGACCTTCCAGTCGTCGCCGTCGCCGCCCATGAACAGGCCCCAGCCGTCGTTGAAGCCGTCGGACCAGTTCTTGTTGCTGATGATCGCGGGATCGCCGCTCGGCTGGAAGTCGTCGGCGGATATCCACAGGGAGATCGTGTAGTCGGTGCCGGCGCCGAACGCCAGGTCGGCGGGCTGGCCGAGCGTGATCCAGTCGTCGAGCCCGTCGAGCGCGAGCGAAGAGCCGTGGAGTCCCGCCGCATAGGCTGGTGTTCCGCCCCCGACGGAAGCGTTGTTGTGTCGGCCGGAGGCGTCGTCGAGCGTGCCGTCGAAGGGCAGGTGTACGACGAGCGCGTCCCTGAAGTCCGGG
>JAAELP010000207.1 GCA_024226535.1 Planctomycetota bacterium | reverse complement strand
GGAGTGGTCCACCGGACGCCAGTACCTCAACATGGAGCCTGCCTCAAAAGAGCCTGTCTGAAAAAGCCGTCAAAAGAAACGTCATCTTCATCACCGTCCAGAAGGATCCGCGCGGAAAATTACAGACTAAAGGTTGCTTTCATCTGCATATCGACCATAGTCGGGCTGACGCATCTCCTGTCGTGGTAAGCTGGCGGCCGGTATTCGGGTTCGGGAGTACGCGCCAGGAGGGTGAGAGCAAGGATGGGGACACGCAGCGAACTATTAAAGCGCGCGGAGGCCTTCGTGCGCGGTGACGGGGCTCGCGCGGCGGTGCTGGCGATCGTTCCCCTGGCTTCGATCGCGTTGACGGCGGTTCCGGTGCACGGTCAGACCGATGGGGGTAGCGGCGGTGGCGGCGCTTCCGGAGCCTGCTGTCTGCCCAACGGCTCGCTCAACGACGGGCCCGCGTCCGGCGCCACGGGCGCCGAGCCCGACCCCCGGTGGTCTCGACAAGGTCTCGATGGCGGAGGGTGTGCACCATGAGTGTCGACAAGAGCCTCGCTTCGTGTGCGTGCGCGATCGTGATGTCCCTGTGCGTCTGCGACTCGTCGCGCGCACTGCAACCTGCCGGCGGCCCGTTCCCGGTGCTGTCCTTCGACGTCACCGGGACGACCTCCTACGACGCCGCCACGGACGTGTTCTCGGTCGGTGCCCTGCCGATCGACATGGTCTTCGAGTTCGGGGGACCCCCGCGGATCGTGGATCCCACCGGCGGGCCGCCCTCCGAGTTCGTGGTGATGGACATCCGCGTCGACGAGACCGGCGACGGATCGGTCGACTACGACGGCGTCCTGCTCACGGGCGAGGTCACCGCGTTCGCATTCGAGGACAATCCAGCCGACGGCAGCACCGACTTCTTCGATCTCGACTTCGTGGTCACCGGCGGCAGCCTGGCGCCGCTGTACGCCGGCCTCGCCGCGCGGGCGTCCATCACCAGCACCTCCTCAAGCTTCGCCGGGGACTTCAGCGTGAGCTTCGGAGGCGGCGCCGAGGGAACGCTCGGGCCGGTCCTCCTCCCCGCCTGCTGTTTCCCGGGCGGAGGCTGTTCACCGCTGAGGCCATCCGCGTGCACCGCCGCGGGCGGCGTTTCGAAGCCCGGACTCTGCTCCGACGTTCCGTGCGAGCAGGCCGGGGCGTGCTGTCTCGGGCCTGCCGGGTGCGTGTTCGGGTTCGTCGAGGACTGCCTGCTGCCGAGCGGGATCTTCCTCGGCGAGGGGACGGCGTGCGACGCAGGGGCGTGCGACGACCTGGTCGGGTGCGCGGACTTCGCGGACGACGTGATCTATGCCACCGGGACCACCCCGCTCTCCGTGGCGATGGGCGATCTCGATAACGACGGCGACCTCGATCTCGCCACGGCGAACGCGTTCTCAGCCAACGTCTCGGTGCTGCTCAACGACGGCGACGGGGTCTTCGCGGCTCAGGTTACGTACGGTGCCGGGGACCGCCCCCGCGCCGTGGCGGTGGGCGACCTCGACGGCGACGGCGATCTCGACCTCGCCGTGGCGAATACCGAGGACGACAACGCCTCGGTGCTGCTCAACAACGGCGGCGGCACCTTTGCGACCCATGTGACCTATGGCACCGGCGCCAGCCCCGCGTCCGTTGCCACGGGCGACCTCGACGGCGACGGCGATCTCGACCTCGCCGTGGGGAATTTCAGTGACGACAACGCCTCGGTGCTGCTCAACAACGGCGACGGCACCTTCGCGACTGACGTAACCTACGCCACGGGCGCCCGTCCCATATCCGTCTCGGTGGGCGACCTCAACGGCGACGGCGACCTCGACCTCGCCGTCACGAACCGCGACGACAACAACGTTTCGGTGCTGCTCAACAACGGCGACGGCACGTTTGCGCCGCAGCTCACCTACGGCGTTGGCGCTACTCCCTTCCGCATGGCGATCGGCGACCTCGACGGAAACGGCGACCTCGACCTCGCCGTCGCGAACCGCGACGACGACAACGTTTCGGTGCTGCTCAACAACGGCGACGGCACCTTCGCGACGCAGACCACGTTCGCCGTTGGCAACGTCCCCTCCTTCGTCGCAGTGGGCGACCTGGACGGCGACGGCGACCTGGATCTCGCCGTGCCGAACTCCTCTGACGACAACACTTCGGTGCTGCTCAACAACGGTGACGGCACCCTCGCGGCTCAGGTCACCTTCGGCGTCGGCAACTTCCCGCACTCCGCGGCAGTTGGCGACCTCGACGGCAACGGCCAGCTCGACCTCGCCGTGGCGAACACGGGCGACAACGTCTCGGTCCTCCTCCAGGACTGCCGCGCCTGCTGCCTGCCGGCCGGCGCGTGCGAGTTCGTCTCCGAGGTCACATGCATGGCCCAGGGCGGCATCTCGCTGGTCGGGATGTGCAGCGAAGTCACGTGCCCGGCGGACATCGCACTGGCAAAGACCGTCGACGTGGCCATGCCCGAGGAGCTGACGGAGGTCGTCTACACGATCACCGCGACGAACAACGGCCCCAACAACTCCACTGGCTTCACCGTCGGGGACGTGCCGCCGGCGGGCGTGACGTACCTCGGCATCGAGGCGGGCAGCGACGGGACGTACAACGGCGTGACCGGCGCGTGGAACGTGGGCGCGCTGAACGACGGGGCGACAGCGACGCTGATGCTGCGCGTCGTCGTGAATTCCGGTACGGCGGCGAGCACGATCAACAACACGGCCACGATCATCGCGACGAACGAGCCCGACGACGACGCGGCCAACGACGTGGCCGACGTCGACATCATGCCGCAGGCAGTTGCGCCGCCGCCGGCGACCGGCGCGTGCTGTCTCGCCGCCGGCGGATGCACGGAGGGTCTCACCCAGGCCAACTGCGAGGCCGGCGGGGGCATCTACCGCGGCGACGATGTTCCGTGCGACTCGATCTGCGACACCCCCGCGTCGGCGTGCTGCCTGGCCGACGGCTCCTGCAACGCGCTGAGCGGCGCCAACTGCCTGGCGGCGGGCGGCACGTTGCAGCCGGGCGTCTCCTGCGGCCAGGCCGCGTGCCCGCAGCCGCCGTCGACCGGCGCCTGCTGCATGACCGAGGTCTGCGACGTCGTCGCGCGCGAGGAATGCCTGACGACGAACGGTGTGTTCATCGGCGTCGGCACCAACTGCTCCCCCAGCGCGTGCGACTTCGGGACCAACTCCGCCGCGTGCTGCCTGGACGGTGGCGGGTGCGAGGTGCTGTTGCCGTCGAGCTGCCTGGCGATGAGCGGGACACCGCAGGATCTCGGCACGAGCTGCTCGGCGCCGATCTGCCCGGCGACGACGACGGGCGCGTGCTGTCTCGCGGGGGCCGACTGCCAGGAGATCAGCGTCCTCGAGTGCAACACGATGGGCGGGCTGTATCAGGGGAACGGGCTCCTTTGTGTGGACGTCACCTGCCCCGCGGTGCCCGATCGCGCGACGTCCACGGACAAGGGCAGCCTGCTCGTGCTCAGCGCGATCGAGCTGCGCTTCGGCGGTATCGGCCCTGGCGGCCCCGGCGCCGTCCTTCAGGACACCTTCATCAGCCTCACCAACGACTACCCCGAGGACGTGAAGGTGCAGATGTACTACGTCAACGGCGATCCCCCGCTCGCGGCGGATCCGGCCAGCGGCGAGCGTGCGCACCCCGGCTGGAACTACATCGACAACGCGTTCACCCTCACCGGCGACCAGCCCACGTACTGGTCGGCGCTCACCGGACTGCCCGCCGTCGGCGGCGTCGCGCCGTTCACGGCCCTGGACCCGGGCTTCCCGCCCGGTCGTCCCGCCAACGACGGCACCGGCGAGCGCGTCCTGCGCGGCTTCCTCGTGCTGTGGGCGGTCAACGACGCCAACCAGGAGATCCGCTGGAACCACCTGAAGGCCGAGGCGACGGTCGTCAACTACCTGCGCGGTTGCGCGTGGGAGTACGGTTCGGTCAATTACCCGGTCGTCGATCCCGCCGTCGCGCACGGTGCGCCCACCGGCACGCCGGGCGTCCTGAACCTCAACGGTATCGAGTACGCCCAGTCGTTCGCGCAGCTCCTCATGAACTTCCAGGCACCCGGCGCCGCGGCGTTCAGCGGACCGAGGCAGGTCGTCAGCGACACATGGCTGGCCCTGCACCCGGTGTCGGCCGACCTCCGCCAGGAAGGCGACGGACCGGTGACGACCAAGGCGAACTTCAGCGTCTGGAACATGAACGAGGTGAAGTTCTCCGAGACGCACCGCTGCATCACCTGTTGGGACGGCACGCTGCTCAGCCAGTACGAAATCCCGAACAACTTCGTGCTCGAGCATCTCCAGACACCGCACGGCAAGGCACGCCTGGACGGTCTCGCCAGCCAGGTGTGCGACGTGGACGTGCTGTTCGACGACGGCGCCTGCGGCAACCACCCCAACGACGTGTGCAGCATCGACGCGCCGCTCCAAGGCGTGATCACCCGCCTGCTCACGTACGACGGCGGCATGGACCACGGCGCCGCGGCGGCGAACCTCGTCGGCCTCGGTCTCGATCCGACGGCGACGATCCAGTACGACGTGCTCGCGCCGCCGCCGGAGGGCGTGATCCCGTCCACGCCGCGTGAGCTGCTGGACTGGCTGGAGAGGCAGTTGCGCACGCAGTAGTGCCTCGGGGGACCGATTCCGCATCCGTATCGTCGACGGCGCGCCTCGGTCGCGCTG
This sequence comes from Planctomycetota bacterium, assembly GCA_024226535.1. GTDB lineage: Bacteria > Planctomycetota > Phycisphaerae > Phycisphaerales > SM1A02 > JAAELP01. The sequence continues at coordinate 559 of JAAELP010000207.1, read as the reverse complement.
TGACTCGGCGAGGCGGTACGGAGCCTGCTCATCGGGCGTTGTGCCATGCTGATGCCCACAGCGGGGTACCGAGGATGCGCACGCCCGGAAGGGACGGAATGAAACCACAACGAGTTGTGCCTCATCGCCTCCGCGCATCGTTGGGCGCGGCCGTCCTCGTGCATCTTCTGGTCACGAGCTCGGCGCGCGGGCAGTGCGAGCCGGCGCTGCTCGGCGCCTACGACACGCCGGGGCATGCCAACATCGCCGCCGTCTCGAACGGAGTGGCGTATGTGGCAAGCAACTTGTCCGGGCTGTGGCTCATCGACGTCTCCGACGCCGCGAACCCGACACCGATCGGCTACTCCAATACTGCGGGCGAATCCCGCGACGTCGTCGTCTCAGGCGCCTTGGCTTACATGGCGCACGGGTCCTCCGGCCTGCACGTGATCGACGGGGGATCATGGACATCTCTGAAAACCAAAGTCAACCCGCACGACAGCGGCGCCCTGCGTCGAGATCGACTTTGCAGGGCGTCCCCCTGAAGTCGGTGGCGCGACGCGGCGGTCTCGACGTGCTG
>JAAELP010000206.1 GCA_024226535.1 Planctomycetota bacterium | reverse complement strand
TCGCCGTCACCGTCCCTTCTACCGGCTCTGCGCGATGGATCAGCGCGTTGCCTGCAACGGCAAGGCCATCGAGGAACTCGGCTGGTACGACCCGATCGCGCCCGAGGAACGGCAGGTCAAGGTCAACGTCGAGCGGATCGACTACTGGCTGAGCGTCGGCGCGCAGCCGAGCCGGACCGTCGCCTCCATTCTCCGGAAGGTCGGTTGCGATCCGAAGTCGGGCAAGAAGCTCGAGACGCCGGCGTCGGGCTGACGGCACCCATGCGACTGGACATCCTGAGCCTGTTCCCGGCCATGTTCGAGGGCGTGCTCGGGGCGAGCATCCTCGGACGCGCGACCGCCGCGGGGCTGGTCGAGTTCCACCTCCACGACATCCGCGACTACACGGACGATCCGCATCGCCGCGTGGACGATCGTCCGTTCGGCGGCGGACCCGGCATGGTCCTGATGTGCCAGCCGCTCCATGACGCGGTGCTGGCGGTCGAGGCGATGCATCCCCGCCCGGCCCAGCGCGTGCTCATGACGCCGCAGGGTCGCCGCCTCAACCAGCCGCGGGCCGAGGCGCTGGCGACGTGTGATCGGCTGCTCCTGATCGCCGGACACTACGAGGGCATCGACGAGCGCGTCGTCGAGGAACTCGCCCCGCTGGAGCTGAGCATCGGCGACTACGTGCTCAGCGGCGGCGAGCTGCCGGCCATGGTGCTCGCCGACGCCGTGGTCCGGCTCCTGCCCGGCGTGCTCGGTCACGGCGACTCGGCCGCGGAGGACTCGTTCGCCTTCCG
>JAAELP010000205.1 GCA_024226535.1 Planctomycetota bacterium | reverse complement strand
GCGCGCCGCGGCCGACGAACGGGACCTCGCCCAGGAGGTCCGCGGCATCGACAGCCTTCCCGAACGCGAGATCCAGCCGATGCTCGCGACCGGCTTCGAGGCGGCGGGGCTTCATCCCCTTCGCGAGGTCAGGTTTCCCAGTCGCGCGGGTGAACCGGTCCGAAGCGTCGGGACCCGCTGCGACTTCGTGCTTCGGACCAGCGACGCGCCGCTCGATCTCGGAGACGAGATCGATGCGGAGGACGACGAGCCGGACGAGGGCCCGGGGCTGTTCGCGGAACTGGATCCGGAACCCCTCGACGCGTCGGGTGTTTCGAGCGTCATGGATCCTGAATCGGCGTTCTGGCTGGAGGTCAAGACCGGCGCGGCCTGCCGCGACCTCGGGGATGCGGGCGATCTCACCACCCTGCCGAAGCGGACGACGATCGACCTCGCCCGGCTCGCCCACGCGCCGGGCGTGCGTCACGCCGCGGTGCTGGTCGTCGCCTTCGGGCCCGACGAAGCGACCCTCGCCCACGACGCCCACGCCCTCGACCGTCACGCCGCCGAGCAGGGACTTCCCGCCCTCGGGGCGGTGGTTCGGACGTTCCCGCTCACGGACCGCCACGGCAACGCCGCCGGCCTCGTCGCGTTGATCCCCGTCGGCCGGGCCTGAGCCGCTCAGGTCCTCGAGTCGAGCCTGTCGAGCATCACGGTCGCGGCTTCGGTCGCCGGATCGTGCCCGTCGAACATCGCCCGGACCCGTTCGAGGCGGCCTCGCATCGCGGCGAGCGCGGTCGGATCCTCGAGCAGCGGCAGCGCCACCTCGATGATCGGCGTCGCCCCGAGGGACTGGACGTACGGCACGAACTCCGGCACCACCTCCTCGCCCGCCACGATGTTCGGGAGGAGCTTGAAGGGAATCCTGACCATGATGTCCGCCACGAGGGTCTGCCAGCGCGGGACCGCGTAGCTCCCGATCATCGGACACGCCTGCTTCGTGAGATCGAGACTCACCGTGCCGCTGGTCGCGAGGGCGAGATCGGCCCACGAGATCGCGGCGTCGAGCACGTCGAGTTTCACGACCAGACCCGCCGGAAGCGGGTCGACCAGCCCGCGCACCTGCGCGGCGATGCGTTCGTTGGCCGCGAGTACCACGGCCGTCGCCTCCGGATGCCGTTCGCGGATCGCGGTGAACGCCGCGAACTGGTGCCGGAGGTTCCCCTTGATCTCGCCGCTCCGGCTCCCCGGCAGGATGAGGATCCGCGGACCGCCCGAGGGAAGGTCCCCGCGTTCCGTCTCGAGCGTGGCCTCGTCGAGCGGACAGGCCAGCACGGGGTGACCGATGAAGGTCGCGTCGACGCCGTGCCGCCCGAACCACTCGGGCTCGAACGGCAGGTTGCAGAGCACGTGGTCGCTCCATCGCTGGAGCTTCCGAACCCGCCAGTGCCCCCACGCCCACACCTTCGGCGCGATGAGGTGGACCGTCGTCGCCCCTCGCTTCCGAAGCCGCTTGCAGATCGGGAAGTTGGCCGAGGGGCTGTCGACCGGCACGTGCAGATCGACGCGGTGCCCGGCCGCCCAGCGATCGATGCGGTCGATGGTCCGCTTCATCTCGAAGACCTTGAGGAACCCGGCGAGGCCCATCACCCCGTCCTCGCTGGTCCGCTCCACGATCTCGGCGCCCGCCGCCTCCATCCGAGGGCCGCCCCACGCCACCACCCGCAGCGACGGATCCCGATCGAGGAGGGCCCGGACCACGGGCGCGGCCTGGATGTCCGCGCTCGGTTCGAACGCGGTCATCAGGATCGTCCGCCTCGACGTCGAGGACTGGGGATTCCCGGGCGAGTGGGTCATCCGGCGCAGGATACCGGGATCCGGGATTCGCCCGCCGTCGACCACGGTGGTTCGGTACCATCCGGGATTCTCCGCATTCCCCGCACCGATCGAGGCGACCTCGTCCATGCTCAAGCGCACCCACCACTGCAACGAACTCCGCACCGCCCACGAGGGCGAGACCACCATCCTCGCGGGCTGGGTCAACACCTACCGCGAGCACTCGAAGTCGCTGGTCTTCATCGACCTCCGGGACCGCCACGGGCTGACCCAGGTCGTCTTCGACCTCGCCGACTCCCCCGCGGAGATCGTCGACGTGGCCCAGGGACTTCGCCGCGAGGACGTCATCGCGATTCGCGGACTGGTCCGGAAGCGTGGCGGCGGGGCGAACCCCAAGCTCGACACCGGCGAGATCGAGGTCGTCGCCGCCGAACTCGAGGTGCTCAACAAGGCGGAGACGCCGCCGATCCTGCCGGACGACCAGGAGGCCGAGAAGATGGGCGAGGAGGTCCGGCTCCGGAACCGCTACATCGATCTCCGCCGGCCGAAGATGCAGCGCATCCTCGAGACCCGTTCCAAGGTCGCGCAGTTCACCCGTGCCTACTTCCACCAGCGCGACTTCCTCGAGATCGAGACGCCGCTGCTCATCAAGTCGACGCCCGAAGGCGCCCGTGACTTCGTGGTGCCGAGCCGGCTGGAAGCCGGTTCGTGGTACGCGCTGCCGCAGAGTCCGCAGCTCTTCAAGCAGATCCTCATGATCGCCGGCTGCGACCGGTACATCCAGATCCCCAAGTGCCTCCGGGACGAGGACCCGCGTGCCGACCGGCAGGCGGAGTTCACGCAGATCGACCTCGAGATGAGCTTCATCGACCAGGAGGACGTGCTCGACACCATGGGTGGTTTCGCGACCGAACTCTGGAAGGAGACGCTGGGCGTCGACATCGGCGAGATCCCCCGGATGACCTGGCACGAGGCGATGGAGACCTACGGCATCGACCGACCGGACCTCCGCTTCGGACTCGAGATCTCCGACATCAGCGACCTCGCGGCGAAGACCGACTTCAAGGTCTTCACCGGCGCGATGGAGAAGACGAGCCCGATGGGCTCCGGCGTGGTGAAGGCGTTCCGGGTCCCCGGCGGCGTCGAGAAGCTCACCCGCAAGATGACCGACGGATACTCCGAGTGGGTGAAGACCTTCGGGGCCGGCGGCGTTCCGACCACCAAGTGCACCGGAGACGGCTTCGAGTCGGGCGTCGGCCGCTTCGTCGAGCCGATCGCCGCGGAGCTCATCGAACGACTCGGCTGCGAGAAGGGCGACACCGTCTTCTTCGCCGCGGACACCTGGGAGGTCGCGACCCGCGCGATCGGCGAACTCCGGATCCGGATCGCCCGCGATCTCGACCTGATCGACCACGACGCCTGGAAGTTCGTCTGGGTCGTCGACTTCCCCATGTTCGAACTCGACGAGGAATCGAACCGCTGGGTCGCCCTCCACCACCCCTTCACCGCGCCGAAGCCCGGACAGGAGGGCCTGCTGGAGACCGATCCCGGCAAGTGCATCAGCGCCGGCTACGACCTCGTGGTGAACGGCAGCGAGATCGGCGGCGGTTCGATCAGAATCCACCGCCCCGACGTCCAGCAGAAGGTCTTCGACCTCATCGGGCTCAGTCCCGACGAGGCCGAGGCGAAGTTCGGCTTCCTGCTCCGGGCCCTCCGGCACGGCGCCCCGCCGCACGGCGGCATCGCCTTCGGACTCGACCGACTCGTGATGCACATCGTCGGCACCGACAACATCCGCGACGTCATCGCCTTCCCGAAGACGCAGTCCGGCGGCGATCTCATGATCGACGCACCGTCCGCGATCGACGACGCCCAGCTGGTCGAGCTCAACGTCCGCTCGACGGTCCCGGCCCCCACCGCCTGAGCGGCGCGGGCCTGATGATCGGACGGTCCCGGGCCCGGCGAACGGGTCCCGGGTCGACGTGCGTCACGCCTGCAGGGCGGGCGTCCCGTCGGGATCGTCGTCGTCGGGCGCGAGCCGCGTGATGATCCGGGCCCCGACCGCGTCACCCCACACGTTGACCGTGGTGCGGCACATGTCGAGGATCCGGTCGACCCCGATGATCACGCCGATCGCCTCGAGCGGCAGCGGCTGGATCCCGCGCCCCGCCAGACTGGTGTTGACGGCGGTGACCACGATGACCATGGTCACCAGGCCCGCGCTCGGAATGCCCGCCGCACCCACCGCGGCGAGGGTCGCGGTGACCACCACGATCACCAGTTCGCCGACGCCGAGCTCGATGCCCCAGAGCTGGAACATGAACACCACCGCGACCGCCTCGTAGAGCGCGGTCCCGTCCATGTTCACGGTCGCCCCGAGCGGCAGCACGAAGTTCGAACTCCGCTTGCTGCATCCGCCCTCGTCGATCGCGGTCTCGATGGTGACCGGAAGCGTGGCCGAACTGGAGTCGGTGCCGAACGCGGTCAACAGCGCCTTCCGCATCTTGAAGAAGAACGCGTAGGGATTCGTGCGGGTGAAGATCATCAGGACCAGCGGCAGCGTGACGAAGGCGTGGAGGGCGAGTCCCGCGAGCACCGTCAGCATGTAGGCCCCCAGCGGGCCGGCGATCGAACCGAGTCCGATCTTCGCCACCGTGCCGGTGACCAGCATGAACACGCCGATCGGCGTGAGCCAGAGGATCCAGAGCACGAGCCGCATCACGCCGTCGAAGAGCGACTGGAACACCGCGATCGCCGGAGCGCCCGCGGTTCCGCTCGCGGCGAGGGCGAGCCCCAGCAGGAGCGCGAAGACGATCACGCCCAGCGTCCGTCCTCCGGCGAGCTCCGCGAAGAAGTTCGTGGGGATGATCTGCTCGAGGATGTTCATCCAGGCCCCGGCGAGCCCCTTCTCGTTCGCGGTGCCCATCGCGTTCCGCAGGCCGCTGTTCGTCTCGTACGCGGCGGCGCCGTCGTCCTGGAGGCTCGCGACCGCCTCGCCCGACAGACCGACCCCCGGCGCGATGGCGGTGACCAGCACGGCACCGAGGATCACCGCGGCGAGCATCGTCGAGAAGTAGTAGAGGAGCGTGCTGCCCCCGATCACCCCGAGTCTCGACGGATCGCCGATCGAGGTGACCCCCACCACCACCGAGAGAAACACCAGCGGCAGGACCAGCAGCATCAGCGGCCGGACGAGAATGAGCTTGCCCACGTCCATCCACTGGTTGCCGACCGCGGTCGGATCCGAGGCGGCACCATGGAGCCACTGCCCGAGAATCACCCCGGCGACGAGGCCGACCAGGATGAACGTGGTGATCAGTTTGTCTCTGCGCATGCAGAGAGGGTACGGAAATCACGCCGATCGCGGGGCATTTCCGTGATCAGCGGTCCGCGATCAGTGGCCCGCGAGCCACCGTTCGGCGTCGATCGCGGCCCGGCATCCCATGCCGGCCGCGGTGATCGCCTGGCGGTAGACGTGGTCCGCGACGTCACCCGCGGCGAAGACGCCTTCGAGGTTCGTCGCGCTGGAGCCGCCATCCGGAAGGGCGACGTAGCCGCTCTCGTCGAAGTCGATTCCACTGTCCTGCAGGAATGCGGTGGCGGGTGCGTGTCCGATCGCCACGAACAGGCCGCTCACGGGCAGTTCGCTCCGGTCGCCGGTGACGGTGTCCTCGAGCACGAGGCCGGTGATGAAGTCGTCACCGAGCACGTCGACCACCTGACTGTTCCAGTGCATCTGGACGTTGTCGGCGGACAGCACCCGCTCCTGCATCGTCTTCGAGGCTCGGAGGGCGTCACGGCGGTGGATGATGTGCACGGTGGAGGCGAACTTCGTGAGGTACGCGGCCTCCTCCATCGCGGTGTCGCCACCGCCCACGACCGCGAGCGGCTTGTCGCGGAACACCGGAAGCGCTCCGTCGCAGACCGCACAGGCCGAGACGCCGCCACCGTTGGTGGCGAGTCGCAGTTCGTTGTCGAGCCCGATCCAGTTCGCGGTCGCACCGGTGGCGATGATCACCGACTTCGTCCGGACGACGTCGCCGTTGGACAGGTGGAGTTCCATCGGCGATTCGCCGAAACCGCACTTCTCCACGTCGGCGCCGAGCACCCGCGTCCCGAAGCGTTCGGCCTGCTTCTGGAACATCATCAT
>JAAELP010000204.1 GCA_024226535.1 Planctomycetota bacterium | reverse complement strand
CCGCATGTTCGAGGCGTTCTACACGACGCGGCCCGAGGGCCTGGGGCTGGGCCTCGCGATCGCGCGCACGATCGTCGAGGCGCACCACGGCCGGCTCGAGATGACCGGCAACGACGGGTCGGGCGTCACCTTCCGGTTCACGCTTCCGGCTACGGGGCCGTCGGCGGGAGGTGGCGATGCCTGACGACGGCACCGTCTTCGTCGTGGACGACGACGCCGCCATGCGACACTCGCTGCGGCGGCTCATCGGCTCCGTCGGGCTGAAGGTCGAGACGAAGAAGTCGGCCGAGGAGTTCCTCGCCGACGTGGATCCGGGGTGGCCCGGGTGCCTGGTGCTCGACGTTCGCATGCACGGCAAGAGCGGGCTGGATCTCCAGGAGGAGCTTGCGCGGCGCGACGCGGCGCGGCCCATCATCTTCATCACGGCCCACGGCGACGTTCCCATGGCGGTCCGCGCGCTCCAGGGCGGGGCGGTGGACTTCCTCGAGAAGCCATTCCGATCGCAGCTTCTCCTGGATCGGATCCGGCAGGCGCTGGATCGGGATCAACGGGAGCGGACCCGGCGCGCCGAGCAAGCCGATCTCGACGCGCGGATCGGGCGCCTGACGCCGCGGGAACGCGAGATCCTGGAGATGGTCGTGGCCGGGATGACGAGCCGGCAGATCGCCGAGGACCTGGGCCTCAGCCCGAAGACCGTCCACGTGCACCGCGCCTCGGCGATGGCCCGTCTCGGGGCCCGGTCGGTGGCCGACATGGTCCGTCTCGCCGTGATCGCCGGTGTTGCCCCCCGGTGACGCCAGCGAAGGTGGCTAGCGGGTGCTAGGAAGTCGATCCGATCGACTAGGGAAAAGTACCAATAGGCGCCGCGCCGCGAATCGCGACCATATCTACGTGGGGGGTCGGACCGGACTCCGGGGGGACGAGCGGACTCTTGGGGGGGGCCGCGCTCGACTCCGGGGGGGGTACGAGCGACCTCGTGGGGGCGAGCGAACTCGAGGGCCTTTGTGGGGGGGGTAGCACGGCCAGGCAATGCCTGGCCGTGCTGTCTCATGGTGACCACGTGTTTGCGTGACCTGAGTAGGATGTCGCCCCCCGCGTCGGCCCACCGGCCCGTCGGGCGACTTCCTGAACGGGTTGCTGATCGCTGATGTCCCCAGAGGCCGCATTCGTCTTCATCGTGCTCGGTGTCGCCGGCGTGCTCTTCGCCTCGGGCAAGGTGCGTCTGGACGTCACGGCCCTGCTCGTCGTCCTCGCGCTGATGCTGAGCGGCGTTCTGAGCGTTGCCGAATCCGTGGCGGGCTTCGGCGATCCGCTCGTGCTGATCATCGTCGCGTTGTTCATCGTCGGTGAGGCGCTGGTGCAGACCGGCATCGCGTACCGCATCGGCGACTGGCTGCTCGTCCTCGGCGGGGGCAGCGAAGTGCGCCGCCTCGTGCTGCTCATGGTCGCGACCATGGTGCTCAGCGGCATCATGAGCTCGACGGCGGTCGTCGCCATATTCATCCCGATCGTGATGCGCATGGCGACGAAGACCGGCACCAGCGCGTCGCGCATGCTCATGCCGCTCTCGTACGCGGCGTTGTTCGGCGGCATGGTGACGCTCATCGCGACGACGCCGAACCTCGTGGTCAACGCGGCGCTGGAGGAGGCCGGGGCGGAAACGTTCGGCCTGCTGAGCTTCACGCCGGTGGGCCTGGCCGTGTTCGCGGCGGGCGTCCTCTACATGCTGCTCATTGGGCGCCGGTTCCTGCCCGCGCGGGAATCCGGCCAGCCGGGACGCCGGGACCAGGAGTCGCTGCGCGACATCGCGATGCGATACGGGCTCGTCGATCGGGTGCAGCGTCTGCGTGTGCGCCGGGGATCGCCGCTCGTCCGGCAGTCGGTGCGCGATGCCGGCGTCCGCTCGACGTGGTCGGTCGAGGTGCTCGCCGTGGAGCGCGCGACGCGCCGATCGAAGAGCGTGGTTCCGGCCTCGGTGTCGGGGCGGTGCCTCGAGGGCGACGTGCTCGTGGTCGAAGGTCCGGCGGAGGCCCTCGACGACTTCGCGATCTCCAACGACCTGGAGTCGCTGCCGGTCCGCGGGCCGGACCTGCGCCGGCTCGGCGAGGTGTTCGGCCTCGCCGAGGTGCTGGTGACGCCGGAGTCGAAGCACATCGGCAAGACGATCCGCGAGGCCGCGTTCCGCACGCGCTCGGACCTCACCGTGCTCGGGATCAAGCGCTCCGGCGAGGTGATCGTCAACGACTTCGCCGGTGAGGACCTCGCCGCCGGCGACATCCTGCTCGTCGGCGGTCAGTGGAAGCACATTCGCCTGCTCGAGCCCGACCCGCTCGAGCTGCTCGTCCTGACGTTGCCGGGCGAGATCGAGGTCGTCGCGCCGGCGCGGGAGCGGGCGTCGGTCGCCGCCGTCGTCCTCGTGCTCATGGTCGTCATGCTCATGATCGACGTGATCCCGATGCTGGCGACGGTGCTCATCGCGGCGCTCGCCATGGTCGCCGGTGGCTGCCTGACGATGAACCGAGCGTACCGATCGATCGACTGGCAGAGCATCGTGCTCGTCGCGGGGCTGTTGCCGATCGCCGAGGCGCTGCGGCGGACGGGCGGGATCGAGCTGGTGGCCGCCGGCATCGGGAACGTGTTCTACGACCCCGGTCCACGGGTGGCGATGACGATCGTGTTCTTCCTCACCGCGGTGCTGGGCCTGGTGCTGTCGAACACGGCATCGGCGCTGCTCGTCGTGCCGATCGCGATCAAGCTTGCCGAGGACATCGGGGTCGCGCCGCAGCCGTTGGCACTGATGGTGATCATCGCGGCGTCGGCGGCCTTCTCCACGCCCGTTTCGACGCCGGTCGTCACGCTCGTCGTCGCGCCGGGCAACTACCGCTTCATGGACTTCGTGAAGATCGGCGTGCCGCTGTTGTTCATCACGTGGCTGGTGTCGCTGCTGGTGATCCCGCTGCTGTTTCCCTATTGAGGCCGGTGCCGGCGATCGCGACGGTGACGGCTCGCGTGAGCGACACTTCGCCGATTCCCCGACGGCGGACTTGACAATCGGCCTATTGGTGAGTAATCTATCACCAATGCACGAATGGACGGCCATCCCATGCTGAGCCCCCGCGACATGAAGCGGTACCAGCGGCAGGCGGAGGTCGTCCAGGCCCTCGCCCACCCGATCCGCATCGCCATCGCAGACCTGCTCAAGGCCGGTGAGCAGTGCGTGTGCGACATCGCCGACCACATCGGTGCCGAGCGGTCCAACGTTTCGCGTCACCTGTCCATCATGCTGAAGGCGGGGGTCGTGAGCGCGCGCAAGGAAGGGGTCATGGTGTTCTACGAGCTGAGAACGCCGTGCATTCTGAACTTCCTTGGGTGTGCGTCGGACGTCTTGCGTCACAACCTCGAAGAGGAGGCGAAGACCCTCGCCGGTTAGGCGATCGCGGTTGCACGGTGACCACAGCCACGCCATTCACGGGCAGGACCTCGGGCGACGCGAGCACGACGACGCGCCCGGTGGCGCCGGAGCAACCGTCACTCCTGCGCACCGAATGGCGGAAGCTCCTGTGGGGGCTGGCCGTCTTCGCGGCCGTGTTCGCCGTGCCGCTGGGATGGTCGCGCTTCGATCGATCCCTCTACGAGGCGATCGCGCTGACGAAGTGGTACGCGCAGGAGCACGTCGTCCTGTGCCTCGTGCCGGCGTTCTTCATCGCCGGGGCGATCGCCGTGTTCGTCAGCCAGTCCGCGGTCATGAAGTACCTCGGGCCGACCGCCAGCAAGCCCCTTGCGTACGGCGTCGCGTCCGTGAGCGGGAGCATCCTCGCGGTCTGCTCGTGCACGATCCTGCCGCTGTTCGCCGGCATCTGGCGGATGGGGGCGGGGCTCGGACCGGCGACGGCGTTCCTCTACGCGGGGCCGGCGGTCAACGTGCTGGCGATCGTGCTCACGGCGGCCGTGCTCGGGCCCGAACTCGGCGCGGCCCGCGCGATCGGCGCGATCGCGTTCAGCGTGATCATCGGGCTCGCGATGCACTTGATCTACCGCCGGGAGGAGGCGGCCAGGGTCGAGTCGGCCGCGATGCCCGAGACGGGCGAGCGGCGACCGCTCTGGCAGAACGCCCTGTACTTCGCGGCGATGGTCGGCATCCTCGTGTTCGCCAACTGGGGCAAGCCCGTGGCCGACGACGGGCTCTGGCACGCGATCTGGTCGGCCAAGTGGATCATCACGTCGCTCTTCGGCCTTGCCCTCGCCGGCATCCTGGTCGCGTGGTTCGACGCGCCGTGGTCGAGAGTGCTCGTCGCCGTCGTCGCCACGGCCGGCGCGTGGGCGCTCGCCGCGTTCTGGCTCGTTCCGAGCTTCGGGGAGTGGCTGCCGGGTCACGATCGCGGTCTGCCATACGCGGCGCTGATCCCCTTCACCGTGGGCACGATCGGATTGGCCACCGTGCTCGGCGCCGGGCGACGCAACGCCGAGAGCGGCGAGTGGCTCGACCAGACGTGGACGTTCGCCAAGCAGATCACGCCGCTGCTGCTGTTCGGCGTCCTGATCGCCGGCTTCCTCCTGGGGCGGCCGGGCGAGGAAGGCCTCGTTCCAGGCGAGTGGATCGCGTCGCTCGTGGGCGGTAACTCGGTCGGCGCGAACGTGTTCGCCTCGGTGGTCGGCGCGTTCATGTACTTCGCGACGCTCACGGAAGTACCCATCCTCCAGGGGCTCATCGGCAACGGGATGGGCAAGGGCCCGGCGCTCGCGCTGCTGCTCGCCGGTCCGGCGCTCTCGCTTCCGAACATGCTCGTCATCCGCAGCATCATGGGGACGCGGAAGACGCTCGTCTTCGTCTCGCTCGTGATCGTGATGTCCACGTTGAGCGGACTGATCTACGGCGCGATGTTCTAACTGGATTCGAAAACGATGACACACATCAAGATCCTGGGTACCGGGTGCCCGAAGTGCCGGCAGCTCGCCGACAACGCGGCTGCCGCGGCCGAACAGCTCGGCACCGAGTGCGAGATCGAGAAGATCACGGAGCTGAGCGAGATCATGCAGCACGGTGTGATGTTGACACCGGGTCTCGTGATCGACGACGAGGTCCGCGCGTCCGGCAAGGTGCCGAGCGTGGAAGAGATCAAGTCCATGTTGCAGGACTCATGACATGAAACCGAGCATCATCGCCAGGCTCGCCGTGCTGGTCGCCGTTGCCGCGGCCGTGGTCGTCGTGTTCCGTCTCAAGGAAGCCGACCCCGCGCCCGAGCCCGCCGCCCAGCCGGCGGCGGACGTCGCGTTGCCGCGGATGCTGGACCTCGGCGCGGACAAGTGCATCCCGTGCAAGAAGATGGCTCCGATCCTAGTGAAGTTGCGCAAGGACTTCGCCGGTGAGTTCGAGGTCGTCTTCATCGACGTCTGGAAGGACAAGGAGGCGGGCAAGCCGTACGGGGTCAAGCTCATCCCGACGCAGATCTTCTTCGACGCAGAAGGGGATGAGCTGTTCCGGCACGTGGGCTTCTTCTCCCGCGACGACATCCTCGGCACTTGGTCTGACCTGGGGTACGAGTTCGCAGCGTCCACGCCACCCGCGCAGATCGAAGAGTCCTGACCGCCACCCGGCCCCGCGAGCGAGCCCCACCGTGGAAGAGCTGTTCGAGAACCTGAGCCACGCCGTCGAAGGGGCGCCCGCTGTCGCGCTCGCGGCCGCGTTCGCCTGGGGCATTCTCAGCATCGTGCTCAGCCCCTGTCACCTGTCGAGCATCCCGTTGATCATCGGGTTCATCAGCGGGCAGGGGGGCGCGATCACCGTCCGGCGCGCGTTCGCGCTGTCGTCGCTGTTCTCGGTCGGCATCCTGATCACGATTGGCGCGATCGGCGCGATCACCGCCGCCGCCGGGCGCATGATGGGCGACGTCGGCGCGTACGGGAACTACTTCGTCGCCGGCATCTTCATCGTCGTCGGGCTCATTCTGCTGGGGGTCATCCCGATGCCGTTCTCCGGCCCGGGGCAGATCGGCATGAAGCGCCGGGGCGCGTTGGCCGCGTTCATTCTCGGGCTCGTCTTCGGCGTCGCCCTCGGCCCGTGCACGTTCGCCTACATGGCCCCGATGCTTGCGGTCACGTTCAAGCTCGCGTCCACCGACCTCGCCTGGGGCGTCGCGCTGCTGGTCGCCTACGGCGTGGGCCACTGCTCGGTCATCGTCCTCGCCGGAAGCTGCACCGAGCTTGTCCAGCGCTACCTGAACTGGACCGACAAGGCGCGTGGGGCGACCATCCTGCGCGGCGTGTGCGGTATCCTCGTGATCCTCGGCGGGCTGTACCTGATCTACGCCGCGCCATGAGACGCGTCGAAACGACGTCTGCCTCGCTCATGCACCGAGAGCTGAACCATGAGTGAACCGCAGAACACGAGCCGCCGGATGCACGGCTTCGAACGCCTGCTCACACTGTGGGTGATCCTGTGCATGGGCGCGGGCATCCTGCTCGGTCGGCTTGCCCCCGGGTTCGCGCGAGCGCTGGATGGCATGACGCTCGACGTGAACGGGGCGCCCGTCGTCTCGATCCCCATCGCGATCTGTCTGTTCCTCATGATGTACCCCATCATGGTGAAGATCGACTTCGCGGAGGTGGTGGCGGCGGGGAAGAGCACGCGCCCCGTGCTCCTGACGTTGTTCGTCAACTGGTGCGTGAAGCCGTTCACCATGCTGGCCATCGCCGGCTTCTTCCTCGGCACGGTGTTCCTGCACTTCATCGG
>JAAELP010000203.1 GCA_024226535.1 Planctomycetota bacterium | reverse complement strand
GTTCGCGCCGGGCGAGACCAGCCAACCGATTTTGGTCGTGGTGCTTTCCGATCTGCTCGACGAGCCAGACGAGGCCTTCACGGTCGAGCTCTCCGGTGCCGACGGCGGCACCCTGGCGGACGGAGAAGGTACGGGCACTATCCTCGACGACGATCCGCCGCCCCTGGTTTCGATCACCGGCGCGACCCTCACCGAGGGCGACGCTGGAAGCACCGACGCGATCTTCGCGGTGACCCTGTCGGCACCGAGCGGCTTCGACGTCACGGTGGACTACCTGACAGCCGACGGCTCGGCCCTGGCCGGTCTCGACTACGAAGCCTGGGCGGGCGCGGTGCTAATCCCCGCCGGCATCCAGGCCGCGACCATCGCGGTGCCGGTGCTCGGCGACCTGCTCGACGAGCCGGACGAGGCGTTCAGCGTTCAGCTGACCGGCGCCGTCCACGCCGTCTTGGCGTCGCCGTTGGCCACCGGCACGATCCTCGACGACGACGATCCGCCGATGCTGTCGGTCACCGGCGCGACGGTGACCGAAGCGCCGGGGGCGGAGCTGGCGTTCACCGTCATGCTGTCGTCGCCGAGCGGATTCGACGTCGCGGCCGACTACCAGACGGCTGGGGACACGGCTCTCGCCGGTCTCGACTACGTCGAGTCCTCGGGGACCGTGAGCCTGCCGGCGGGGACGGTCAACGTCACGGTGATGGTGCCGGTCCTCGACGACGCGCTCGACGAGCACGACGAGACGCTGTGGCTCACCCTCTCCGACGCGGTGAACGCGCTGCCGCCCACGGCGCCCGGCGTCGGGACGATCGTCGACGACGATCCGCTGCCGGCGGTGTCGATCGACGATGTGACGGTCACGGAAGGCGACGCCGGCACCACCGGCGCGGTTTTCACTGTCAGCCTGTCGGCCGTGTCAGGCCGACAGGTGAGCGTCGACTACACGACCGCCGACGGCTCCGCCGGAGCCGGTGACGACTACAGCCCGGCCGCGGGCACGCTGATCTTCGCCCCGGGCGAGACCGGCAAACCGGTGCTCGTCGACGTGCTGACCGACGACTACTCGGAGCCGGAGGAGACCTTCTCGGTGCTCCTCACCGCGCCCGTGAACCTGGTCGTCGCCGGTGGCGAGGGCACCTGCACCATCGCCGACGACGACGTGCCTCAGCTGGCAGCGTCGAAGACCGACCTGCTGCTCGAGGACGAGGCGGTGCCGGGGGAGGCCAACCCGGGCGATGTCCTGCGCTACGAGATCATCCTCGAGAACCTCGGTACCGGCATCGCCACGGCGGTGGTGCTCGAAGACTCGATCCCCCTCGACACCTCGCTGCTCGCGAGCTCGGTGACGACCACCGGCGGCACGATCACCTCCGAGGATCCGCTCCAGGTGATGATCGGCGAGCTGGCGGTCGGCGAGTCGGTGGCGGTCGGCCTCGACGTCCGGATCGGCAATCCACTGCCGGGGGAGAGCGAGGTCTCGAACCAGGG
>JAAELP010000202.1 GCA_024226535.1 Planctomycetota bacterium | reverse complement strand
GCTGATCGCCCAGAGGCACGTCGTGGTGGACGTTGAAGGAGCGGCCGCGGTCGAAGTCCTCGTCCAGGGTGTAGGTCACCTCGGTGCCCGCCACTGGCCCGGCGCGCAGGTCGTCGTCGACGATGGTAGCGGTGCCCGAGGCGTCCGCGATCACGGCTCCCTGGGGATTCGACAGGCGCAGGAAGAAGAATTCGGCATCCTCTTCGTCGCTGTCGCCCAGGACGTTGACAGTGACCGTACGACTGCTGCTGCCGGTGGCGAAGGTCAGCGTTCCGGAGGTCGGCGTGTAGTCGATGCCGGCGGTGGCAGAGGCCTCGACCGTCTGGTAGTCGACGGTGACGCCGGCGGCCGCCGGCGACGACAGGGTGACCGTGAGCAGGAGCGGAACCGAGCCCGAGTCGCTCTCGAACGCCGTAGCATTGGCGACCTGGACCGCCGGCACCGCCGGGTCCGGGTCGCGCAGCGCGATCCTCAGGTCCGAGAGCACCGGCGTCTCGCCGCCGGCGCCCGCCCGCATCGTCACGCGT
>JAAELP010000201.1 GCA_024226535.1 Planctomycetota bacterium | reverse complement strand
TGCCACGTTGCCCGGCTCGTACTTCGCCAGCCCGGCGCCGCCGGCGGCGACGTAGGCACGCTGATCGACGAGCAGGACATCCTCCGAGGTTCCCGTGGTCGTCTCGATGCTCTCTCCCGCGGTGATCGTCGGGGCCGTCTCGTCGGTGATGTCGACGATCTTCATGCCACCGGCGCCGTCGGCGACGTACGCGGTCTGCCCGCTCACCGCGATCGCGAACGCGTCGGTGAACCCATCCTGAAGCGAGCCGACGAGCACGGGGGACGCGGGAAAGGTCACGTCGTAGATGCGAATGCCGAAGGCGTGCGCCGGAACGTAGAGTCGATTCCCGACGAGCGTCAGCTTGCCGAAGATGACCCCGGGCTCGGAAAACGTGTCGATCAGCGAGAGGGTCTGATCGGGAGCGAAGTGCACGACGGCGAAGCCACCCAGCCGCTGGAGGCCGGCGAACACGTACTCGCCCTGCGTGGCCGTCGAGTGCGCGTTGAGCCCCGGCAGGTAGTCGACGTTGGTCTGTGTTCCGCCAGGCGTGAGATCGTCGAGATCGACGACCACCAGGCCCTCATACGAGCTGATGATCGCGTAGTGATCACGCACCTGCTCCACGCCGACGAGGTGGTCGCGCCCCACCGCGCAGTGACAGTCGTACCGACCGACGTAGCTGAGCCGCACCGGATCGACCGCCGTGGCGGGAGCGACCGCGCCCGCCGCGACGAACGCCGCGCCGGCGATGCAGGTGAGTCGGAAACGAGGGATGTTCATGGACGTGCCCTGTCTCGAATGCGCGAGCGGACACGTCGCGGAGGCCTCGACACATCACGCGCGCTAGGGCCCCCACGTTTTGGACCGGGGAATTATGGCGGATGCAGTTGGCCACCGGCGAGGGGGATCACGCCCCGGATCGCGAGCCGCGACGCCGCTGCGCGCGAAGGGGGGAATCGAACCCGGTCGAACGGCGTCTCTTCATCTGCCAGGTGGGGCGACGCCCCGCATCACGTAGAATCGCCCACGAGTGTATTGGAGCTGCGAGTGTCTGACTTCGTGTTGCGTTGCGTCTCGCTATTCCGGTGTGCGGGTTTCCGGTGCCGGCTCGCGCCGCTCGCAGCGCTCGTGCTGACGACGGGTTGCGCGGGGCCGCCGAAAGTCGATGCCCCGGCACCTCTCGAGTCGCCGCGCTGGACACCGGTGCCGGATCTCGCGGCCAAGGCGGCGATGCATGAGACGTCGACGTTCGCCATGGTGGACGAGAACGGGCTGCTGACGTACACCGCGTACCTGCCGTGGGGCGATGCTCCCGCCGGCGATACGAGCGACCCGGTCGCGCTGGAGAACTACCGCTTCTCTCACGAACTTCCGGATGCCCCCGCATGGCAGGGCTACCTCATGGCGGCGCTGGGGTTCAAGGCCGCGGCGATGCGGCGCGCCGATCCGCACGCGTCGGTGTCGGATGTCGATGCGGACCTGCGCCGTCTCGCGGGCGCGCTGCACCGGTTCTACGTCGTGACGGGCGAGCCGGGATTGCTGGGCAACACGATGGTCCCGGGCTACACCGGCGCCGAGCCGCTGTTCTGGATGGCCCCGGACGCGCACAAACCGTGGGTGCGGTCGGAGACGACCGGCGAGTGGTGGCGCGACGGCGTCAACAAGGGCCACCTGAACCTCGCGATGTTCGGCTGCGCGATCCCGCTGGCCCTGGAGCGGCGCGGTGAGCTGGAGCTGACGGCCCAGACGCGGGCGGCCCTGCGCGACGCGATGGTGCCGGCCGTGGCCCGGCTCGTCCGCGACCGGTACCGCATCCACGACCGGCGCGGACGCACGACCCAGCACGGGGATCTCGGGCCCGACGCGCTGATCCTGCCCAACGGCTTCAACCGTGTGCTCGTGCTCCAGATGCT
This sequence comes from Planctomycetota bacterium, assembly GCA_024226535.1. Lineage (GTDB taxonomy): Bacteria > Planctomycetota > Phycisphaerae > Phycisphaerales > SM1A02 > JAAELP01. The sequence goes on along the minus strand of JAAELP010000201.1, from coordinate 12,189 downwards.
CTGCGCAGCCGCCGCGTACGACGCCGACCTCGCCGCCGAGTACGACACGCGACGCGGCCGGTGGGTCAGCGGGATCGGCTGGAGCCTCGAGGTTGCCGGGGGGTGGACCGAATCGCGCGGCCACTGGAACAAGGCGGCCAACGTCAGCGCCAACGACGTGCAGCACTTCGCCCTCGCCGCGTGCGCCTTGCTGCTTCAGGACCAACGTGATCCCCTCGCCGAGGAGGTCCGGCGCGGGCTCGTCGGCTGGTGGCGGTTCATGCGTCACGAGCTGAACGCGGTGTACACGATCGTCTACGCGCACTTCATGGAGCCGGACGCCGAGCAGCGCGCGCTGATCATGGCCCCCATCCTCGACGAGCTGCGGGATTTTCCGCCCGTCAAGCGTCTCGCGCCGCCGGAGGATCTGCTGGAACTGCTCGAGGACACGCCCGGACACGTGCAACCGATCGCCAACCGCATGATTACTGACAACTACTGGAAGGCCAACCCGTACCGTCGCGTCACCGCTCACGCCCCGCGGCACCCGAAGCTGCACGCCGCGGGCATGGATTACCTGCTGGCGTACTGGATGGGCCGGTACTTCGACGTCATCTCCGCCGCGCCGAGCGGGGAGTGAGCGAGGCCGAAGACCCCGTCGAGCAGGTAGAATGAGCTTGGTTGCAGCTGAGCGCGAGGAAGTCGTTCCATGCACGCCCGTCACCTCACCGTGTTCGTGGTCGCAGCCGCGGTACTGCACTTCGCGGCGCCGGTCGGCGCCGTCGACGTCGAGGATCTCATCGACCAGGTCACGCTGGCGGAGTACCAGTCGTACCTGCGCGTGCTGACGGGTGTCGATGTCGTCCCGGGTCATGCGCCGCACTCCCTCACGAATCGCTATTCGTTCGGTGCGGACATCCACGTGGCCGCGGCGTGGATGCACGCGCACTTCGACGGGCTCGGCCTCGAGACGTCCTTCCACGAGTTCGATCCCGCCTTTGGCCCCAGCGTCATCGGCGAGCGGCCGGGCACGCTCCACCCCGACGCGATCGTCGTGTTCTGCGCGCACTTCGACACCTACAACGGCAGCAACCAGAACGATGCGCCGGGCTGCGACGACAACGCCAGCGGAACCGCGGCGGTGATGATGGCGGCGAGCATCCTCGCGGCGGAGTCGTTCGACGCGACGATCCGCTTCATCGCGTTCTCCGGCGAGGAGCAGTGGATGGTGGGCAGCGAGGCGTACGCGATGGCCGCCGAGGCCGCCGGCGAGAACATCGTCGCGGCGATCAACCTCGACATGCTCCTGCACCCGGGTTGGGACGACCACGAGCCCGATCCGGACTACGACCTCGACATCGGCGGCAACACGTCCTCGCAATGGCTGGCGCAGTTGCTCGCGGCCGACTTCGCGCAGTACACGCCGATCGACGTCGAGGTGCACGAGAGCGATGACTTCGTGTCCGACCAGTGGGGATTCTGGCAGGCGGGATACGACGCGGTCGGCCTCGCCGAGCACACGCCGTCGGAGACATGGGGCGGCGCGAACGACGTCTACCACCAGCCGACCGACACCATGGACAACCCGGACATCGACTGGCCGTTCGCCCTGCACGCGATCCGCGGCAGCATGGCGACGCTGATCCAGCTCGCCGGTCTCGCGGCCTGCCCGGCCGACGTCGACGGCGACGGCGACGTGGACTTCGCGGACCTGCTGGACGTGATCGCGGCGTGGGGAGCGTGCGCCGACTGTCGTGAGGATCTCGACCTCAACGGCGTCGTCGGATTCAGCGACGTGCTGGTCCTGATCGGGGCGTGGGGGCCCTGCGTCTAGCGCGAATGCCATTCCGGCGCTATAATGACCGCCCATCAAAAATGAAGGCCTCGATGCCCAGGCCCCCCCGACAGAGATGCGTCGCCGAAAATCCCGAGGCTGCGGTCTGTCGACTTGCCGGCGTCCGTGGCGGTGACCTTCAGTGGACGAACCTGCCGGTGCGGGACGCGATCGAGCAGTACAACTCCGGCCAGTTCGATCGTCTCGATTGAACGACGAAGGCCGTTCATCTGGTTTCGAGTCGCAAGAGGAAGAACGAGCATGAACGCAGACGGCAGACCATCGGCTGACACCCTGGCGGTGCACTCCGGAATCGAGGCGAACGAGCACCGGGCGGTCGTGCCGCCCATCTACCAGACCTCGACCTTCGCGTTCGACAACACCGAGCAAGGGGCGAAGCTGTTCGCCGGCGACGCTCAGGGCTACATCTACTCCCGGATGGGCAATCCCACGGTGGAGGCGCTGGAGAAGTCCGTCGCTGCGCTCGAAGGCGGATACGCCGGGTTGGCCTGTGGAAGCGGCATGGCCGCCATCCACACGACGTTCGCCGCCCTCTTGAGCGCGGGCGATCATCTCGTGTGTTCTGATGCCGTGTACGGCCCCACCTGCACCCTCCTCGAGACCGTCCTTTCGCGTTTCGGCATCGATTGCACCTTCGTCGATGCCTCGGACGTGAGCGCCATCGAAGAGGCCATGCGCCCCGAAACGAAGTTCGTCTTCGTCGAGACGCCTGGCAACCCGACCCTGGTCATCTCCGACCTCGAAGCAGTCGGGCGGGTGGCCCACGCGCACGGTGCACTGCTCGTCGTAGACAACACGTTCATGACGCCGATCCTGCAGCAGCCGTTCAGTTTTGGCGCTGATGTCGTGATTCACAGCCTCACGAAGTTCCTCAACGGCCACGCCGACGTCGTGGGCGGCATGATCGTCGTCAAGGACGAACAGCAGCGTCAGACATTCCGGCGCACGCTCAATCACCTCGGAGGCGTACTCCCGCCATTCGAATCCTTCCTCGTGCACCGAGGTATCAAGACGCTCGCCATTCGGATGCGACAGCATTGCGAGAGTGCGTTGCAGGTGGCCCGATTCCTCGAGCAACATCCTGCCGTCGAGTGGATCCGCTATCCGGGATTGCCAAGCCACCCCCAGCACGAGATCGCGTGTCGCCAGATGACCGGGCACGGAGGCATGATCAGCTTCGGTCTCAACGGCGGGCTCGAAGCCGGCCGCAGGATGATGAACGCGGTCAAGCTCTGCGGCCTCGCGGTGAGTCTCGGCGGGGTGGAGTCGCTCGTTCAGCATCCGGCCAGCATGACGCACGCGAGCATGGGAGCCGAGGCGCGCCGCCGAGCGAACATCACCGATGGGCTCGTGCGGTTGTCCGTGGGCATCGAAGGCGTTCATGACATCATCGAAGACCTGGATCAAGCGATGGCGGGTTGCACCACGAGTGACGGGGGCGCACGCAAGAGGTCAGCGTCCCAGCCTCGGGATCGATCCGATCGGTGTACTTCGGGCCGACCCGAGGATCGGCAAGGCATGGCCGACAGACGCCACGATCGATGTCTCGACTACACGATCTGACGTGTGCAGCCGATCGCCGATCGGGACACCGTTGATCAGCACGGTGTTCTAAGGGGACACGGCATCGGTGTGCCTATCGACGCGGCAGAACAAGCCCGAAGCGCGCCCATGCGCCCGGCTCGGCCTCGGCGAACGCGCGGCCGCCGTGCTGCTCCATGATCGCGCGGCAGAGGTAGAGGCCGAGACCGCTGCCCTTCTTGCTCCGGGTATTCGTGTTCTCGAGGCGGGTGAACTTGCCGAAGAGCCGCTCACCCTCCTTGGGCGTGAAGCCCTCGCCCTCGTTCCAGACGACCTGTCGGAACGAGGTGGAATCCTCATGGAAACAGCACGGTCCGACGGGCTAAGAATCTAGGTAGGAGGCTGCCCCCAAGTTGCTTGCCCGCCGGGGAGGGCATGCCATGCCACGAGCCCGCTGCGAGGTACCAAGGCGCGATATCGAGCACATGCTCGAAGCGGGCTCGGGGGAGCCGCACCGCCGAACAAGGAAGAGGACCATGACTTCTCGATCCTGGTCGATGAGACCGGACGGTATGGCGCGCGTTCGCGCGCGACACCTCGACGTCGGCATGCTCGTCGGCGCCATCGCGCTGCTGGTCGCGGCCTGGCAAGCCCCGGCCGCGGACGTCCCGCTCACGAAGCACGCCATCACCACCGCGGCCGAGGACGCCAGGTCCGTTCACGCGACGGACATCGACGGCGATCTCGACGTCGATGTCCTTGCCGCGTCAGCCCTGGACGACACGATCGCCTGGTACGAGAACGATGGCACGACGCCGCCGGGGTTCACCGAGCACGTGATCACCACCTCGGCCGACGCGGCCATATCCGTCCACGCCGCCGACCTCGACCACGACGGCGACGTCGACTTCGTCTGCGCCTCGTACGGTGATGACACGATCGCCTGGTACGAGAACGACGGGGCGACACCGCCGGGGTTCACCGAGCACGTGGTTACCACGACGGCCGACGGCGCCATCGCCGTCGTCGCCGCCCACGTCGACAACGATGGTGCGATCGACATCCTGGTCGCGTCCCACATCGACGACACGATCGCGTGGTACGAGAACGACGGCCTGGCGCTCCCCGGATTCACCGAGCACGTCATCTCCACCACCGCCGACGGCGCCCGGTGCATTCATCCCGCGGACTTGGACGGTGACGGGGACGTGGACGTGCTCGCCGCCACGGTGCAGGACGCCACGATCGCCTGGTACGAGAACGACGGGGCGGCGCCCCCGGCCTTCACCCGGCGCGTGATCGCCACCGGAGTCTGGGGAGCGTGGTCGGTCGATGCCGCGGACGTGGACGGCGACGGGGACACCGACGCCCTGTCCGCCTCCTGGACCAACGACCGGATCGCGTGGTACGAGAACGACGGGTCATCGCCGCCCGGGTTCACCGCGCACTTGATCTCCACGACCGCCGACCAGGCGCGCAGTGTGCACGCGGTCGACGTCGACCGCGACGGCGACATCGACGTGCTGTCGGCTTCCTCCGCCGATGACAAGGTCGCGTGGTACGAGAACGACGGGGCGGCACCGCCCGGCTTCACGGAGCACGTCATCTCCCTCACGGCGGACGGCGCCTGGTCGGTGTACGCGGCGGACGTGGACGACGACGGCGACCCCGACGTGCTCGCCGCCTCGGCGGACGACGACACGGTCGCGTGGTTCGAGCACGACGGGTCGTCACCACCGGGCTTCATGCATCACACCGTCAGCAACAGCGCCGATGGCGCGAGATCGGTGCATACGGCGGACGTGGACGGCGATGGCGACCTCGACGTCCTGTCCGCCTCTTCGATCGACGACACGGTCGCGTGGCACGAGGCCGCGGCGCCGTCACCCTGTGGGATGGCCGCCTGACGAGCGGTGCCGGCCTGACCAACAACGGGCGGATCGAGGGCTACGGCGACGTCTACGCAAACATCGATAACGACGGCCTCCTGACGATCCTCGCGGACACCCAGGTCGTCGGTGACTGTGACAACGCCGCGACGATCACGATCCAGAACGGCGCGCTCTCGGTCTTCGGGGACATGACGGGCAGCGGCCAGGTCATCGGCGACTTCTTCGCCGGCGCGGCGCCGCGTGGCGGTTCCGACGGTGCCGCGTCGATCGACGGCTTCTTCGTCCAGGGTGATCTGAGTCTCGGGCCCCGCGCGGCGCTCCTGATGGCGTCCGAGACGGCGGTGGCGCGCCTCGGCGGCGACTTCGACGTCGCGATCGACGATCAGGGGCGCTTTCACCTCGCCCTCGCCGAGCTGCGCATGGTCGGCTTGTCGGGCCAGAGCCTGGAAACGATGAGCACCGACATCGGACCCGATCCGGCCGGTCTCGATCGCACCCGACCAGGTCACTTCCCGGTCGGCACGCTGCGCATCGGCCCGACGCACACCACGGTGTCGCTCGCGGACACCCACGACAACGACGGGGTCGGCCAGGTCCCGTGCGAGGCGATCTACGTGCAGAGCCTGATCATCGACGAGGGCGCGATGCTGAGCACGAACGGGTGCCACGTCTACTACGGCGACGCGCAGGTCGACGGATCGATCGACGATCCCGCGAACGTGATCCCGATCGAGTTCACCCCACCCTGCCCGTGGGACCTCAACGGGAATGGCCAAGTGGACTTCGCCGACATCCTCGCGGTGATCGGCGCGTGGGGACCGTGCCCGCCGGATTGCCCGCACGATCTCAACGGGAACGGCAACGTTGACTTCGCCGACATCCTCGCGGTGATCGGATCCTGGGGGCCGTGCCCGTAAGAGTGCGTGTCCTGTCTTGCCCTCTGTCTTGCCTTCCGGCGCCGGCTCAGCTCCAGTTTGCGATCACCAGCAGGATGTCCGCGAAGCTCACCACTCCATCGCCGTTCACGTCGCCGGAGCATCCCACGCATGGACCCCACTGACCGATCAGGGCGAGGATGTCGGCGAAGTTGACGTTGCCGTCGCCGTTCACGTCACCCTCGATCGAAGCGGCCCCGTGCGTTACGGTGACGGAGACGTAGTCGTGGTGGCTGCGATTGCCGGGCCGCTCGGCGTAGACGAGCAGCGTGATCTTGCCGCTCCCGTCGATATACCGGTCGAAGTCGCTCCGCAGGTTGCCCACGAGGTGTTCCTCGATGTTGCCTGCGTAGTTCGTCATGTACCGGTTCTCCCCCGTCACGCCGTTTCCGTTGCCCCAGTTGCCGGCGACGTTGTCCCAGACGTACAGCTCCATCTGCGCGCAGGCATTCGAGTAGCCTTCCCAGAGGATCTCCACGTCGAGGATCGTCGCGGGAGCCTCGGCGATCGTGAACTCGAAGACGTGCGTCGACTCGCCGGCGGAGGCCGGCACGATCGTCGAGTACGGGATGTTGTCGGACAGCCCGATCGCGAGGTAGGGGCCGGTCGTCAGCTCGCTCAGCGCCGCCGGATATCGCGTGGCGTTGATCTCCGACCACGTTCCGGTCTGGTGACCGTACGCCCAGCGATCGACGCCGAAGTCGGTGCCGAAGTCGTAGACGCTCTGGTCGGCGTCGGTGATCTCGAAGGTCGCCTCGCTGACGGCGGCGGCGGAGTTGGCCGAGTCGTCATAGGCGACGACCTGGACGATCGCCTCGTCGGTGAGGTTCGCGGGCACCGTCCAGTCGAACTGCCCGTCGTTGGCCTCGCCGGTGGCGATGACGTTCGGGAAGGTCGCGCCGCCGTCGGTCGAGTAGCTCAGGTCCACCGACGTGATCTGCGAGTCGTCGGTCGCGGCCCAGGTCAGGTTGCGCGTGTTACCCTCGACCAGCAACTCGCCGCCGGCCGGGCTGATCACGTGCGCCGCCGGAATCGAGTCCGTATAGCGAGGCACCTGCATCATGATGCAGTGGATCGCGCCGGCGGCCCAGATGATGTCGTAGCAGTTGATGCCGATGATCTCGGCGTCCGGAGCGGCCTGCTCCCAGATCGCGATCGCCTCCAGGTCGCGGGCCTGGAAGATCGGTCCCGCATCCCCGTACTGCGGGATGAAGATGCGGTCGTTCACGCGATACGCGTTGGTGTACGTGTAGTGGCACTGCGGATCATTCGGGTGGAACGCGTTCTCATCCGGCACGCGGAAGACCTCGTAGCCCTGGCCTTCCATGTACGTCGCCGCGTTGTTCGTGATCGCGATCGCGGTGGCGTTCTCGCCGGGAAGGAACTCGGAGATGACCACCGTGTCGGAGTCCACGACGTAGAACCACATGTCGATGTGCCCGGTGCCGTCCACGCTCCCGGGCAACTGCGGGAAGATGTGGAGCGTCTCGATGCCCTGGTACCGGTCCATCAACTCGCCGATGAACGTCGCGCCGAAGCCGGGATTGTCCAGGTAGATCAGCGCCGTCTTGAACCCGGTGGTCCCCACGCCGGCCTGGAAGTTGCCGCCGGAGTAGTACAGCCCGATGTCGTACGACGGGATGAGGAACTCATCGTCCGCGAGCAGCGTGGGGCTGAAGTTGTCGTTGGGGCGCGTCGGGTAGTAGTGGCTGTCAACGATGGCCAGCGTCCCCGACTGCCAGATGAAGTGCGGGCCGTAATCGCGCAGCCAGATCGAATCCGACGGCATGATGATGAACTGCACCTTCGAGAGGTCGGCGCCGGCGTTCGCGAACTGGGTGGTCGCGGCGGACTGCTGACTCGCGCTGGCGACGATGACGTACGCGATCTCGTCGTGGGTGGGGTCTCCGGTCAGCGTCCGCACGCAGTCGGTGACCACGCCGGGCCACGCCCCGGTGCTGTAGCGGAAGACCACGCCGCCGATCGGCGTGTAGTCCTGCGGGGAGGTGACGACGCCGGAGGTCGGCTCCTGGTCGCCGGCGCCGCTCGTGATCGCGTACGGAACGAGCGACTGCTCCGGATCCGGCGCCGGCCGCGCGCCTTCGCGCCAGCGCGGCAGGGGGCCGTTGGCTTGCTCATCCCACGGGGCCGGCGTGGTGGTCGTGGTCTGCGCCAACGCGACCGAAGCGGTCCCGAGCGAGGCGAGCGAGGCAACGGCGAGCGTGACGACGGAACGGACATCGAGCATCAGGCGCATCACGTATCTCCCTGGAGGCGTCGCAGCAACGCGCCTCGATTGTGTGGTCAATCTCGTGTGGCCGGTCGGGCTCCCCGCCGGGCATGGTTCCCGGGGATGTAGCCGTCGAGCCTCCTCTTCGACAGGCCGCCAGACTCGATCAGCGTCGATCGATGCCGGGCAAGCTCCTGCCATACACCTTGAATCACATGGTAACGGAGTCGTCAGGGCGGGGTCGAGGATGAAGTCCTCGATGTTCCGTCTCTCCCGGCACAACTCCAGCCACGGGACCGTGCTGGCACGGCACGACGTCGAAAAAAGCATCGGAGGCCGGGTCAGACTGCGCATTCTCGCGACTCGTGCGGGAACGCCTCCGCCCGTTGCTGAAACGTCAGAATGTCCTTGTTCTGCACCACCCCGTCGCGTATCTCCACGCACCGACGGATCGTCTCGTCCGCGTCCCACGCATCCGCCCCACCCATCACCGTCTCCAGGAAAGGCACCACCACACGCGAGATCTCCCACGACGCGCTACGCCAGAGCCAGCTCGGTGAGTGATCGACCGCGTAGTACACGCACCCCCCGACATCGAACACCGGGTTCTCGAACGACGTCGGCCGCGCGAACGGGAAGCCCATTGCGAGATCGCAGCTCACGTCCACGATCAGACAGTTCTTCTTCAGCGACCGCTCCTCTCCCTCCTCCAGGAACATCACCGGTGCGCCCGTGTCCTGGAGGATTCCGTTCACGATCACGTCCGCCTCACCCAGCGCCTCGCGCAGCAACCGCTCGCGCCCGTCCGGCTCCACCACCGTCATCGGCCCACCGTTCACGCCTCGCCGCATCTGCCCATACCGCACCCCCAGCACCGCGTTCGTCACCGATGTCGGCGATCGCTGGGTGTACACCGTGATCTCGTTCACCCCCAGGCCCTGGAGCGCGTAGACCGCACCACGGCTCACCGAGCCGAAGCTCAGCACGATCGCCTTCAGAGGCGATCCGTACGAGCCACTCGTCCCGGCAAGGGCAAACGCGTGCGCGACACCGCAGTATCCCGCCATTTCGTTGTTCCGGTAGAACAGATGCATGTCGCGCGCACCCCCGCGCCACTCGTACATCGCCTCCCATGCCAGGAGCGTTTGACGGCGGTCGATCGCCGCCTGCGTGATCTCCCGCTGTTGAACACAGTGGGGCCAGCCCCACAACACGCCTCCCTCCGACAGTTCGCGAAGGTCTTCCGGCTTCGGCTTCGCCAACAGCACCACGCCGCTTCCCCCAAGAAGCTCCTCCCGCGTCCGCACACCGCCGAACCGCACCGCGAGTTCCGCGTCGGGCACGCCAAACGGCTCCCCGTACCCCTCCTCGAGCAACATGTGCTCACAGAGGTGCTCGGGAATCAAATCGAAGTGGTCCGGGTGAATCGGCACGCGCAGCTCGTTCTCGAGACGCGAACGGCGAATCACACCAAGCGTCTTATACGATCTCACTTGCGATCTCCTCGAAGACCAGCCCCGCCGACGCCAGCTCCGCCAGAATCGGGTCGTAGATGGACGGATGGGTCGGGATCTGCGATCCCCTGAGCGACAGTTCACCCCGCAGCAGCAGCTTCACCGCCAGCGCCGTCGGAAGCCCGACCGTCTTCGCCATCGCCGTGAACCCATCCGGCTCTCCGCGCGCCACGAGCGTCGACGTGATCCGCTCAGGCCGACGCGACACCCCCGGGTATTCCACGTCCAACTCGTGCACGAGCACCACCAGATCCTGCTGTCCCGGCTCCAACCGGAGCTTCTTCCCCAGGAGATGAACCAGCATCGCGGCAGACGTGTCGCCGTCGCAGCCCGTCTTCTCCTCGGAGAGGAGCCCGAGCCATTTCAGGTTCTGCATGATCCGACCCGTCGGGCTCACACCAAGGAACCGCCCGACCCGCGCCTCGACCTTCGGCCCCGTCACGCTGAGCGGCAGAAACATCTCCACCACCTCGCGGTACGTTCGCTCCGCGAGATCCGGGATCCGAAGGTGCTCGTTCGGCAACCCCAGACGCACGATCGTCGACCACGTCTCGGACCACCCCGGGTACCGCAGCGTCCCCCGGACCATCGTCCGAACGTCCTCCAGTCCGAACGACTCCATGTACGAGAGCGAATCTCGGTTCGGATATGCCTCGAGCATCCCCACCCCCGGTACGTCGACCTCCCACGTGTGGAGAAACACATGGTGCCACGGCACGATCTTGATCAAGCCATCCTCCATGTACTGCGCACCATGCTCCGACGACATGACGACGTTGCGAGGGTTCCACGTGATCGCATAGTTGAATGGGTTCGTATCCAGCTCCGCCGGGATCCCGCTCCCGTACGAACAGAAGGCCACGATCTTCCCCCCGTCGTCACGCACGCCACGAATCATCGACATCGTCGACATGTGGTCGATACCGGGATCGAGGCCCAGCTCGAACAGCAGCAGCACGCCTTCCCGACGCGCGTCAGCGTCCAGGTCGCGCACCGCCTGGGTCCGGTACGACACCGAGATCATGTGCCGCTGCTGCGACACGCAATCCCAGGCGACCAGGTCCTGGTACTGCGGCCCGAGCATGTTCACAACCACATCCGCGTGCTGGATCTGCGCCGATCGCACCGTCGCGTCGTTCACGTCGAAGCGGATCGCGCTCCCACGCCGATGGCCGCCCACCCGCGCCCGCGCGCACTCGATATCGACATCTCCGACCGTGACGAACCAATCCTCCTGATCCGCGAGCCCCAGCAGATGGTGGATCAGATACGGCGAGGATTGTCCGGCCCCGAGCACGAGTACGTGTTTCATGTACCTGATCTGTCCTGGTCTGAACCGACACGCGCCACTTCACCGTCGCCCGGCTCCATCGCCGCGCTTTCGACACGAGTGTATCGCCCCGCGGAACGCCGATAGGCACCACGCCCGGTTATGAAGAAGAAGTGAGGCGTCTTCCGCATTCAATCGCGGCTCGTGATTCACTGGCCTGGCAGGGGGGGCGAGGGGCCGCACCGGCATGAGTCAAGAGTCATCGCGGCTCGCAGAACGGTCTACGCCACTCTACTATTGACCCATGCAGGTGCGGTCCAGGTAGTCCGACCTTGGCAAGAGGGAGGCCTGGGAGCGGCTGGAGATGATGGACCTGTGGGTGGCGGCCATGCCTGACGACCCCTCTGAACTCCCCGCCAACCGTCTCTGGCAACCGACGACGATCAAGTGGTTCGCCGCCATCTTCGGTGGCTCGCTCCTGTACGCCGTCGTTCGCTATCACCTGGCTGGCGACGTCTCGTGGGCGCACTTTCCCATGTTCATTCTGAACAAGGCGACGTCACTCGCGGCGGTGATTTTCGTTGCCAGTTCGTATCTCGTCGGGAAGGTCATTCACTGGCACGACGACATCAAGCTTCGCCGACTCGTCGTGATCAAGTTCTGCGGCTTGATGGGCTTCTTCATGGCGGTGGCTCACGCGTTCCTCTCGCTCGCGCTCCTCACTCCCGCGTACTTCGGCAAGTACTTCGCCGACGACGGACGGCTCAGCCTGCAAGGTGAGCTGGCGATCTCGCTCGGCGTGGCCGCCCTGTTCTTCCTTCTGGCGCCAGCGATCGCGACCCTGCCGATGATGCCAAAGGCACTCGGGGGCTGGCGCTGGAGACGCGGTCAGCGCATGGGCTACCTGTGCCTGATGCTCGTGGCCGGTCACCTCGTGGTACTTGGCCTGAACGGGTGGCTCGCTCCCGGTGACTGGCCGGCCGCGATTCCTCG
>JAAELP010000200.1 GCA_024226535.1 Planctomycetota bacterium | reverse complement strand
GGACAATGCAGAGCCCGCCGATCGTGACGACGCGGTGCGGGCCGCGGCGCTGCTGGCGATGCTGCTGGAGTTGCAGGGCCGCGACGAGGCGACGATCACGCGCGTGCTCGACGCCGCGATCGCCGATGACGATCCCGGCCCCGGCCTCGATCCGCCCGCGTGGCTCGACGAGCTGCGGCACCGCTTCGACGCTCAACTCGCGCGGGAGACGCGGCGATGAGCGAGGCGCTGCTCAAGGTCGCGGTCGTCGGCCACACGAACACGGGCAAGACGTCGCTGATGCGCACGCTCATGCGTGACGTCGAGTTCGGCGAGGTTTCGGATCACCCCGCCGTCACCCGCGCCGTCGAAGCGGCGGTGCTCAGCGCCGGTGGCCACGCGACGCTGAGGCTCTACGACACGCCGGGGCTGGAGGACTCCATCGGTCTGCTCGAGCACATGGAGTCGTGCCGGGGCGATCGGCGCAAAGACGGACACGATCTCGTTCGCGCGTTCCTCGACGACGACGAGGCCCGCGGACGGTTCTCCCAGGAGGCGAAGGCGCTGCGTCAACTGCTCGACAGCGACGTGGCCCTGTACGTCGTGGACGCCCGCGACCGCGTCATGGCGAAACACCGCGACGAGCTGGAGATCCTCGGGTGGTGCGCGCGGCCGGTGGTGCCCGTACTGAACTTCACCGCGACCGACGCCGCGAACACCGCGGCGTGGCGCGAGCATCTTGCCCGCGTGAACATGCACGCCGTGGCCGAGTTCGACACCGTCGTCTTCGACGAGCGCGACGAGCGGCGTCTGTTCGAGAAGATGCGCACGCTGCTGGACACGCATGCCGCCCAGCTCGACGCGCTCATCGACGATCGGCAAACCCAGCGGCGGGCGCTCCTGCGGGCGTCGGCCCTGCTCCTGGCGGACCTGGCCGTGGACGTGTCGGCGCATGTCATCACGGTGTCCAGCGCGATGGACGAGCGGGCGCGGGCCGCCATGGACGAACTGCGCGGGGCGGTCCGGGTGCGCGAGCAGCGGTGCGTGGACGACCTGCTTGCGTTGCACCGGTTCCGCTCAGGCGATGTCGAGGCCGAGGGGCTCCCGCTCGCCGAGGGGCGCTGGGGCATGGACCTGTTCAGCCCCGAGGCGCTCAAGAGCTTCGGCATTCGCGCCGGCTCGGCGGCGGCGACGGGGGCGATGGTCGGCCTCACGCTCGACGTGATGCTCGCGGGGCTGAGCCTCGGCACCGGCGCTGCCGCGGGAGCGGCGATCGGCGGGCTCATGGCCGCCGGCTACGCCCACGGCCGACGCCTGTTCGATCGCATCCGCGGCCGCACCGAACTGCGATGCAACGAGGCAACGCTGCGTCTGCTCGTCGCGCGCCAGGTCGAGCTGATCGCGGCGCTGCTCCGCCGCGGCCACGCCAGCCTCGACGTGATCCGCCTCGGCGCCGAAGCGAACGCGAAGCCCGGCGAGAAAGCCGGCGCGAAGACCGACACGAAGACCAACACGAAGACCAACACGAAGACCAACACGACGCGATCTACCGTTGGACGGACGGTGATGACCCTGCTCGCCCGCGCGCGGATTCACCCGTCCTGGTCGAGCCTCGCGTCGAGCGGTTCCGGTGCCGTAGCGGACGACCCGGCGCGGCAGGAACTGGTCGATCGGCTCGCCGACGCGTTCGCCACGGAGCTTGGCCGATCGGCGGGCAGGGCCGCGTCATGAACGGGCCGAAGGGTGTATACTCCGCGACCCGGGGCCATTAGCTCAGTTGGCTAGAGCGCGCGGATCACACCCGCGAGGTCACAGGTTCGAGTCCTGTATGGCCCACTGATGGCGGCTCCTCGTTCTTGCGGGGAGCCGCGTTCTTGCGCATGGAGGTGCAGGAGGCGGTCTTGGGTCGGGCGACGACGTGCTCTTCGCTGCGCTACGCGGTGGTCAAGGGCACGGCCCCCACGCTCCGATCACCGCCAGGATGTCCGCGAAGTCAGCGATGCCGTTGCCGCTCAGGTCCTCTGGACAGCCCGGGCACGGGCCCCACGCCGCGATGATCTGAAGGATGTCGCCGAATCCCACGTCGCCGCTGCCGTCGAGGTCGGCAGGACAGACGAGCGCGAGGTAGAACTCCGCCAGATGCTCGCCGAGGAGAAGGGTGCCCTCGGTGCCGAACGTCGGTGAGAGCGGTGGGACCGGGATCCCGGTCGACCCGACGAACCAGAGCAGTGGATCCGAGGCGGCGACGGTCTGGATCTGTGCGTCCAGCTCGTTCAGCCGGCTGGTCTCCCACACCAGGTCGTCCGCCAGCTCGGCGACGAGGCAGCGCAGGTTCGGCGCGCCGAGATCGACACGCATCTGGTTGACCACGGTCTGAAGGTTCGTCGCGTACTCGACGCGGAAGGGAGTCCACCAGGCATCGTGCTCGCCGGGTACCCAGACCAGGGCTTCGAGCACGGGGTTGAACCCGTGGAGCTGGAGGTTGCCCAACGCGGTCTGGATGAAGGCGATCGAGTCGTCGTATTGCGGCAGGCTCGCGTCCGTGGGCGCGGGCAACCAGTCTCTGGCGACGGCCGCGCTGTGCGTGACCTTGATCACGGCGACCGTATCGTCAAGCTGGCTCGCCACGACCTGGCCGAAGCTCAGCTCGGGCCCGAAGTTCCCCAGGTAGTCCGCGGGACCGAGCGGCGCCCAACCCGTCGACGTGTGGTTGCCGCCCCCCAGACGGTAGCGGTAGAGCACATCTTCCTGCGGCGTGCTCAACGCGGCGAACTCGGGGTAGTTCCCGATGTGGGCCACGTGCGCTCCCTCTCCCTCCATGCTGCGTTGGCCCGCGAACACGAAGACGCGCACGTCGCCGCCCGGCTCACCCGGGAAGCCGCAGCAGAACTCCTGCGACTGATGGGTGACGTCGACGCCGATCGTGCTCAGGTAGGCGTCGGCGTACGCCTCGCCCAACTGGAGCTGCCCCTCCGTGCCGAAGTGGTAGTCGGGCTGAAGCTGGCCGATGTTGATCTTGAACGCGAGATGGCTGGTCGCCACGAAATGCACGAGCGGATCCGCCGCGGCCGCAGCGAGCTGCTGGCTCCGCAGGATCTGCATGTTGTCGCGAAAATCCATCCCCCAGATGCATTTGTCACTGGTCGCGCCGACGAACCACTTGAGATCCGGCACCGCGAGATCGGCGCGGAACCGAGCGATGAGGTTCGTCAAACGGGCTCCATACTGGGCGACGTACTCGTTGTTGAGCATGTCGTTCTCCCCCTGGTGCCACAGCACGCCTTCGAGCGTCCACGCGATGCCGTCGTTCGTGAGGTCGGTGAGCGCGGTCTGCATGAGGGTCATGGTGCGCTCGTACAACTGCGCGCCCGCCGGATTGTCGGGGTCCCAGTCCACCGCCAGGTTCGTTCCGCCCTGCGTGGACTTGATGATCGCGATCGGGCCCGAAGACGATCCCTTCACCTTGCGGGCGAAGGTCAGCTCGGGGCCGAGGATCTGCCGCTGAAGCTCGGGCTGCAACGCGATCCAGTCGCCCGAAGTAAGGGGCTCACTGCTCGTCTCGTACCAGAACAGCACGTCGCTCTGCGGGGCACCGGCGCCGATGAACGGCGGGAACGTGTCCACCTGCGAAGCGTGCGTGTCGGCCCCCTCGGCGTTCGACTGCCCGGCCAACAGAAAGACGCGAAGCGTCTCGCCGCCGCGGGCGTCGTCGGTCAGGCCGAGCACGCAGGCGGCCGCGAGGAGCGAGATCGTCACGGTGCGGGTCTTCATATCGCCTCCTTCAAGGAACGCTACCGGTCATCGATTGGCGGCCAGCGCTCGCGCACGCGGCAGCAACACGTTGTTCTCGAGATGGACGTGCGTGTACATGTCCGCCTCCAGGGCGGCGAGCCCGGTCAGCATCTCGCGGTACTTCGCGCAGGCATCGGGCGGTGGGGTGTATCCCCGCGTCAACGCGCGGAGTCTGTGGAGGCTGTCTCCGAGCTCGTCGTGATCGCCGTGCAGCTCGTCGAGGAGCGCTTCGACGTCGTCCGGGCTCCCGCCCGCGTCGAGTTCGAGGAGCGCCGGGAACACGCGCTGCTCTTCGTCGTCGAGGTGCGGGAGCACTGAAGTGTTCACCTCGTCGATCGTCGCCACCACCTCGGACAGCTCGGGATGCGTCTCGCCGTGAACGCGAAGAACGGTGTGCGCGGTCACGGTCAGCCGAGGGAGCTCTCGGCGCAGCCAGACGTGATGCGTCGTGACGATGTGCTCGATCAGCTCGTCGAGGTCGGCGTGCTGCCAGTCGCGGGTCGGCCACCCGTCCTCGGCGGCGCCGACCGCCTCGAGGGCGCGGAGGAGCCTCGCCGGATCGACATCGAGCGGCGCGGCCGCGCGGCCCAGCGACATCTCGCCACCACAGCAGTAGTCGATCCCGACGAGTTCGAAGATCCTCGCGGTCTCCGGACGTTCGGCGACGATCGTTCCAACCGCCGTCTCTGTCGTCCACGCGCCTGACGCGGACATCGGCGCTGGCGGTATCGCTCCGCGTTGCTCGCTCGTCGAAGCGCACGAAGCCATCAAGGGGATCAGGGCGAGCAGTACCGGGTATGCGCGTCTCATCGGTCCTCCAGTCAAGGGTGCGACCCCTAGACTTTAGACCGCGCGCAGCGTCTCGACGACCCATGCCGGGGTGCCGCGGAGATGGCGGTCGATGTGTGATCGTCGCGTGAAGTAGTAGAGCGACGTGCAGCCGGTGGCGATGAGCCCGCACACGATGAGTGCGAGGTAGACGACGACGGAGAGCATCGTCTGCAACGCGTCGATGGGTTCGAGCATCTCGGCCACCGGACCTCCGGTTGCGAGATGCTCGGCGTAGGGGCTTGGAGCGGTCATCACGCCGTAGATGCCCCAGCTTCCATAGAGGCAGAGCATGGCTCCGAGCGCGAGCTGGTTGAGCGCGAGCCGGCGGGGCGCCGTCAGATCGAGTCGGCGCAGCGACCTCGACCCGCGGATCTCGACCCACGAAACGCACGCCATGCCGACGCCCAGCAGGAACGCCGGCAGGCTGAAGATGCCGGTCAGCAACGTGATGAACGCGAACGCCGCCATCGTCCAGCCGCTGAACGCGGCGACACCGGCGGCGCGGTTGACCTTGCGGCGGTCGCGGCGGGCGATTCGAAGGGCCTCGAGTTGCTCGGCGGTCAGCCCGGAAGGTGCGGGGCACGTGGGCGCCGCCGGCGTTGCACCGGGTTCAGGGTGCGGCGCCTTCGCGATCGCGGGCGAGGCCGGGGCCGGGACGTTTGGCGTAGGGGTGGATGTCGTGACGAGGGTACGCACGGCCCCGTCATCGACACCTGATCGGTGATGCACCAGCGGGCCGCGTTCATTCCGTCTACGTCGTAACCATCGATCCCGGCTGTGCGTGTTCGATGCGCCCTGACTCTGCGAGTTGGTGCGCGGCGCGTGCTATCGGACGCGCCGCCATGCGGGTCCCACGCGAGCCGGCGCATCACATCGGACGTCGCGTACGCCGCGGGCGCTCCCCCATTTCCCCCCAGGATTCCCCCACGATCGGTGCTCGACGGGATCTCCTCCCGTGGGGGAGGGGCGATCGGACCGAAATTGTATTGTCGATACCCCGATCCGGGCTCGGAGTTAATGATGGCGAACAAGACAACGACCGCAGTTGGGTTCCTGCTCCTCGGCGCCATGGGCGGCCTCTCGTTCATGCTGCCGGAGAAGCTCACGCTTCGCACGGCGGTCTCGCAGTCACTGCCCGCCGCCATCCCGATTCAGGGTGTGGTCCGCGACTTCAGGATGACGCACCCGGACTTCGACCTCTCGACGTCGGCACACGAAGGTGCGGGAAGCGTTCGGCTGAAGCTCGGATTCAATGGCGTGCCCGCCAGCGAGTCGGTCATCTCCTCGCACGGTTCGGACGACGCACTGGGCGTCATCGATACGGCCTCGAGTTGGAGCTTCGATGACGGCAGCGGCACGACGGCGGTTGATTCCAAGGGGATCCAGAACGGGACGCTGATGAACGACCCCGCCTGGTTCAGCTCCGGGCGCATCGGCCAGGCGCTGCGTTTCGACGGGGTCGATGATTACGTGGCGGTCGCCCACGATCCGGCGTACCTGATGGACGAGGCGAGCTTCGCGTTCTGGTTCAACGCGGACGACACGACGACGAGGCAGGTCCTCGTCGCGAAGAACGCCGACGGCTACGGAACCGGCGGTCACGTGACTTGCCTGGTCGAGAGCGACAGGATCCAGGTGGTCCTCCGGAGCACCACCGCCTCCTATACCGCCGAGTCTCCGCCCGACAGCATCGCCGTCGGCGCGTGGCATCACGTCGCGTTCTCGTTCGGTTCCAACGGCATGCTGCTCTTCCTGGACAGCGAACTTGTCGACTTCGACCCCTACACGGGAGGCCTGGGGACGAGTTCCGGGGGCACGGGCAACACGCAGCCGTGGTCGATCGGCGCCGGGCACCTGGGGAGCGGCGGAACCGTTCTCGACCAGTTCAATGCCGTGAGCTACGGCAACGACGACGGCTCCGGATCCTGGTCGAGCCCCTGGGAGGAACTCAACGACGACGGTACGGCCGCGGCCGGGACGGCGTTCGTGCAATCGAACCTCCTGCACGTCGACAACTCCGACAGCGGACTCGGCCCGATCATGACCCGAAAGGTGAACCTCGCAGGGGCGGCGACGGCGACGCTGGCGTTCGATTACGGCGGATACGGCACGGGCCCGGTCGATACCTTCGCCGTCGAGGCGTCGGACGATGGAGGCGCGACCTGGACCGTGCTCGAGTCCATCAACCTCATCAAGCACGTCACCAGTTCCCGGTCGTACGACCTCCAGAGCTTCATCAGTCTCACCGCCGACGGGTGATCCGATTCCGCCACGTCAAGGGATTCATGGCGTCGGGCCAGCACTCCACGCTCGACAACGTGCAGGTTCAGGGCCTGGCCGCCGTCAGCGATCCCTTCGGCGGCGCGCTCGACGAAGTACGGGTCTTCATGCGACAGCTTACCGAATCGGATTTCGCCATGGCCGGCGGGTTCGTCCTCGATTCGCCGCGACTTGATTCGAGCGGCCGGCCGATCGGGCAGCACCTGGAGCAGGACGGCGCACCGTGCTTCGCGGCAGGAGACACACCGGCCCCCGTCGGCACCACGTCGAACGCGGGCATCACCTCGCGCACCTCGTTCGCGGAGTGGTTCCGAGACGCCCCCGGAACGAATCTCTCGATGGCCCATCCCATCACTCTGGCGAACGACGGGCTGGGCGTGTACGAGCATCTGACCGACGACTTCTATCCGTGCGACGACTGCCTTCTCGGCAACGAGGGCGAGACGCACAACCAGTTCTACACGTACTCGTTCACGGCCACGTTCGCGTACTCACAGTGCACCAGCCAGTTCTTCGAGTTCGCGGGCGGAGACGGCGCGTGGATGTTCATCGACGACGATCTCGCCATCGATCTCGGCGGTACCGGAACATCCTCGGGTCAGTACGTCGAACTCGACCGCTTTGGGCTCGTCGACGGCCAGGCCTACACGCTCCGCTTCTTCTACGCCCAGCGCTGGGACGGCAACGCGATCTTCAGGATGCGCACGAACCTCCTGCTGAGCGGATCGAGTGGGGGCCTCACGAGCGGCGTCTTCGATTGACACCGCTCAGCGGGGATCCGATCCCCCCAGCGTGATGTCGCTCGACCGAATGTGCAGGTCGCGTTGCGGGAACGCGATCTCGATGTTCGCCTCGCGGAACGCGGCGTCGATGGCGTTGTTCAGGCGGTGCCGGATCGCGGAGAAGTTGTCGACGTCGTCGATGAAGATGCGCAGCTCGAAGTCGAGGGAGTTGTCGCCGAAGCCGATGAAGAACGCCCGCGGGGGGGGGTTGTCGCGCACGGACGGATCGGCCTCGGCCACTGCGAGCATCAGGCGCTCGGCGGTGGCGGTGTCCGATCCGTACGCGAGCCCGATCTTCAGGGTGATGCGCAGGACCGCGTTGGAGAGCGTCCAGTTGACGATCTCGCCCGTCACGAACTGCTTGTTCGGGATGATCAGCTCCTTGCGGTCCCAGTCCACGACCGTCGTCGCCCGCATCTGGATCCGCGAGATCACCCCGCTCGTCGTGCCGATCGTCACCGTGTCGCCCACGCGGACCGGGCGCTCCGTCAGGATGATCAGCCCCGAGACGAAGTTCGCGAAGATCTCCTGGAGCCCGAACCCGAGACCGACTGAGACGGCGGCAGCCAGCCATTGCACCTTCGCCCACCCGATTCCGATGGCGTCGAACGTGAGCACGATGCCCACGATCAGGATCGTGTAGCGGACCAGCGTGGTCACCGTGTACCGGGCGCCCGCCGACATGGGCAGCCGCTGGAGCACGACGATCTCCAGCGCGCCCGGGATATTGCGGGCGATCGCCAGCGTCACGAGCGCCACGAGCAGCGCGCGGCCCACGTCGGCGCCGGTGATCGCCTCGGCGGGAACGATGCCGCTGCCCTCCACGATCGTCGCGCTGCTGGGCACCCACAGCACGATGCGCTCGAGGATTCCGAACGCGGGGAGCACTTCGCGCCACACGAAGAAGAGCCCCAGCAGCACGATGACGACGAAGCCGCTGACGATGAGCCGTCTCGTCTGCGCGCTGACCGCCTCGACATCCAGTTCCAGTTCCTCCATCTGCGGAAGCTCGTCGGATCCCTCCGTTTCCAGCGGGGCCACTTCCTGACCCGTTTCGCGCGCCTCGCGTTCGGCATCGCGCGCCTCGCGCGCCGCCTCGCGCTCCGCTTCGAAGCGCCGGCGTGCCTGCTCCAGGGCGAGTTGTCGCTGGACGACGTACAGCAGCCGCAGGAGCACCGTGAACACGATGAGCGCGATGAGCACGAGCCAACCGCTCTCCAGCACGCGTTGGAAGAGTTCACGCGCCGTCAGGAAGTAGCCGGCGCAGGCGCCTACGGCCAGGGCAGGGGTGAAGCCGACGAACAGCGGGAACCACAAGGCACGGAGCCGATCGACCCATCCCCCCGGATGTCGCGCGATGACACGCTCGAACAACCCGCGGGTGGGGTGGAACACCCTCCACGCCGCGACCCCCATCGCGATCATCGCGATGCAGAACGTCAGACGCCCGAGCGAATGCAGGTAGATCCGGTACGCGTCGCGATCCGTGAGGGCGACGATGAACGCGACAGGGAGGACGATCACGGCGACCCACCGCAGGTGATATCGCACGAGACGCAGGTGATCGGATCGCCACCGGAAGTGCGCTTCGCCGAGCCCGCGGGGACGGCAGAGATGCCAGGTGAGCGTGATGAGCAGGAGGTTCTGGGCCAGCCTCGCGAGTCCCGTCGCAATCCCGTGGACGAAGAGAGGTTCGACGGTCGTGCTCTCGAAGAGACGCCACACGCCCCACACGAGCGAGGGCCACTTCAGCGCAAGCAATATCGTGATGTACGTCGATCTGACCGTGTAGACGAACCGATCCGTCGAAGCGCGCTTGGTCTTGGTCGCGAGGTGATCGAGCCGGCGCCTGAGCAGGGGGCCGAGGGAGACCAGCCCGACGAACGGAAGGAACCCGAGCGCCGAGATGAACGGGTGTTCGCGGATCTGCGTCCGCGCGGTCCCGCCGACCTCCGCCCACTGCTCCGGATCGACCAGCCAGATGAACGACCGGCCGAGGTTGCCGACGTTCCGCAGGCTGATCGGAGGCGCGCTTTGGATCCAGAGGATGCGTTCGTGGATGAAGTCGAGGTACTTCTGGACGAGATCGGTGAGCTTGACCTGCCGCTCGTGCAGCTTGAGCAGCGTGTCATCGATGTAGGCGTGACGCTCCGTGTCGAGCTTGTCGAGGTACTCCTTCTGGGTCTGCAGGGCCTCCGAGGCCGCGGCGAGTATCTCCTCCCGCTGATCGGCCGGCACCGCCTCCCTGGACGCATCGAGCAGGCGCTGCGCCTCGACGCGCGCGTCCTCGAATACCCGGCTCTCGAGCTGGATGCCGCGCGTCTGCGTGCTTCGAATCTCGCTCCAGACCTCGCGCGCACTCTGCTCGTACCTACGCAGGCCCAGGACCCGGCCGCGCAGGTTGTGGAGTCGAATGCCCACGACGTCGTTCAGCCCGACACGCTCGATCTGGGTCTCGATCTGGTCGAGCGAGGCTTCCCACGTCTCGATGACACCGTCGATCTCGGCGACCTCGGTGTTCCGCGCCCTCTGGCGGGCAGCGATCTCCTGCCGCTCCGCCGCGAGCGTCGCGTTGAACTCCAGGATGTTCCGGATGACCTCGTGCCGGCTCGTCGCCTCGCGCTGAGCCGCCTCCGCCTCGGCGGTTCGCCGGGCGGCGATCGCGGCCTTGCGGGTATCGACTGCCTGCTGCACGGCGCCGGCGACGCGATCGGCGTGCTGGCTGCGGGCGGCCAGCAACTCCGCCCGCTTCGCGCGCAGAGCGCTCCGTGCCTCGACCGTTCGCAACTCCTGGTCCAGCTCGTCGAGCTTCGCCGTGAGGGCGTCGGCCTCGGCGGTCAGCGCCGCCTTCCTCGCGGCGTCCGGCGGCGTCATCTCCCCACCGTCGGGCAGCGCGGCGATGAGCTGCTGGACGTCCTCGCGGCGGCCGGCTGCGGTCGCGATCTCCTGCGGGATGGCCAACTTGCGGGCCGCGTGCTCGTCCACCTGCTTCGCTGCGTTGCGGACAAGCTCCTGTGCCGCCTGCTGCTGGGCCTTGGCTGATTCGAGGCGCGCGTTGATCGGCCCCATCGCTTCGGTGAGCGCGGCCGCCGTCGCTCTCTCCGGCACCGGCGGAAGATCCAGCTCGATGGGAGCCTCGACTTCGGCCCGGGCCGCGTCGAGGTCCTTCTGGACCTGGGCGAGCTGATCCGGCGCCGCCTTCACCTTGTCGGCGAGCGTCTGCGTGTTCGTGACGGACGCCGCCGCCTGCTTCGTGAAGGTGACCGAAGCCTTGAGATCGTTCAGCTCCGCTGTCTGCTCGTCATCCGGTTTCTCGATCGCCTCGAGTTCCTGGATGCGGGCCGCGATCGGGTCGGCCGGTTTGGCTTCCTCGGTCGGGGCTTCCGTCGGGGGCGGTGTCGCGTTCTCGTCCTGCGCCGCCGCCGAACCGAACGCCAGCAGGATCGCGCACAGGATCGACCACGCCGGCGTCCGAAGCACGCGCCGGAGCGATGGCGACGATCGTCGTTGTTCGAGGAAGGACGGCATGGGTGGCAGCAGGTCGCCCATGGTACCGTCCCCGCGCGACCCGGTGGTCGCGCGTACACTGGCCGCGCCCATGAAGGTCTGCCTCCTCACGCCCCAGAAGCTCGACGCCGATCCGTTCCCGGACAACGACTGGCCGTGCGACCCTCGGCCGTTCCTGCCCGAAGCTGACTGGACGGTGGCGACGATCGGCAAGATGGCGGGCGTGCGGCGGGTGGTCGCGCTGGCGAGGAAGGGCTTCGACCTCTTCTTCAATCTCTGTGACGGCTCCTGGGACGAGAGTTCGCCGGGGATCGAGATCGTCCAGACCCTCGAGCGTCTCGGTGTGCCCTTTACCGGCGCGACGTCGGAGTTCTACGAGCCGTCGCGCGAGAGCATGAAACGCGTGTGCCGGGCGTGGGGGATCGACACGCCGGCGTACGTCATGGCGACGGACGACGAGGACGTGCAGCGCGCCGCGGACACGATGCGATTGCCCATGATCGCCAAGCACCCCAGCAGCTATGCGAGCATCGGCCTGACGAAGGCCTCGCGGGTGGAGACCGTCGAGGATCTGTTCACGCAGGCGCGGCGCATGATGCGGGCGTACGGCGCGACGCTCATCGAGGAGTTCATCGAGGGCACCGAGTGCACGGTGCTCGTCGCCGAGAACCCCGACGATCCGCACGCCCCGACGGCGTACATGCCGATGCAGTACCGCTTCCCGCGCGGCGAGACGTTCAAGCACGACGACCTGAAATGGGTGGACTACCGGGACATGAAGTGCACGCCCGTGAAGAGCCGCCGGCTCGCGCGACGGGTGCGTGACGACTCGGCGCGGCTGTTCGTCGGCCTCAACGGGGCGAGCTACGGCCGCTGCGACATCCGCGTCGATCGCGACGGCCGGGCGTACATGTTGGAGATCAACTCCAACTGCGGGCTGTACTACGAGCCCAGGGACGCTGGGGGCGCCGACCTCGCCCTGCTCGCCGATCGCCGCGGCCACGCGGGCTTCACACGCCGGATCGTCGAGGCGGCGCTCCGGCGACACGAGCGTCGGACCCGCGGTTGGGAGGTGCGGCCGCGTCCCGACGGCGACTACGGCGTCTTCGCGACGCGCCCGATCAGCGCGAGGGAGACGATCATCGTCTTCGAAGAGCAGCCGCGCGAGCTCGTCACGCGGTCCCACGTGCGCCGCACGTGGAGCGCGGAGCGGAAGGCGCAGTTCGCGCGAGATGCCTGGCCGCTGACCGATGACCTGTGGGTCGTCTGGAGCCGCGACGCGGGTGACTGGAAACCCGTGCGGCACTCGTGCGACCCCAGCGCGTGGCTGAAGGGGCTCGACGTCGTCGCACGCCGCCGGCTTCGAGCGGGTGACGCTATCACGATGGACTACGCGACGTTCCGCAACGAGCGCATGCCGTCGTTCACGTGCACGTGCGACGCGCCCGAGTGCCGCGGGACGATCCGCGGCCGCGACTACCTCGAGGACTTCGTCGACGACTACGGCACGCACGTCTCCGACTACGTCCGCCGGAAGCGCGCGGGGGAATAGCATCGGAGGTCGGTGCGCTACCGGTAGTCCTCGACGACCGCCTCGTACACGGAATCCGTGATGATCCCCGCCCCGTGCATCGCGTCCAGCGACGACTTCATCGTCTGCATGCCGTAGCGTCTGCCGGTGATGATCAGGTTGCGGAGGAAGAACGTGTCGCGCTTGCGCATGACGTTCCGCGCCGCGTCGGTGACCACGAGGACCTCGCACGCGACGCGCTTGCCGCCGTTCGTCGTGGGCAGCAGCTCCTGGTGGATCACGGCGAACAGCGACTCCGCCAGCAATGCCCGCATGTGCGCGTCGCTTCCGTCGGGGGCGTAGGAGAGTAGCCGTTCGATGATCTTGTCGATCGAGATGATGTGGAGCGTGGAGATGACGAGCACGCCGGTCTCGGCGGCGGTGAGCGCGGTCTTGATCGTCTCGTAGTCACGCATCTCGCCGATCGCGATGACGTCGGGATCCTGGCGCAGCGCTGCCCGCAGTCCGTGACCGAACGACTTCGTGTCCTGGCCGACCTGCCGCTGGCGGACGATCGACTCCCGGTTCTCGTGCACGTACTCGATCGGGTCCTCGATCGTCACGATGTGCTTGCGGCTGTTGGTGTTGATCGCGTCGATCATGGCCGCCATCGTCGTGGTCTTGCCCTGGCTCGTGCTGCCGGTGAGCAGGATCAGCCCTTTTCGCGCCTTGGTCAGCTTGTCGACCACCTCGGGCAGGTGGAGCTGATCGAGCGACATCGGAGTACCCGGCAGCAGCCGTATCACCGCCCCGACGTCTCCGTCGTTGTAGCTGACGTTCACGCGATACCGATGACGCGACTCGTCGGTCGCCATGAAGTCGAGATCACGAGCGGTCTCGAACTCGTGGATCTGCTCCCGCGTCATGAGGTGGAAGCTCAGCTCCCGCGCCCCGGCGGAGTTCACCGCCTTCCGCGTGGCGGGGATGAGCTTGCCCTCCACGCGCAGCAGCACCGGCGAGCCGGCGACGATATGGACGTCGCTCGCGCCGCGCGATTTCGCCAGCTCCAGGATCTCCGGCATCGTGGCCATGGCGGCCCGATTGTACGGTCACGGCCGCCGGAGTCGTGGCCCTTCGTGAAAGCGGGGCGGGATCCCTCGGCAAGCCCGTACACTCGCGTCATGAAAGCGATCCTCCTCGCCGTCGGGGCCGGTGCCTGCTGGGGTATCGGCGAGATCTTCACGAAGAGCGTGCTGCACACGGGGCGCGTGGGTCCGCTGACGGCCATCGCGGTGCGGTCGCTGGTGGCGTTGCCGATCCTCTGGCTCGCGTACGTGGCCGCGGTGCACTGGACGAAGTCGGAGCCGCGCGACTGGACGGCCGCCGGCACGCCCACGCTGCTCAAGCTCGGGCTCGGCTCCGGGCTCATGGCGGGGGCGGCGGGGATGATCCTGTTCTACGCGGCGTTGAGCATGGGGGAGATCTCGCGCGTGAAGCCGGTGGCGTTCACGATCGCGCCGGCGACGGCCGTGGTGCTCGG
>JAAELP010000199.1 GCA_024226535.1 Planctomycetota bacterium | reverse complement strand
TCCGGCCCGTTTCAGTTTCACACCGATCGAAGATCATCGACTTCGATCGACGAAGCTTGCCCCCGCCTCAGCCCGCCGGCATCACGCCCGCGAGCATCGCGTCGAACGCTTCGGCGGTTCCGTTCACGGTTCCTTCAGGACCGACCAGACGGACGAAGACGCGACGGCCGGGCGCCTCGATGATCGCGCCGATCTGCCCCTGTCCCGATCGCGGTGCCGCGGCGCCCATCGACTGGTAGCTGCCGGCGGTCTCGATCCGGGTGATCGTCATCCCACCGACCTCGGTCTTCGTGATCTCGGCCTCGGCGGGGTCGCCCTCGGGCGTGCGGAACTGGTTCACCCATCGATCGATGTTCATGTCGGTCGGACCGCCGTCCGTGCCGTTGAACAGCGAGAACACGATCTCCGCCGAGCCGCCGCTGTCGGCGAGCCCGGGGACGTCGTACTGGAGCGTGCGGAACCGCATCCGCGGCCGGGCCCACACCCAGGTCGGGGGCTTCGGAAACACGAGTCCACCGACCTCGGCGATCCCCGGATCGCTGGTGGCGGTGGAGACGGTCCAGCCCGGCGCGGCGGCCGGAGGTGCCGGCGCCGCCGGCGTCGGATCACCCGCGGGTGCGGGCGGCCCGGCCTGCGGCACGCCCGGTCCGGCGGGCGCCGGCGGGTTCGCGTCCGCGGTGGCGACCGGGGTGGTGGTCTTGGTGGAGGCCGGCGGCTTCGGTGCGCCCGTCGTCCCGTCGCCGCAACCGGCGAGGGTTCCGATCGCGGCGGACACCAGAATCGTCGCGAGGGTCGTGAGGGGGGCTCCGAGGATGTTCCGGGGAGAACCAGGCAGGCGGGTCGTCATGATCGTTCCGTTTCGAACCGGTGGCGTGGTGGCGGACCGGAAGCGGTCCGTCTCGGACGTACGATACCTCGATGGACTTCGACGCCCCACCACCGATGGATCCACGTGGCGACGCGATCTGGCTTCGAGACGTGATGGTCGACGGCCGACGCGTCGACGTCCGATGCGCCCGCGGCCGCATCGCCGCGATCGAACCGGGCGGCGCGTCGATCGAGACCGGTGAGATCCTCGAAGGCGACGGCGGATCCCTCCTCCCGGGATTCGTCGACACCCATCTGCACCTCGTGCTCGCCGCCGCCGCGATGGAACAGGTCGATCTCGCCCGGTGCACGAGTCGGGCCGACTTCGAGCGTCGACTCGCCGAACGGTCCGCGACGCTTCCGACCCACGGCCCCGACGCGTGGCTCCTCGGTCACGGCTGGCTGGAGACCGACTGGGGCGGCGACCTTCCCGATCGCTCGTGGCTCGAGGCGTGCGGCGACCGACCGGTCGTCTGCTTCAAGCACGATCACCACGCGGTGCTGGTCAACGACGCGGTGCTCGCGATGCT
Organism: Planctomycetota bacterium; assembly: GCA_024226535.1. Taxonomy (GTDB): domain Bacteria; phylum Planctomycetota; class Phycisphaerae; order Phycisphaerales; family SM1A02; genus JAAELP01. The sequence goes on along the minus strand of JAAELP010000199.1, from coordinate 3,947 downwards.
CGGTGATGCCGAACCGCCGCCGGGCGGCACCGTGGTGACCGGAACCGACGGTCGACCGAACGGCCTGCTCCTCGAATCCGCCGCCTGGCGGCTCGTGAATCCGCTCGTGCCGACGCCGTCGATCGAAACGCGACGCCGCACCTCGATCGCGGCGAGCCGGCACCTCGCCACGCTCGGCATCACGAACGCGGGCTCGATGACCTACGCCGAGGACGTCCTCGACGTCCTCGATCCGATCCGAGACGAACTCGCGGTCGGCGTCGCGGTGACCATGCTCGATCGAACGCTTCCGATCGACGAGCCCCTCGCCCGTCTCGAGGCCCTCGACGGCGACGATCGCCTGCGCCTCGTCGGTTGCAAGGCGTTTCTCGACGGCACCCTCGGCTCCCGAACCGCCGCGATGCTCGCGGACTACGCGGACCGCCCCGGCGAGCGCGGCATGCTGGTCGAACTCGCCGAACGCGGCGAGCTCCTGGACTGGATCGAATTCGTGGTGAGACGGGGCTGGCGACCGTCCATGCACGCGATCGGCGACGCTGCGGCGCGACTCGCCCTCGACGCGTGCGACCACGCGGAGCGCATCGCACGCGAGGCGGGACTCGAGCCGCCCGAGATCCGGATCGAACACTGCCAGACCGTCGATCCCGCGGACATCCCCCGCTTCGCCCCCGGGAATCGACACGCGAGCATGCAGCCGACGCACATGCTCGACGACGGCATCACCGTCGAACGATCGCTCGGCCCGGAACGCCTCGACGCCTTCTTTCCGTTTCGCGCGATCCGCGACGCCGGCGGCACGTTGTCCTTCGGGAGCGACTGGCCGATCGAGAATCCGGACCCCATCGAGGGGATCCGGGTCGCGGTCACCGGCCGGGATCGCGACGGACGCGTGGTCCCCGGCGACCGGGCCGTCGACGTCGCCACGGCGATCGAGGCGTACACCACGAACCCGCGTCGAGCCCTCGGACTGCCGACGGTCTCGGTGCGGGTCGGCGATCCCGCGGACCTCGTGATCCTCGACCGCGATCCGCACGCCGTCGACTGGATGAACGAGGTTCCGGCGGTTCGGGCCACCATCCACGCAGGCCGCGTGACGCACGGTTCGGGTGTCCGATGACGAGGCGTTCGAATGATCTTCCCGGCATGACGCTCCAGCGTCTCGACGACCCGCACCCCTTCGAACACCGAGGCGACGCATGACCACCGACACCCCGAAACTCGCCCGCGGCATCGGTCCGGTCGGCCTGCTCTTCTCCGCGATCGGCGCGATCATCGGCAGCGGCTGGCTCTTCGCCGGCCTCTACGCCGCCGAGGCCGCGGGGCCTGCGGCGATCTTCAGCTGGGTGCTCGCCGCGGTGCTGCTCGCGATCATCGCGATGCCCTTCGCGGAACTCGGCGCCGCCCTCCGGGCACCGGGCGGCTGCACCCGCTACGCCCACGCCGCCTTCGGTGGATTCGCCAGTTTCATCGCCGGCTGGCTGAGCTGGCTCGGGTACGTGGTGATCCCCACCGTCGAGACGATCGCCATCCTCGAATACCTCGGCGACCCCGTCCCGTGGCTGGTCGAGGTGCAGGACGGCAATCGCTCGCTCAGCGTCGCGGGCTCGTTCGTCGCGGCCCTCCTGCTCCTCACCATGGTCGTGGTCAACCTGCTGGGCGTTCGCTGGCTGAGTCGATCCAACGGACTCCTCACCTCCTGGAAACTCGTCGTTCCCGCCCTGACCGCGGCGGTGCTGGTGGCGTACGGATTCGAGGGCGACAACTTCATCGACCACGGCTTCGCGCCCAACGGGGTGGGCGGCGTCCTCGCGGGACTCGCGAGCGGTGGCGTCCTGTATTCGCTGCTCGGCTACCGCGTGGTCGTCGACCTCGCGGGCGAGGCGCGTCGCCCCCAGCGCGACATCCCGATCGCGATCTTCGGTGCGCTGGGCATCTGCGCCGTGCTGTTCATCTTCGTGCAGGTCGCCTTCATCGGCGCCGTGCCGTCCGACCAGCTCGCCCAGGGCTGGGGTGGGATCGTGAGCGGCGGACGATCGGGCCCGTTCGCCGCGTTCGCACTCACCCTGGGACTCGGCTGGCTCGCCACGGTGCTCTACGTCGACGCGACGATCTCCCCCTACGGCTGCGGACTCATCTTCACCGGCGCGAACTCCCGCCTGCTGCTCGCGATGGGAAGAAACGGCGTGCTGTTCCGAGCGGTCGGCCGGCTCTCCCGAAACGGCGTCCCGTGGGTCGCGATCCTGCTCAACTTCCTCGTCGGCCTGGTCCTGCTGCTGCCGCTCCCCGCGTGGAACGAACTCAGCGCGATCGTCGCGGGAATCACCATGATCACCTCGGGCATCGGCGCCATCGCGTTTCTCCGCCTGCGTCGCACCCATCCCGATCTCGAGCGACCGTTCCGGGTTCCCGGAGGAACGATCGTCGGCGTCGCCGCGTTCGTCTGCTGCACCCTCGCCACCTACTGGTGCGGGTGGCCGGTGCTCCGCACCTCGGTCATCGGGCTCGCGTTCGGTCTGGTCCTCTTCGCGACGCTTCACATCCGCCGATCCGATGCCGGTCCCGCCTCGGTGCTGCGTCCTCGGGCCGCGGCCTGGATCGTCGTGTGGATCCTCGGCATCGCCGTCCTCACCTGGCTGGGCGACACCAGGGTCGGTGCCGATTTCCTGCCGACACCACTCGGCGACGTCATCGCGGTGGCGTGGGCGCTCCTGATCTGTCCGTTCGCGATCGCCAGCGGCCTCGATCGACCGACGGCGGACGCCGTGCTCGACTCGATCCACGCCGAGGTCGGCGAGACGGCCTGAGCCCCGACGCCGAGGCTCGCAATCCGCGATACTGCCCCGAATGAGCGATCTCACCCATCTCGACGCCGAAGGCCGTGCCCGGATGGTCGACGTCGGGCACAAGCCTCCGATGCACCGGACCGCGGTCGCGACCGGCACCCTCGTCGCCGCGGCGGCCACGCTCGATCGACTGGTCGCGGGCGACCTGCCGAAGGGCGAGGCGCTGGCGGTGGCCCGCGTCGCGGGCATCCAGGCCGCGAAGCGTTGTGACGCCCTGATCCCCCTCTGCCACACGCTGCCGCTCGATGCGGTGTCGATCGACTTCGAACGATCCGCATCCGATCGACTTCAAGTGACCGCGACGACGACCATCACCGCCCGGACCGGCGTGGAGATGGAGGCGCTCACCGGCGTCTCGGTCGCATTGCTGACCCTCTGGGACATGGTCAAGGGCGTCGACTCGGATCTTCGAATCGACGACGTCCGATTGATCGAGAAGCGAAAGGAACCGGTCTCATGAGTGGATGGTGGATCGCGGATCTCTGGAACCAGGGACAGGTCGTCCAACTCGCGTCGTGGATCTTCTGGGTGATCGTCTCGATCTGCCTCCACGAGCTCGGTCACGGCTGGGCGGCGATCTGGGAGGGTGATGACACCCCCCGACGGACCGGCCACATGACCATCAATCCGATGGTGCACATGGGCGGCTACAGCATCATCGCCTTCCTGCTCCTCGGATTCGCGTGGGGCTTGATGCCCGTCAATCCCGGCAACTTCCGGCACCGGCGCTGGGGCGACGCGATCGTCGCGGTGGCCGGCCCGGCGGTGAACCTGGTCCTCGCCTTCATTCTGCTCACCATCGCGGGCGTGGTCAGCGCCACCACCCTCGGGACCGAAGTGAAGCCGGAGTGGGCGTTGCGGACGTTCGAGTTCTGTTACACGGGCGGCTGGCTCAATCTGGTCCTGCTCGCCTTGAACCTCCTCCCGATTCCACCGCTCGACGGCTCGCGGATCCTGGCCACCGTCTCGAACCCCTACCGACGTCTCCTCAACCACCCGAACGCCGGCATGTTCGGCCTCGCCTTCTTCGTGATCGTCTTCTGGATCACCCCCATCGGACGGGTCGCCTACGGCTTCATCGAGAACGCCGCATTGCTCTGGGTG
>JAAELP010000198.1 GCA_024226535.1 Planctomycetota bacterium | reverse complement strand
TCGAGCACCGCCTCCACGAAACGCTCTGGAATGAACGCACGGCGTCCCTGGACGAAGGCACCGGGCTCCGCGAGCCGGAGATGGTCCTCCAGCCACCGGGGATGTGGCAGGCAGTCGCCGTCGAGGAAGACGAGGTAGGCGCCGGTCGCGTGGGCGACGCTTTCGTTGAGGATGCGGGTCTTTCGAAAGCCTTCGTCCGCATGCCAGCAGTGCTTGATCAGCGTCCCCGCGGGTGGTTCGAACGATCGGATCATCGCCGCGGTGGCGTCGGTGGAACCGTCGTCGGCGACGACGATCTCCTCCGGGCGGCGACTGCCGGCGCAGAGTCGTTGCAGGATCGCTTCAAGGGACCGGGGGGCGTTGTAGGTGCTCACGATCACGCTCGCGGCGGGCGTCCCGGCGTCGCCGCTCACGAACCGCTCCGGTCCGACTCGCGTCGAAGCGGCGGTGAGCTCGGCGGCGGAGTCGACCGTCGTTCGCACCACGCCTTCGCGTGCTTGTAGAACGCGCCTTCGGCGTTGCCGAACGCGATCACGAATCCCGCCCAGCCGTCGAGCACGCCGAGTTTGAACACGTAGTGCTTGACGAACTCGATGAAGCCTCGGGCCACGGCGCCCGCCATCGATCGGCCGCCGCCCCGGGCGAGCACCTTCTGCGATCCGAGCGTCGAGTAGCGATTGGCCTTGTGCTGCAGTTCCCCGAGATTCTTGAACGGGATCTGCCAGATGTCGGCGGGCAGGACCGCGACCTCCGCGCCTTCGGCGGGGATCCAGCCCTCGTGCACCGGGAGCTGGTCGTAGTGCATGCGACCGTTTCGGAACAGCTGCGGTTGCCGGAAGTTCGGGTACCAGCCGCTGTGTCGGATCCACCGTCCCATGAACCAGTTCCGGCGTGGAACCCGCCAGATGTCGACGGCGTCCGGATCGGCGACCACCGCGAGGATGGCGTCCCGGGCCTCCGGCGTGCAACGTTCGTCGGAGTCGAGCGAGAAGATCCAGTCGCCCCGGCAGGCCGCGATGGCCTTGTTGCGAAGCGGGCCGAAGCCCTCGAAGTCGATCTGCACCACCCGGGCGCCGAGCCGTTCCGCGATCTCGATCGTGCCGTCCGTCGAATGGGAATCGGCGAGGACGATCTCGTCGGCCCAGAGGACGCTGGAGATCGCCGCTTCGATCTTCTCGGCTTCGTTGTAGGCGATGACGTAGGCGGTGACGGAAGGGGTGCCGTCCTCGCGTCGGATCCGGGGTGGGGTCTCGTCGGACATCCCACGCAGAATACCGGAGCCCGGCGTCTCGTGAATCACTCCTCGCCCGCGGCGGCATCCCGTCGTCGTCGTTCCGCCTCGGCGTACCGGGCGGCGTCGGAGGCGTCCGCGGCATCCGCGGCGCGTTCCGAGGCGGTGGCGAGGAACTCGTCGTTGTACCAGTCCCGCCAGGCGGTGAAACTCCATCCGTTGCCGCTGGTGTCGGCCCCGGTGGCCCGGCTGGTGATGCCGATGAGCGAGCGATGCACCTCGGTGCGATAGATCACCACGACGGCATCCATGACCCGCATCACGAAGCCTTCGAGAATCTGGCCGATCACCGGCTGGAACGCCCCGGAGCCGTCGCCGGTGACGGGAATGAGATTCTGCACGTAGGAGCGCTGGGTCCCGATGGCGATCCACGCGAGATCGCTCTTGCGTCGAACGCGATCGGCCGAGTACTGCGTCGCGACGAGGTGGGGGATCGCGGGCCAGGCATCCATCACGCCGGCGATGCGACCGGCCCGGTCGATCGTCTCGTGGTTCCCGCCGCGAAGCGCGGTCTGGAGCACCGCGAGCGTTTCGGCGGCGGCGGGGCCTCGCAGTGAGGCGAGGCAGGCCTCGCGCATGTTCGACTTCGAGCCGTGGATCGCGGTCCACGCGAGGGCGGCCTGGCCGGACGGACCGGACGCGGCGAGGTGCTCGACCACGGTGCGGCGGACGTCCTCCGCTTCGCCGGCGAAGACTTCGGGCATGGCGTAGAGGAAGCCGGGATCGTCGAGGGCTCGAAGTCGTTCGAGGCCGACGGCCCGGGTCTCGGTCTTCCGCATCCGACCCAGGTTGGTTCTTCCGATCTCCTCCAGCAGTCGTCGAACGCCGGGGTTCCGTGATGCCGCGAGATTGGCCCGTGCCTGTGCCGAGGTTCGCGCGTCGACCATCGGCGGCAGCACGCCTTCGTTCGCGATCGGGGTCGGGGGCAGGACGCCTTCGGTCCATCCCGACCCATCGCCGGTCCACGGCGGCGCGGCGTGCGTCGGCGCCGGGAGGGCGGCGATCGTGACGAGCGCGAAGACGATGGGAATGATCGGCAGGGGCATCGGAATCGCTCCGGGGCGTTCGGGCCGGCGACCGGTTCGCCGCCGTTCCGAGTATATGGACGGCCTGTCCGGTTCCGCCGGGAAACCCCGAGGTTCCGGCCTCAACGCCCGATCGGGACGACCATCGCGTCGGTCCGGTCGAGTCGCCGGAGGGCCCGGCCGGCGGCGGCTCGGTCCCGGAAGACCCCGGCCTGAACCTTCCAACCGTCGTCTTCGGATCGAACCCGCACGTCGCCGATGCCGCGACGGGCGACCTCGCGGCTCACCGCCGCCGCCTGTCGCGTCGCGTTGTCCCGACTCGAAAAACTCCCGAACTGGATCGTGTAGCCGGTCTCGGCGAGTCGGGTGCGTGCGGTGTCGGCGGTGTCGTTGGAGAGCCCGGCGGCTCGGTCGAGGCAGCGCCGGGCGGTGGTGCGTCGGCCCGCCGCCTCGTAATCCTCGGCGGCGAGCAGCAGGGCCCGGCCGGCTTCATCGGGTCCGAGGCGGTCGGCGGCTCGCTCGAAGGATTCCGCGGCCTCGAGCCGTCGGCCTTCCCGGCGTTCGAGCACGCCCTGTTGGACCATGGCTCGTCCGGCGACGCGGGCATCGCTCGAGGTCGCGGCGATCTTCAGGTACCGGCGGGCGTCCGCGGTGGCACCCACCCGCGTGGCGGCGACGCCGGCGACCAGGGCGGCGTCGCAGCGGAGGGTCGGATCCGAGGAACTCACGACCCGGCGGGATTCCGCCAGCGCGGTCTCGTTTCGACCGTCGCGGAGGGCGAGCACGGCGTCGTCGTAGCGGCGTTGCTGCCCCTCGCCGCAACCCGGCATCCAGGGGACGACGAGCACCATGGTCCAGATCAGGAGGATGGTCGAGCGGCGGAGAGCCATGAGCCCGTATGGTACGAAGTCATGAAGCTCCACGACCGAATCCGAGGAATGCTGCTCCGACGTCCGTTTCGCGAGGTCGCCGTCGACGACCAGCGTCGGTGGCGGGGGGCCACCATGCTCTACGTCGCCGCGCATCTCGCCAAGGCGATCGAGGCGACCACCGACAAGCCGAGGATCGGAGTGATGCTGCCGACCTCCGGGCTCTTTCCAGCGGCGTTGCTGGCGGCGTGGCGACTCGGACGGACCGTGGTGCCGCTGAACTACCTTCTCTCGCCCGAGGACCTCGCCTTCGTGATCGAGGACGCCGGACTCGACGCGGTGGTGACGGTCGGACCGATGCTGAACTTCACCGGTCAGCTTCCCGACGGCGTGACCGCCATCAAGATGGAACAGCTCGAGGTCAAGGGGCTGCCGCCGCGGACGAAGCGGCGGCCGATGGCCGACGACGAGCCGGCGGTCATCCTCTACACCTCCGGAACCTCCGGTCGTCCGAAGGGCGTCATCCTCACTTCGGGAAATCTCTCCTCGAACATCGATCAGATCGTCGAGTGGGTGAAGTTCGACCGACGCGACGTGATGCTCGGCGTGCTTCCGCAGTTCCACTCCTTCGGTCTGACGGTGCTGACCCTTCTGCCGCTGGCCGTCGGGTGCCGCTCCGTCTACGCGGCGCGGTTCATGCCCAAGCGGGTCCTGCAGCTCGCCCGAACGCACCGGCCCACCGTGTTGGTCGGCATTCCGTCGATGTTCAATGCGCTCCGGCTCGCGAAGTCGGCGACTCGCGACGATCTCTCGAGTCTTCGATTCACGGTCGCCGGCGGCGAGCCGCTGCCCGACGCGGTGAGCGACGGGTTCTTCGAGACCTTCGGCATCCGGATCTGCGAGGGCTACGGGCTCACCGAGACGGCGCCGTGCACCAACTGGTGTCGACCCGACGAGTATCGGGCGCACAAGGTCGGCATGGCGATGCCGGGCATCGAGGAGCGGATCGTCGGCGAGAACGGTGAGATCCTCGGGCCCGAACAGGACGGTGAAGTCCGCATCAAGGGACCGAACGTCATGCCGGGCTACTACAACCGCCCCGAGGAGACGGCCGCCGCGTTCGACGAGGACGGCTTCTTCCGGACCGGTGACATGGGGAGGATGGACGCCGACGGGTTCCTCTCGATCACCGGACGCATCAAGGAGATGCTGATCATCGGGGGCGAGAACGTCTTCCCCCGGGAGATCGAGGAGGTGCTCGACGCGCATCCTTCGGTTCGCGCCTCGGCGGTGATCGGTGCCCCCGACGAATCCCGTGGTGAGGTGGCCCTCGCCTTCGTGGAGCTGGTCGATGACGCGACCTTCGACGTCACGTCGCTGCGTTCGCACTGTCGGGACCGGCTTCCGCAGTTCAAGGTCCCGCGGGAGATCCGTCGCCTCGAGGAACTCCCGAGGAATCCGACCGGCAAGATCATGCGGCGGGCGCTCGGGGCGGACACGGCGGGCATCGACTGAGACCCGATCGGTCCGCTGGCCGACCGTCCCGCACCGTCCGGCTCAGCAGTCGCCCCACGTGGAGAGCAGGAGTCCGATGTCCGCACCGTCCACGACGCCGTTCCCGTCGAGATCCCCGGGACAGTCGCCCTTCTTCGGACATGCGCCGAAACCGGACAGCAGCAGTCCGAAGTCGGCGCCGTCGACGATTCCGTCGCCGTTCAGATCTCCGGTGCAGGGGCAGTCGCCACCGAAGCAGGAGATCTGGATGCCCGCGGTGCCCGTTCCGCCGTCGACGCCGCTGATCCGGATCCAGAGCGTCTCGCCACAGACGACGTCGGGCACCAGGGCCACGCTGGATCCGAGACTGCAGAATCCGTCGTCATCGTTGCAGGCGACGGGGACGAGATCGGTGCAGTCACCCCGGTAGACGTCGACCAGGGTGTTGAAGTCGGAGAAGTTGCAGGTCCCCACCAGGAGTTCGCCGTCGCAGACCACGCGATGACGGAACCAGACGTCGCCGCCTCGAAGGGCCGGTTCGACGCAGTCGGAATCCGGTCCGTCCACGCCCGCGAGGAGCTGTCGGAAGGAGGGAATGCCCTCCGGCCCGATCTCGATGGCGTCGTCGCAGAGATCGTTGGGCGGAGGGTCGCCGCCGCAGTTGGTCGCCGCACTCACCGTGCAGAAACTGTCCCAGGTCCATTCGCAGCAGAGCGGGTCGATCTTGCAGACGAGGTCGCAGCACGTGGGATCCTCGCAGCCCGGCGACTCGTGCGGCACGAGGCAGTCCGCGGCGTTGTCGCACGGTTCGCCGCAGAAGTCGATGACCTCGATTCGGATCGCGTACACGGGCTCCTCGCAGCCGGAGGCGGTCGGTCCGGGCGTGACGACGAATTCGGTCGGGATCGCCGGCACGCAGGTGATCAGCGTCGAGGTCTGGCAACTGGTCGACGAGACGGTCGCGATCGGGTCGAGGTCGCAGCCCACGCCTCGAACCGCGAGCATGGCGTCGGCGGCGCCCATGGTGATCCGGAGCCGGACCTCGCCGTCGAGGTCCTCGTCGAAGCCGGTGAGGTCGAGGTCGTAGACGTCGACGTCCCCGCCCAGTCGGAACGTTCCACCGAACAGCCGTCCGGCGACGATGGTCTCCGGCGTGCCGCCGTCACAGGGGTCGTTGGTCTCCGTCCCGCATCCCTCCGCCTCGACCTGATCGTTTCCATCGAGCACGACCACGCAGGTGCCGCCACAGAGCGTCTCGCCGAGGGCGGCGCAGACGAAGTCCCAGACCACCTCGCAGCAGGTCGGATCCGACACGCACACCACCTCGCAGCATTCCTCGTCTTCGCAGGCCGGGGTGTCGCCGGGTTCGTCGCACGCGCCGCTGTTCGGGTCGCCGCACTCGCCGCCGCCCGTCGAACAGAGGCTTCCGGCGAGGAAGGCGCAGCTGACGTCCCATGCCGTCTCGCAGCAGAAAGGGTCGATCACGCAGACGGTCTGGCAGCACTCGACGTCATCGCAGGAAGGCGTGGCGCCCCCGACGAAGCACCCGCCGCTGGCCATCGCCCCACAGAGGCCGACGCAGGTCGCGTCCGCGAGCTCGACGCACGTGGCGTCCCATTCCTCGCAGCAGAACGGGTCCGCCTGGCAGACGCTCTGGCAGCACGCTTCGTCGCTGCAGCCGCCCGCTTCGTGGGCGACGAGGCAGCCCTCGTCGCCGGGGCAGACCTGACCGTGGGCCCTGCCCGTGCCGAAGAGCAGGCAGGACATCG
>JAAELP010000197.1 GCA_024226535.1 Planctomycetota bacterium | reverse complement strand
GCCGGAGCTGTAGGCACCGTCCACACCCTTGTAGTCCCAGCCGTGGCACTCCTTGCAGCGCCAGGTCGTCGAGCCCGTCTGGGTGCCGGCCGGCGGGTACAGCGGGTGATCGCCGACCGGCTCTGCAGCCCCGGTCACCACCCACCACTTGTCCCAGAGCTGGCCTCCTCGCACTCCATCGACCAGGCCATCGCCCGCTCCGCCCGGAGCCGGGGCCGTGAACGTACCGACCAAGCCCGCCGCCGCCAGAGCGGCAACCACCGTCATGGCCTTCGGGGTGGTCATTATCTTGCTCCTTTCGGTGTCTTTCTCGGCCTACCCGACTCACCTAGAGCCCGAGAGAGCAGGCGCGCGCAGGGTTACGGGTCGCAACACCGGTGCCACCCGGACGTCGCGGGATCGGAAAAGCGTCTCGATCTCCACCGACCCCGATCGGAGCGTTCGAGGGCCCGACAGCCCGCTCTCCGGGGCCCCGGAAGACCGCCGGGGGGCGGCTCGCCGGGTGGACCGCCGAACGTCGCTCCCGGTCCATCCCCGATCGTGGGAATAATGGGTCGCGCGGCTTCCCGGGGCTGGGGGGTCTGGGGAGGGAAGTTGGGTGGGTACGGCTGACCCTCGCGATCAGCGATAGCGTTTCCCCTCGTGCTCCAGCCATCCCTCCTCATGGCGGCCGGCGGGGTCGTGATGGGTCCAGTGGATCACGCCCCCCTCCTCGCCCCACTCGTACTGCCCGTGGAAACCGATGGAGTCGCCCTCCCGCACCGGAACCCGCGGGGCGAGGTCGATGTTGTGGGCCACGAGGACCGTGTGCCCGGACGCCAGACGCAGGATGAACCGCTGGTGAGGCGAGTCGTCCGTGTCGTCGCGGAGGATCTTCGCCACCGTGCCCGACGACTCGACCATGAACCCGGACCGCTGTGCGGCGAACGCCTCGACGATCTTCGCGTCATCCGCCGCCCGCCGGGTCGGCGTGGCGGTCCGCGGAGGGGCCGGGGTTGGCGTCGCCATCGGGGCGTCGGTCTTGCCTTGACCGGCGGGTGCCCCGCCGCGACCGAGATCGATCCCGAGGTACTCCTTCGCGGCCCAGGCACCGGCCACGATCGCGATGGCCGCGATGATCCGAACGAGACGCTTGCGGTAGCTCATGGGGCGCGGATCGTAGCCTACGTCGGCCCCGCGGTTGTGATACAACTCGTCGTTCCGCGCTGCCGGCCCGGAGGACCCGCCCATGGAGCTGCACGAGAAGCTGGGATCGTTCTACCTCGGCCGCGGGTACGACGCGGATGCCGGCGAGGTCACCGACCGGCCGACGCTCTACGACGCCCGCGACCTCACCACCCACGCCGTGTGCGTGGGCATGACGGGTTCCGGCAAGACCGGCCTGTGCGTCTCGCTGCTGGAGGAGGCGGCGATCGACGGCGTCCCCGCGATCGCCATCGACCCCAAGGGCGATCTCGGCAACCTGCTGCTGACGTTCCCGGCGCTCCGCGCCGAGGACTTCCGCCCGTGGATCGACGAACGCGAGGCCCAGCGCAAGGGCATGAGCGTCGACGATTACGCCGCCAACCGCGCGGACCTGTGGCGCAACGGGCTGGCGAAGTGGGGCCAGGACGGCGCCCGCATCCAGCGCTTCCGCGACGCGGTGGACATCGCCATCTACACGCCCGGCAGCAGCGCCGGTCTGCCGCTGACGGTCCTGCGGTCGTTCGCCGCGCCGCCGGCGGAACTCGCGGCCGACACCGAGGCGCTCCGCGAGCGCGTCGCGACCTCCGTCAGCGGCCTGCTCGCCCTGCTCGACATCGACGCCGACCCCGTCCGCAGCCGCGAGCACATCCTGCTCTCGACGATCCTCGATCGCGCGTGGCGCGCCGGTCGCGACATGGACGTCGCCGCCGGTACCTCCGCGACGGCGACGCCGATCGCGACCGCGCCGTCCCCACGCCCCGCCGTGGCCGCGCCCGCCGACGACGGCCTGCTGCCCCAGCCCCCCCCGCTGCCGGCGGAGATCATCCAGCGCTACCTGCCGGTCACGTCGAGCCTGCACGAGGGCGAGACGCTCGTGTACCGCCCGGCGCTCGCCGCCATCGGCCGGCTGCACTACGTGCGCACGTCGGCGGGCGTGGACGACTGGGTGGACGTGTCGATGCTCGCCGACATCGACGGCGACGCGCCCCGGGACCCCTGGGAGGACGCGGAGACGCTCGCTCGCGCCGAGCCCGCCCTCGCGCGCCAGCCCGACACGCGCGGGCGCTTCACGCGGGTGCCCGCCAAGGCGATGCGCGCCGCTTCCTACCGCTCGTGGTCGAAGCGCTTCGTCGATCACCTCTACCGCAACCGCGAGGTCACGCTTCTCAAGTGCGCCGACCTGAAGCGCTACTCGAAACCCGACGAGCCCGAGCGCGAGTTCCGCATCCGCCTCCGCGACCTGCTGCACGAGCGCCGTGACGAGCGGGTCGAGAAGCTGCGGCGCAAGTACGCGAGCAAGATCACCACCCTCCAGGACCGCATCCGCCGCGCCGAGGCGCGGGTCGACCGCGAGAAGGCCCAGTACAAGCAGGCCGGGTTCCAGACCGCGATCTCGCTGGGAACGACCGTTCTCGGCGTGCTCTTCGGCCGCAAGAAGGCGAGCGTGGGCAACGTCGGCCGCGCCGCCACGACCGCCCGCGGCGCGGGGCGCACCAGCCGCGAGCGCGGCGACGTCGGCCGCGCGAAGGAGAACGTCGAGGCCCTTGGCCGGCGACTCGCCGACCTCGAGAGCGAGGTCGAGGAGGAAGTCGAGCGTGTCCACGAGGACCACACCGTCGACGACCTCGACTTCGAGGAGATCACGCTCCGGCCGACCAAGTCACACACCTCCGTCCGGACGCTGGCCCTCGTCTGGGCCCCGTACCGGGTCGGAGCCGGCGGCATCGCCGAACCGTTGTTCGAACTGTAGACACCAACCAACCAGGCCAATCAACCAGGCCAGCCCGAGAGGAGCATCCCATGTCATCCGTCGCCAAGGTCACCGAAATCACCGCCTCCAGCTCCAAGAGCTTCGACGATGCCGTCACCGAGGGCATCGAGCGCGCCAGCAACACGATCCGCAAGATCAAGGCCGCGTGGATCCAGGAGCAGAGTGTCACCGTCAAGAACGGCAAGGTCGAAGAGTACCGCGTCAACATGAAGGTGACGTTCGTGCTGGACTGAGCACGCCCGAGGTCGATTGCGAACACGACCCCGGTTCCGAGGACGGAATCGGGGTCTTCTCATGCGCCGGTGGTCTTCGTGCTTCCTCGGGATTTCTTCGGGCGCGAGACTGAGTTTCCTCGTGGCATGTACGGACGAAACCACGGAGGACCCGACGATGAAACCGATTCTCTCTTCGACCCTTTCGATCCTGGCCATCGCAGCCCCGGCGTGGGGGCACAACGCGCTTTGCGAACACGACCACGAGCTTGGGGACGACGTAATCACCTGCCAGGATCTGCACGTGGAGTGCGATGATGACGAGAACACGTGCGAGCACGCGCAGAGCACCCGGCGGGGCTGGTGCGCATGCGGCGACGAAGGAAAGCCGACGCTGCACCTGCTCGGCTACGCGGCCTTCGATCCCGGAGCCGCCGGAGGGCCCGATGCCGGGGAGGTCATCACCTACTCGACCGTGGACGATCCCCGCAACATCTGGGATCTCGTCACGAACGCCGTCGCCGTCGTCACCGAGCTCGGTCCCGGCGGGCACGACCTGGCGGGAACGCTGACGCTGTCGTACGGCGACTTCACGGATCCGCTCGCCGTGCCGGTCGAGATCATCGATCTCGATCTCGTGCTGCCGGGCGGCGTGGTCGGCGGTCAGCCCACCGGTCCGCTGGTGATCACCCTGCCGATCGACGTGCCGCTGACGTACGCCGTACCGCTCGGTGTGATCGACACGCTCGGCCCGGAGGGCTTCGAGGTGATCGTGGACACGAACCTGTGGACCGGTCAGCCGGCCCGGCTCAACATCGAGTGCCGGTTCGATCCCGACGGACGCCTCCTCGCGCTCGTGCAGGGGATCCAGCTCATCCCGTGCACCGGCGATCTCGACGGGGATGGTGACGTCGACTTCGGCGACATCCTCAGCGTGATCGGCGCCTGGGGCCCGTGTCTCGCGTGCCCGCAGGATCTCAACGGCAACGGCCACGTCGACTTCGCCGACGTGCTGGCGGTCATCGGGGCGTGGGGACCGTGCCCGTGATCGCCCGTGATCCGGCGGCCATCGAGTTGGAGAACTCTCGCCGCCGACGGGAACGAAATCCCCGTTCCCGATACCATGACGGCCCAGTGCGCCCGTAGCTCAACTGGATAGAGCATCGGCCTTCGAAGCCGAGGGTTGGGGGTTCGAGTCCCTCCGGGCGTGTTCCTGAACGCGGTTTTGGTGCTCACCAATTGAAGCAAGCCGCGCACGGACGCACGGCGCAGCGATTGCCCCGCCGCGCCGTGCGGGAGGCGGCAGGACGCCGGCGCAGCGTCAACCCAACCATCTCGTAACACACAACACACGTCGCGCGCAACGCGCCGCAACGCAACACCAACACAAACGCGCTCTCTAAAAAAGGGCACCCGCCCTAGGTGAATCAACCTCGAAAGGTTGACCGACGGGCGGATGCCAGGAGGGGGTCACCGCGATGGCTCTCTCTCTCGACCTCGAACGCCCGGTACCTACAGCGTTACCGCCCGGGGCGGCGGGGTCAATCGAAAACCGCCAATGTGGGTAAGAAGTGGAGCCGCGCCGGAGGTCGGCCGTCGATGACCGGCGCGACGGCTCTCGCGCCGGCGCCTCGGAAGTCTTGGCCGTCCATCGGTTAACGCGCCGACCGCGTCGTCATCGCTACCATGTCGCCCGATGAAGCTCCGATCCGCTTTTCTCTGGGCGATGATCGCCTCGCTCACCCTCGCGGCGGGTCTCGGCACGCTCGCGATCCTCTTCGACGGCCTCGGCAACCACGGGGAGCGCGCCCTCGTCACGTCGTTGATCATCAGCGCAGCGAGCATGTTGTGTCTCGCGTGCGCGATCGTGCTCGGCAAGCGCCGCGTGCGCGTCGCGATGTGGACGGGCGTGGGCAGCGCGCTCGTCGCGCTCGTGCTGTGGCTCGTGGTCGTGTGGTTCAACGTGTGGAGGTGGCCCGGCGACTGGGACGAGGTCTTCATCGAGACCGCGTTCGTGTTCACGACGATCTCGATCTGGGCCGCGCACTTCGGGCTGCTGATCCTGCCGCCGATCCTGCGCCGATCGTGGCGCTGGGTGCGCTTCGTCACGCTCGTGCTCGCGGCGCTCGTCGCGCTCACGGTGATCCTCGTCGTTCTCACGGAGACGTTCGAGGATTGGTCGGCGAAGCTCATCGCGGTGCTGTCGATCCTCGGCGGGTGCGGAACCGGCGTGACGCCCGTGCTCGCGATCATCGAGCGCGTGCAGCGACGCGGCGATCCAATCGCTTTGCCGCGTCGGCTGAAGGTGCAACTCGTGTGTCCGCGGTGTCGATCGTCGCAGGAGATCCTCGCCGGCTCCAGCCAGTGCGCATCGTGCGGTCTGCGGATCAAGATCGACATCGAGGAGCCGCGGTGCGCGTGCGGGTACCCGCTCTACCAGCTTCGCGCCGACCGATGCCCGGAGTGCGGGCGCGTCGTGGAGCCGGGCACCGGATGGGTATCCGAAGGCGACGACGCGCCGGGATGACGGCGGCGTCTCACGGACGGTCTCGGGGACCATCTCAGGGGCACGGACCCCACGCCGAGATCACGGCGATGATCTCCGCGAAGCCGACCTCGCCGTCGAGGTTCAGATCCGCCTCGCAGGCCCCGCAGGGCCCCCAGGAGGCGATCACGACGAGGATGTCGCCGAAGCCGACGAGGCCCCGTCCGTCCAGGTCCTCGGGGCAGGACGCGGTCCCGGGGGACTCGTAGGCCCCCATAGCGACGATCGGCGGGGTTCCCGCCCCCACGTCCGGGCTCGCGGGGTCGTCGAGGAGCCGCGCCCGGCCGTCCAGGTCCACGGCCAGCCCCACGGGCACCGCCGCGTTGGCGCCGGCGTCGTTGCACGGCGATCCGGGTCGCGGGCGGCGGTCGTCGTCGACCGTACCCGGCACCCCGTCGGGACCGAGCGAATCGGTGAACTGCGGATCGTCGCCGATGTTGCCGATGCCGCCGAGCTGTCCCGTCCAACCCTGCACGCAGGATCGGTTGATCGATGGGGAAGACCCGAGGTCGAGCTGCGCACCCTCG
>JAAELP010000196.1 GCA_024226535.1 Planctomycetota bacterium | reverse complement strand
GTTCCTCTCCGAGGTGCCCGTCGACCCGCTGCACGGCGGACCGCTGGTCTACCGGCTCGCGGCCGACGCACCCGGCAGCTTCGAGCTGTACTCCACCGGTGTCGATGGCGTCGACGACTCGAGCAAGGCGCCGCCGGAGGTACGCGCCTCGATGCGCACTCCACGCAACACGTTCGAGGACGGCCGCGACTACCTCCCCGACCGCCGCCGCGAGATCGTCTACCCGGACCAGTAGGTCATCCGGCCGGCTGCACCACGCCGCGGCAGGAACCGAAGCCGATGCGCACGGCGCCGGAGCGCTCGCACCACGCCCGCATGATCACCTCGTCGCCATCCTGGAGGAACTTGCGTTGCGTGCCGTCGGGCAGGTCGATCGGCTGCTGCCCGCGCCACGTGCGCTCCAGCAGGCACCCGCGCGCATCCTCGGTCGGTCCCGAGACGGTGCCGGAGGCGAGCAGATCGCCCGGGCGCATGGGGCATCCGGTCGACGTGTGATGCGCGAGCATCTGGGCGATCGTCCAGTACAGGTCGCGGAAGTTGCCGCGGCTCACGCGCACCGGCGCCTGGCCGGCGGCGCGCATCGCCTCGGAGGCGATCAGCACCTCGACGACGATGTCGACGCCCATGTCGTCAGCGGGCTGGAGGTACTCCAGCAGCGGCGGATCGTCGGCGGCTCGCGGGGGGCCGGCGACGCGGTACGGCGCGAGGGCGTGCAGGGTCACGATCCACGGACTGATCGTGGTCAGGAAGTTCTTGGCGTTGAACGGCCCGAGCGGCTGGTACTCCCACTTCTGCACGTCACGCGCCGACCAGTCGTTCACGATGCACATGCCGAAGATGTGACGCGACGCCTCGCGCATGGCGATGCGCTCGCCGGTGGCGTTGCCCGGCCCCGTGAAGAAGCCCATCTCCATCTCGTAATCGAGCAGCCGGCTCGGTCCGAACGTCGGGGCGTCGGCATCGGCGGCGATCGTCTGGCCCTGGGGCCGGCGCACCGGCTGCCCGCTCGCGACGATCGAGCTTGCCCGCCCGTGGTAGCCGACGGGCAGGTGCTTGTAGTTCGGCATGAGCGGGTTGTCGGGACGGAACATCGAACCCACGTTCGTGGCGTGGTGAATCGAGCAGTAGAAATCCGTGTAGTCGCCGATCGCGGTGGGAACGAGCATCTCCGCATCGGCCTGGGCGACGAGCAGGCGACCGCGGCCGGTGGCGTCGTCGCGGAGCGTGGCGGTGCCGGCGTCGAGCAGCGTGGCGACCGCGCGACGCGTGGTGCGCCAGGCGCCGTCGCCGGCGGCGAGGAACGCGTTGAGCGTCGAGCCGGTGAGCGCGCCGCCGAGACCGTCGATGAGCCCCGCCTCCGCGGCGCCGCGCACGTCGAGGATCGCGTCCCCGATGGCGACGCCGATCCGCGGCTCGCCACTACCGCCGCGCCGGAACACTCCGTAGGGCAGGTTCTGGATCGGGAAGTCGGTCCCGTCGCCCTGGGCGGATTCGACCCAACTCCGCCGGGTCGGCACATGTGTTTCGTCGATGAACGTCATGCCCGGAAGTGTACTGAGGTTAGAGCAGCTTGACTCCAGATGTGGCGTTCTGAGTGCGATGCTCTTCGTCGTGGTGGCGTTGCCGAAGCGCTGGCATATTCGAGAATACGTCGAGCTTCGGCAACGCCGCCATGGCGGAGATGATCGTGCTCAGAACGCTACAGATGGAGTCAAGCTGCTCTAGAGCAGGCCGAGGGCGCGGAGGTCGGCGCGGGGCTCGTCGAAGGAGCAGGAGCCGAAGGAGACGGCGAAGGTCAGGCGACTGTCGTCGACCTCCTCCACGGTGAGTTGGCGGTCGCGCCAGCGGAGGCCGCGCTCGTCGAAGTGGAAGGCGTCGATCGACGACTCCTCGAGGACCGTCACGATCTCCGGCGGCTGGAGGTCCTGGTGCAGGGCGAGGGCGGCGGCGACGAAGACGTTCAGGAAGCCAAGCTCCATCACGCCGACGGCCTCGTTGCGGCCCCGCAGCGGGTGGTGAAGACCCGCCGTCGCCTTGAACGGAACGTCGGCGGTCGCGCAGCCGGCGATGAACGCGGCCACGGCCCCCACCGGCGGGTACAGGTCGGCCGTGACGCCCCCGGTGCGGATCTTCGCCCCCGCGTCACCGCCGACGAGCGCGGCGATCAGGCCGCGGGGATCGTCGCCGACGGGGATCTCGAAGAAGGGGAAGACCTCCTCGGGGATCACGTCCAGCGCGCGGTCGATGGCGTCGGCGGTCCCGGCCTTCAGCTCGAGGGTGTCGATGACGGCGCGGCCGGCGGCGGGCTCGGCGTGCAGCTCGTTGAACGCGGCAATCTTCCCGAGGTCCTCGGCGAGCCGATCGACGGCCGTCAACGCCGAGATCGGCCAGGGCTCGCCCTCGTCGGTTTCGGGCAGCCTGCCGGCCGCGGACTGCTCGAACTCCTCGAGCCGTCCGACGGGCACGATGAGCCGCTCGAGCATCCACGCGTCGTCACCGTCGACGAACGTCTCGTAGTTGGCCACCGTCGCCGCCATGTCCAGGCTCGCCGGGGGAAAGAGCCCGGCGTAGTCGACGAGGTTGCTGAGCAGCGCGGTGAGCGCGGGGCTCGTGGTCTGGCTCGATTCCATGGGGTCTACTTCCGTTTGGACGCTTCAGCATCACCGGCGGGACCGCCCGCCTGCTTCGCGATCTTCGCCCACGAGTCGCGCAGGGGGACGGTGCGGTTGAAGACGAGCGCTCCCGCCTCGGAGTCGGGATCGACGCAGAAGTACCCCTGCCGCTCGAACTGACAGCGATGGCCGGGCGTGGCGTCGGCGAGGCTCGGCTCCACGCGGCAACCGGTGAGGATCGTCTTCGACTCGGGGTTCAGGTACGCGTGATAGTCATCCGGCCCCTCCGCCGGGTTCGACTTGGTGAACAGCGACTCGTAGAGACGCACCTCGGCCGGCAACGACGGCTCGGCGGCGACCCAGTGCATCGTGCCCTTCACCTTGCGCCCGTCCGGCGCCGAACCGCCGCGGGTGGCGGGGTCATAGGTGCAGTGGACGACGGTGACGTTCCCGTCGGCGTCCTTCTCGACGCTGTCGCAGGTCACGAGGTACGCCCACCGCAGACGCACTTCGCGCCCCGGGGCGAGGCGGAAGAACTTCCGCGGCGGATCCTCCATGAAGTCGTCGCGCTCGATGAACAGCTCGCGCGCGAACGGCACGCGTCGCGAGCCGAGCCGTTCCGCGTCGTCGGGGTGGTACGGCGCCTCCAGCTCCTCGACCTGCCCCTCCGGGTAGTTGTCGATCACCACCTTCAGCGGGCGCAGCACGCCCATGACACGCGGCGCGATCGGGTTGAGCGCGTCACGCACGCTGTGCTCGAGCAGCCCCGGCTCCATGACCTGGTCGCGTTTCGTCACCCCCGCCCGATCGCAGAACGCCCGGACGGCCTCCGGCGGGAACCCCCGTCGACGCATCCCGGCCAACGTCGGCATCCGCGGGTCGTCCCAGCCGTCGACGCGGCCCTCCTCCACCAACTCGAGGAGCTTGCGCTTGCTCATCACGTGGTAGGCGAGGTTGAGCCGGGCGAACTCGATCTGCCGCGGGTGGCAGTCCACGCGCAGCTCGTCGAGGATCCAGTCGTACAAGGGGCGGTGGTCCTCGAATTCCAGCGTGCACAGGGAGTGCGTGATGCCCTCGATCGAGTCGGAGACGCAGTGCGCGTAGTCGTACATCGGGTAGACGCTCCACGCGTCGCCCGTGCGCTGGTGCGGGACACGGCGGATCCGGTAGATCGTCGGATCGCGCATGTTGATGTTCGGCGAGGCCATGTCGATCTTCGCCCGCAGGACGTGCGCCCCATCCTCGAACTCCCCCGCCCGCATCCGGCGGAAGAGATCGAGGTTCTCCTCGACGCCGCGGTCGCGGTACGGGCTCGCCCGGCCGGGCTCCTTCAACGTGCCGCGGTACTCGCGGATCTGCTCCGCCGTCAGGCTGCACACGTACGCCTTGCCCTCGGTGATGAGCTGCTCCGCGTAGGCGTAGAGCTGCTCGAAGCAGTCCGAAGCGTGGAAGAGCTTGTCGTTGAACTCGAAGCCGAGCCAGCGGATGTCCTCCTCGATCGCCTCCATGAACTCCTCGCGCTCCTTGAGCGGATTCGTGTCGTCGAAGCGCAGGTGACAGACACCGCCGAACTCCGTGGCCACCCCGAAGTTCAGGCAGATGGACTTCGCGTGGCCGATGTGCAGGTGCCCGTTGGGCTCCGGCGGAAAGCGCGTGACCACGCTCGTGTGCTTCCCGGACGCGAGATCCTCGGTCACGATCGTGCGGATGAAGTCCTGGGGTGGGCTGGGAACGGTCGCGTCGGTGGCGGTCATGCGCTGGAAAGCTCCTCTCGCCTGGCAAGACACCGGTCGATCCGGGCGAGCACGCGCTGGCGACCCAGCAACGCAAGCGTGTCGTGGATCGCCGGGCTCACGGGCCCGCCGCTCACCGCCACCCGCAACGGCTGGGCGACGCTGCCGAGCCTCCCGGCCGCGTGCTGCTCGGCGTACTGCTCGATCGCGGTCTCGATCGCGGGCACCGTCCACTCCGGCAGGGCCTCGAGCACCGGTCGAATCGCTTCCATGTGCGCGTAGCCGTTCGGGTCGCCCTTCACGAGCGCCTTCCGTACGGCCTTGCTCTGCTGGTACTCGATCTCATCGTCGTCGATGACGAAGAACCGGCCATCGCGGATCGGATCGGCGAGCGTCTTGGAACGCGCCTGGTTCTGGCGGGCGAAGTGCGCGAAGGCGTCGCCCGGGTAGCGGTCGTTGAACACGTCCAGAAAGTCGCCGTGAAAGTCCGTCGCATACTGAAGAAGCCGTTCGGCGAACTCGTCGGCGCTCATGGCCTTGATGGCGTCGAGGTTGAACGACAGCAGCTTGTCCCGGTCGAAACGGGCGGGCGACTTGATCAGGCGATCGAGATCGAAGTGCTCGAGCAGGAACGCGACGTCGAACTGCTCGCGGTCGCCGCCCGGCGACCAGCCCAGCAACGCGAGGTAGTTGACCATCACCTCGGGAAGGAAGCCCGCGCGGCGGAAGTCGTGCACGTCGATCTCGGGCAGATCGATACCGAGATCCGCAGCGAGCCGCTCCGCCGCGTGAAGCTCGAGCTGGTGGTCCTTGCTCTCGAGCCACCACGCCCATGTTTCGTCGTCGACGACCGGCGACGACGCGACCTCGCGCTCGCGCACCGTTTTTCGCAGCGCCCGGTCCTTCTCACGCTTGGACATCTTCGACCCGTCGGCGCCGACGATGATCGAGACGTGGGCGTAGGTCGGTTTCGCGAAGCCCAGCGCGTCCTGGAGAAGGACGTGCTTCGGCGTGTTGCTCAGGTGCTCCTGGGCGCGGATGACGTGGGTGACGCCCATCAGCTCGTCGTCCACGACGACCGCGAAGTGGTACGTCGGGAACCCGTCGGACTTGCGGATGACGAAGTCGTCGACCTGCTCCGGGCTGGTGACGACCTCCCCCACCACCTCGTCGTGGAACACGATCGGGGCGTCGGGCACGCGGAGGCGCACCGCGGGCTCCTCGTCGTCGGTGTGGTACGCGGCGCCGGATGCCAGCAGCCGCTCGATCTGTCCGTCGTAGATCTCCCGCCGCTGCGACTGGAAGTACGGCCCCCGGTCGCCGCCGCCGCACCCGTCGTGCTCGGGCCCCTCGTTCCAGTCGATGCCGAGCCAGGCGAGATCCGCGAGGAACCCGAGGGCGGCGGCGTCCGACGAGCGTTTGCGGTCGGTGTCCTCGATGCGGAGCAGGAACCGGCCATCCCGGGAGCGGGCGTACGCCCAGCAGAACAGCGCGGTCCGCGCGCCGCCGACGTGCAGATGACCCGATGGACTCGGGGCGAACCGGGTGCGGACGGGGTCGTTCATGGGCCGAAGGGTAGCCGCGCCGGCGGCTCGTGTCACGACCGCAGGCGCCGCAGCCACGCCAGGCCCAGCCGCACGGGCGCCGAGAGCGCGTACGTCGTGAAGGCCACCGCGAGCGTCTCCTGGAACCACCACACGGCGAGCGCGAGCGGGATGACCAGCCGCGCGACGTACCCGAAGCTGCGCTGGCCGCGCAGGTAGCGGTTCGCGAAGTGGATGTAGGGCATCGACGAGACCATCGCCAACGCACAGAGCAGCGTGATGAAGGGGATCCCGAACGCGGCCCAGCGCGCGAAGGCGACGGAGACGTCCTCGACGGACGCGTCGCGGTTGGAGAGCACGTGCTGGTGCAGGACGATCAGGCTCGCGACCGCCCCGGCGGCGCCCGGCGACGGCAGGCCTCGGAAGACGCGGTGATCCTCCACCGCCGCCGACGGTGTCTCGACGTTGAACCGGGCGAGCCGCAGCGCGGTGCAGCTCACGTAGACCGCGGCCACGCCCCAGAGGAGCTTGGCGAACGCGGTGTCCGCCTCCGGGCCCAGGATCGTCCGCTGTCCTTCCGGCCCGATGTAGGTGCTGACGAGCTGGAGCATCATGAACGCCGGCGCGATGCCGAACGTCACGAGATCGGCGAGGGAGTCGAGCTGCCCGCCGATCTCGGAAAAGCTGTCGGTCAGCCGCGCGACCGATCCGTCGATCGCGTCGAGGAACATCCCGAGGAAGATCAGCGCCCCGGCGAGGGTCAGGCTCGACCATCCCCACGGGCCGCTCCAGTCCAGCGGCTTGGACGCGTAGTGGATCGCGGCGAAGCCCGCGATGAGGTTCCCGAGCGTGATGATCGTCGGGATCACGGACACCTTCCCGATGCGGCGACGCAACCGGCGGCGACGCCGGCGGCGAACCACCGAGCGGCGCAGCGACGCGCGCGGAGCCGGCTCCCGCCGCTCGTGTTCGGTTTCGGATTCCGTCGTGGGTTGGTCGTGGTTCGTCACCGCGGGACCCTCCGCTCGACCGGCCCGCGCTTGGCGGCGATCGTCACGTCGGACGGGTAGAGCTGGTCGGGGATGCGCGGCAGGAAGACGATCAGCTCGCGCTGCGCCGTGGGGCGCGGGACCTTCAGCAGCAGCTCGCCGAGCGCCGGCGGCGCATCCACCGCGGGCCCGACGCGTTCGGTCCCCGACCCGCCTCCCGCTTCGTCGTCGTTCCAGTTCACGCCCGGCGCCTCGCACGTCAGCGCGTACGCCCACCCCGCCTCCATGAGCAGGTCGACGGTCTGATCCAGGAAACGCTCGCCTTCGAACCGGCGGCGCCCGAGCATCTGGTCGAGGGCCGTCTGGCGGGAACGATCGTACTCCGGGAGCAACTCGAGGTAGACGCGGGGCCCCTGCTCCATCTGCATCGTCCAGCCGCGCATCATCAGGCGGAGCCGCCCGCCGCCGAAGCGGCGCACGCGTCCGTCGATCGCCACCGCGCGGCCCTGGGGCTCGATCTCGCGGCCGGCCAGCTCTCGCCACTCATAGACCTGGCCGTGCCACCCGTCGAAGCCGAGGGACATGCCCCCGATCTCGGCGGGCAGTTGCGCCATGACCTCATCGGGTACGCGGACCATGCGGAAACCGTTGCGCGCGAGCCGACCACGCGTCTCGGGGTCGGGCCAGTCGGGATCGGCGTGGCGAACGAGCGTGGGCACCATCTGCGCAACCTCGTCGGCGACGCGCCACTGCCGCACGCGGAGGCCGCTCTCGGAGCCCATGAGCACGTCGCGCGACGTTGGAGTAGCGGTCGCATCCCGATCGCGCGCCGACGGCGCCTCACCGTCCGGAGCCGCCGTGCAGGAGCCGAGGACGAGGATCGAGGACGCCAACATGACGCAGCGAGGAGGCACCACGCTTCAATGATACTCCGGGAGGCCGCGCTACTCCGGCTCGTCGAACTCGTTGATGCGGTCGATGAGACAACGCACCATCGCGTAATCGTGCCGCGTGTGGCGGAAGACCACGCGGGGCAGGTCGAGGTGGTCGCCCTCACCCTCCAGTGGGCCGGTACACTCGATCCGGCCGGTCTTCACGAGCCCGCTGAACTCCTCGTTGAGCTCCGCGAGCTCGCGCTCGTTCAACGGTCGCTTGACGCGGAGCACGAGCGAGTCGCCGACGTACCGCTTGGAGTGGTAGACACGGTAGAACTGGAGGATGTGATCCGCCGCGTCCTGCGGGGAGGCCGCGATCGTGTAGAGCTCGTCGTCGCGCGAACTGATCCAGCCGCTGCCACGGAGGTTCTTGCGCACGTAGCGATCCCAGTGCTGCCAGTAGACCCCGCCCTCGCCTTCCAGCAGGATGATCGGCACGATGTTGCTCTTGCCCGTCTGCACGAGCACGAGCGATTCGAACAGCTCGTCCTGGGTCCCGAAGCCGCCGGGAAAGACCGCAATCGCGTCGGCGTGCCCGAGGAACATCAGCTTCCGCGTGAAGAAGTAGCGGAAGTTGATGAGCTTGGGATCGCCCTCGATCACCTCGTTGGCGGTGGTCTCGAACGGCAGGCGGATGGACAGGCCGAAGCTCGCCTCGCGCTGCGGGCCCTCGTGGCCGGCCTTCATGATGCCGTCGCCGGCACCGGTGATGCCCATCCACCCGTGGGCGGCGATCTTCGCGCTGAAGTCGCGGGCGGCGATGTAGTCGGGGTGATCCTCGGGCGTGCGGGCGGAGCCGAAGATGCTCACCTTCCGCGTGCCGATGTAGCGGTTGAACACGCGATAGGCGTACCGCATTTCCTTGAGCGCGCTGTTCATCAGCTTGAGCTGACCGGTGTCGTGCCCGTCGGGGATCATCTTCAGGCACGTCGCGAGCATCTCGCTGATCAGCCGCCCGTCGAACGTCCCCGGGTCACCCCCGACACTGCGCACGAGGTCTTCGATGACCTCCCCCGTTTCCTGACTACTCCCGATGGGCATGCATGATCCTCTGGTTCGATGTCGTCATCATCGTCATTGCCGTCGCTATCGTTATCGTCATCGACCATCGTCATCGAATCTCGTAATCGTCATCCGTCCCCTCCGGACAACGATCACGAGGGGTCGATAAAGACCACGATCACGATGAGGATAACGAGCGGCGGACGCGATGCGCGTCCCGGCGCCTACTTCGTATGCCGGAGCACCCCGTCGGCGAGTTCCCGCTCCTGCGGTGAGTACTTCAGGACCAGCCGCATGGCGTCGTGGACGAGGGTTCGCTTGGTGGGCTCGGCGTTGAGCGCCCCGCCCTTCCGCCGCGCGTCCTCGATCTTCCTGGCAGGGAACGGCTGGATGCCGGCCTTCACCGCGGCCTCGTGCTCCTGCGCGATCCGCCGCGCGTCGACGCGCTCCGGCAGGTCGGGCGAGCCGAACCACATCCGCGACTGCGCGAGGTCGATGTACTGCGGGTGCGCGGGATCGTCGGTGACCCCGGGGACGAAGGCGATCACGTAGCCGGACTCGTGCCCCATGTTGACGCGCTCGGCCGTCTGCTTGCCCACGTAGAGCACGGGCTGGGCGATCTGACGCGGGAAGACGAGCGCCGGATCGACCCTGAGCACGAGCATGTAGCCGGTGCGATGCGTCGGCTTCTCGGCGCGCCAACGGTGGACCGCCCCCTTCGTCAGCGTGTACGGCTGCACCGACACGAGATCGAGCACCGGCGCGGGCGTGGCCGGGATCGGCGGCGGCTCGGAGGGCGGGGGCGCGGCGGCGGTGAGCAGGCCGGCGAAGAGCAATCCAAGAGCGTAGCGTTTCATGGTCATCATCCTGATCATGCTGTTTCTGCTGTTCATCGCTGCTGAGCCGTCAAACAGGACTTAGTCCTCGCACGACGTTGTGAGGACTTCGAAGGCATCCAGGCCCGACTCGACGATGCTCTGCGGGTCGCTGTCGTTCGCGGTGAACCGCATCCGCATCGTCGCCGTGAGCGTCACACCGGCCCCGGCGAGATCGGCATCGGTGATCTCGTGGGTCCGCCAGTTCAACCCCCCGTTCGTCGTGTGCGTCGCAATCGTCGTCCACGCCCCGACACCGTCGTCGGAGTTGATCTCCACCAGGAGCCGATCGATGCCGTCGGCGTTGGTGAGGTTGAGATAGTAGTCGTACCGGATGAGCAGCCCGCCGCCGGTCATGTCGAGCGTCGGGGACGTGAGCCGCACGGACCCGTCGTCGACGTCGGTGTTGTCCACGGCGTTCTGCGTCAGGAAGCAGCTTCCGCTGCCGTCGGAGTCCGCGGGCGGGTCGTACGCCCAGCCCGGATCGTTGACGGGCACGCCACGCTCCCATTGGCCGCTCGTTGCGCCGAGGATCTCCGTCGTCCACCCGAGGTTCGATTCGAAATCGTCGGCGAAGTTGATCGCCGTCGTGCCGACTTCGGCGACGATAACCTCCGACGGCGCCTGGGTGGGCAGGAAGATCTGGCCGCTGATCGTGCCGACCGCGCTGAAGTAGTACTCCGGCGTCTCGGAGCACAGCGGCGCCGGCAGTGTACCCGTGTACAGCCCCGCGCCCGCCGGCGAGAGCGGCACCGCCTGGAAGCCGTCGGCGAGGTAGCTGTAGTGCAGGAGCGCCGTACCGGGGATGAGGGCCTCCCCGGAGGCGTTGATCGCCACCGTGATCTCCGTGGGCAGACCCGGCGGGATCAGCGTGGGAGCGCCGTTCGGCAGCTCGATCGTGATCGCGCCGACACGCGGCGTGGCCGGATCCCGTGAGAGCGTGATCTCGTCCAGCCCGATCCGGCCGAGGCTCGACCCGTGCGACGGACCGAACGAGAAGCGAATCGCGGTCACGTCGGTGAGATCGAGACCGGAGCCGTTGTTGAGGAAGTCGGTGAGACGAATGCGGATCGTCTCGAACTCGTTCGCCCATCCCGAACCCGTCCCGCAACTGGTGCGCTGGTAGGGCTCCTCGATCCCGCCGCCGAACGCGCCGATGCCGATCGCGCTCGAACCGCCGCTCCCGTCATGGAGGGAAACGGTGAAGGTGAGATCGCCAAGCTCCGCGGTCGTGTTCGGGTGACGCGCCGCCTGGGCCGCCCGGAAGCTCAGGTAGCTGAAGGCGGTGAAGTCGCGCCGGCTGGTGACGATGCTCTGCTCGTAGGTCGCGTCCTCGTCCCACTGGAACACCACGCCGGCGGTGCTGTCGGAGCTGCTTCCCGCGGTCATGCCGTTCATGATGTCGCCGAGGTTGTTCGTGAAATCGCCGTTGGAGTCGTCGAGCGTGCCCTCCGAGACGTTCGTCACCGTGAAGATGACGTTCCCACCGGAACTGCTCGTCCCGGGAGCCGGCTGCGTCTGGTAGTCGTCGATCACGACGTTCTCCGCGGGATCTTCGCGGAACATCAGGTCCACGGTGACACAGCCGTTCACGGGAGCACCGATCGGCCGGAAGCTCTCCCACTGGCGCCAGAGGAAATCCCGCGCGGGCACATTGGCCTCGACGTAGTGCTTGACCAGGGGAAGGAGGTAGCCCTTGATGATCCTGTGCGTGTCGGCGCGGCCGACGAGGCACGGACCCGTGGCGAACGGGCTCGCGTTGCCGTTGTGGAAATCGCCGTGGCCCACGCCGTGCAGCGAGATCGACTGCCGCCACGCGGTCGCGCGATCGTGCAGGTGAAACGTCTGGCAGAGATCGCAGCTCGCGCAGCCGTTCACGTCGCTGTCGGAGCCGCCGGTCCACAGCGAGAAGCTCACGCCGTTCGGCTCGGTGATCCCGGTGCTCAGGAAATCCACCGGCGCGATGCTGGAGACGAGAACGATGTCGTCCTGGCCGTAGTTCACCGGCGACCACGTGCCCTCGACGATCCGGTTGTACGCGATCGCCACGCCCTCACCGCCACGGCTGTGGCCGATCCACGTGATCCTGGCGGTGTCGACGTGGTTCTGGAGGACTCCTCCGGCGATGGTGTCGAGCTGACCGAGGAACGCATCGGTGTGCTCGAGCGTCGTCACCGCCGCGCTCGCCACGCCGGGCTGCGTGTTGTTCTGGTGGCTCATCACGATGTAGCCGTACGACGCCATGTGCGGGCCGATGTGGTCGTACCACTCGTAGTTGTGCCCGTTGCCGTGGCTCACGACGATCAACGGAAGCTGCCCCAGCAAGCCCGCGTTCGTCGGGTAGAAGAGGTTCTCTCCCTCGAACCCGGGGGTCACCGTGCCGCCGGCGACCGCGTAGCTCACCTCGGTGACGCTGAGCGGACCCGGCTGGGTCACGTCGTGAACGACGTAGAACCCCGCGACGTCGCCAAAGCCGTCGATGAAATCGCTTCCGTCGAGCGTACCGTTGCGGTTCACGTCGCAGACGAGGTCGTAGCCGACCCCCAGGCCCGTGCCCCCATCCGAACTGAGCCCGGTGCTGCCGGTCAGCGCGAACGTGGCGGACTGGATCGTGCCGGCGCCGATGGTCTCGGTCTGCGCCGCGCCGCGCACGTCGACGAGTGCGGGGTCGTCGCGCCACTGCTGCTCGGTCCGTGCCGCGACGACGTACAGGTCACACGTCTGACCGGCCACGGCGGGGAAACGCCCGGGGTCGATCGCGAAGGTGACGGTCATCTCCTCGTTGAACGCGAGCACGTACTCGAAGTTCGGGTACTCGGTAAGCGGGTTGCCGGCGAGTTCCGTCGCCACGGGATCGGTGCAGTCAGCGCCCCAGACGCCGATCACCGCGAGGATGTCCGCGAAGTTCACCTGGCTGTCGCCGTTCACGTCCGCGGCGCACCCCGGGCACGGACCCCAGTTGCCGATGACCTCCAGGATGTCGGCGAAGTTCACGGTCCCGTCGTCGTTGGCATCCTCGGGGCACCCGGACGCCGAAGCTGGCGCCGTCGACAGCCCGACGGCTGCGGCGAGCCCGACCGCCCACGCTCTCATCCGATTCGACATGCGTTCGTACCTCTTCCTCGCCCTTCAGTTCCTCGACAGGGCCGACCCCCTCAGGGCGACCAACGTTCAAGCGTAACCTTCCCACCCGCCTGACAGTAGGGGTCATCGGCCGAAACACCGAAACAGGGGGGCCGACCGGGGCCTCCTCGCCCCGAACACCCTCCGATCATCCGTCCGAGACGGGCTTCCGGATCCGATCCAGAGCAAAAAACCTCCCGCCACGACGCGAAAAGCTCCCCCCGGCGGCGTTTGGCTCTCTGCGGAGGCGCGGCGCGGGCCCGCGAACCTCCTGCAGCATTCCCCCGGAGGCACACCGATGAACCTACTGCTCACCATCCCCCTCGCCGCCGCGGCGGCGCTCGGCCCCGTCTTCGTCGCCCACGCCGACCCCCTCCAGGATCACGCCGCCGACGGCGCCACCGAGCACACCGTAATCGACATGAAGTTCCGCGGCACGACCGCGCAGGACTTCGTGGACGCGTTGCGACGCGAGGCGGGCGACATCAACGTGGTCTTCGACCCTCACCTCGGCGACATGGACATCAGCCCGGTCGAGTTGAAGCGCGTCAGCGTCGGCAACGCGATGGACATGCTCGACAGCCTGCAACGAAACGTGCGTGGCAACTGGGTGGTCACGAAGGTCGAGATGATCCACGGCGGCCGCCGGCCGGACGGTGCCCTGCCCGTCTGGCGTGTTCACGCGCGACCCTCGGGTCCCGGCTCCACCGCGGAGCGACCGCCGGACCTGGAGACGAACGTCTGGTCGCTGGGCAGCGCGATCGCCCAGGGGCGTTCACCGGAGGACGTGCTCACGGCCGTGGAGACGGCGCTCCAGCTCTACGGCGAACACCACGCGCCGGTGCAGCTCCGCTTCCATCGCGAGACCGGCCTGATCATGTGCCGCGGCACGGAGGAGCAGCTCGTGACGGTCGACGCCGTCGTGGACCAGCTCCAGCGCCGCCCGCCGGACCAGGCGATGAAGTCGAAGCTGGCGGCGACCGAACGCGCGGCCTCCCAGGAGATCGCACGGCTCACCATCCAGCTCGACGAGCTCGCCGACGTCGAGCGGCGCGTCACGCAGTGGCAGACTCGGGCCGAGCTGTACCGGGAGGAGATCCGCGAGCTGCGCGACGAGCTCGAGCGGACACGCGCCGCCATCGCCGAGCGCGACGACACGATCCGCGAGCTACAGGCGGCCATGGACCAACTGCGCCGGGCGCTTCCCGGCACCGGCCGTTGACGGAGGCCATCCGTGGAGCGATCGGCGCGCGAGCTCACGGACGGCATCGTCTCCGGAGACGACGAGGCGTTCACGTGCTTCTACGAGACGTGGTTCGATCGCATGTACGCCGAGGCGCGCCGGCTCACGGGCCGGGACGAGTCGTTCTGCCTCGACGTCGTCCAGGACGCGATGCTCCGGGTGATCCGGAAGCTCAAACCGCTCGACACCGAGCCCGCGCTCGCCCGCTGGGTTCGGCGGACGGTGCGCTCGTGCGCCCTGGACCGGCTGCGGACCGACGCGCGGCGCCTGCGGCGCGAGCAGCGGGTGGCGGCGGGCGATGCCTCGACCGCCGCCGATCTCGCCGCCACGCAGGACCGCATCCGTTGGATCGCCGAAGAGCTGCGGCGGCTCGACGAGCGTTCGCGGAGCCTGATCCTGCTGCGGCACGGCTTCGAGCGAACGCTCGCCCAGATCGGGCAGGTCGCCGGGCTCGGCCCCGGCGCGGTGGACGGTCGCATCCGGCGGGCCGTCGCGACCCTGCGCGACCGGGCCCGGGAGACGGACGATGAATGACGACCCGATGATCCTCGGCCCGACCGGCCGCGAACGACGCGAGGCGATGCTCCCGACGCTCCTCGAGGACCTGCACCGGGTCCGCCGGGTCCGGCGCCGCCGCCGGGCCGCCGTCGCCGCGCTGTGCCTCGGGGCGACGCTCATCGGGGCCGCGATCATGCTCGTCCCGCGAACGCCGGCGGGCGGCGCGCCGGAGCGCGTCGCGATCGAGACGCCGGCGGAAACCGCGCCGCCGATGGTCGAGGCGAGGGCGGTCGTCGTCGCGCGTTTCGTCGAGACCGATCACGAAATCGCCGGTCGCCTCGGGATCGACGACGACACGCTGCTCACTGCGCTCGCGGAGATCGGGCGGCCGACGGGTCTCGTACGACGCGACGGGCACGTGCGTCTGACACGGAACGTCGTCAATCCTCCGGGTTGATCCCCGCGAACCCGGAATCCGCGATCCGCATTCAGCGTTCCGCACTCCGGAACTCCAAACGCGGAGGGGGCACCGGGTCAGTGCGCCGGGCTCGTCGGCGATACAATCGATCCTCCGACACACGCCTCATGATCACCGGGGGGCGCTCGCGGCGGCACGGAGGCAGCTCGAGGGTGGAAGGAGACGAAGTCGGCGATGGCCGAGCAGACACTGCTGTTCCATGACGACGCGATGCTGGCCCATGACAATGGACCGGGGCACCCGGAGTGCGCCGACCGACTCCGCGTGATCCGTCTCGCCGTCGACCAAGGCGGGTTCGAGCATGTTCGCTGGGTGGCGCCTTCGGCGGCGGCGAACGAGGAAATCCTCGTGGCTCACACGGCGGAGCACGTCGAGATGCTCGCCGGACTCGAGGGAATGAGGTCCCTGCTCGACGTCGACACCGTCGTCTCGCCCGGAAGCCACGAGGCCGCTCGTCTGGCCGCGGGCGCCGCGCTGGACGCCGTCGCGGCCCTCATGACGGGCGAGGCCGCGAACGCGTTCGCGTTCGTCCGGCCCCCGGGCCATCATGCCTGCGCCGATCGCGCGATGGGCTTCTGCCTGTTCAACAACATCGCGATCGCGGCCGCCGATGCCGTGCGGCGACACGGCTGCCGGCGGGTGCTCGTCATCGACTGGGACGTTCATCACGGAAACGGAACCCAGGACATTCTCTACGAACGGCCGGACGTTCTCTTCATCTCCACCCACCAGCGGCCGCTGTACCCCGACACCGGCGCGGTGGGCGAGATCGGGGCCGGCGCCGGCCGGGGCTACACCGTCAACCTGCCGCTGCCGCCGGGCCAGACCGATGCCGACTACCTGGCCCTCTTCCGACGCATCGTCGTGCCGATCGCGCACAGCTACGAGCCCGAACTGGTCCTGGTGTCGGCCGGATTCGATGCGCACGCGCGCGACCCGCTCGCGGACATGCGGCTCAGCGCCGAGGGTTTCGCCGCCCTGCTCGCGGAGGTCCGCGACATCGCCGAGCGACATGCAAAGGGGCGGCTCGCGCTCATCCTGGAGGGCGGATACGACCTGCGATCGCTTGCCCACAGCGTGAACGCCTGCGTCGCCGGTCTCGCTCCTCCTCGCATCCAGCCGGACGGCTCAGCGCAGATGGACCTCTCGGCCGCTCACGAGGATCTGGCACGTTCGCACGCAGCTCACTGGCCGTGCTTGCTGCCCTGAGCGGAGTCCGGATTCACATCGCCCCGCCCCAACCGATTGACCACGATCGGCAGCGCCGGCGGGAGATCGCCGCTGACCGTCGGCGCGATGCGGACGATCATGCTCACGTGGTTCGCCTCGACGATGACGATGTCGTCAACGCCGTCGAGCCGCGCCGAGTCGATCGTGACGCACCCGTCACCGAGACCGCGCACCGCCTCGTCCAGCAACGACGTCGCCTCGGCGTCGCCACGGGCGAGGGCGTCCTGGAGCCACCGCGGCGCGTTGACCGAGCTGGCCACGGCGCGGAGCTTGCCCCCGAGCGCCTTGATGTCCTCGCGGCGGACCGGGCTCATGCGCCCCGCGATGATGGTCGGGCGAACACCGGTCGGCGCGGCTCGCGCGTTGAGACGTCGCAGGAACTCCGAATCCGGAAGCAGGTCGACCGCCGCCTCCCCGCCGCCATCGGCGAGACCACCGTACCACCCGCCGTTGCCGGAGTACGCTCGGGAGATATGCTCCTTGATCTCCGACACCGCGCGGAGTCGCGCCATGCTGGAGCCGTGGTTCGGCGTGCCGCACATGATGAAACGCTCGATGGCCGGAAAACGACCGCTGCCGCGGGCATCGCCGGCGTAGTAGGCCCGGCGCGTGAGCACGTCACGCGTCACGAGACCACCCATCGAGTGCGCCACGACGTCCACGCGATCGACACCGCGCGTGCGGAGATCGGCCAGCGCCAACGCGAACAGGTCCGCCGAGTCGGCGATGGGCCCGTCGTTGGGGTACTCCATGCGGGCGACCACGAACCCGTGCTCCCGGAGGTGCGGGATCATGTCGCGCCACATCCAGCCCGGGTCGTCCAGTCCGTGGATCAGGACGACGACTCGCGCCGGATGCTCGTTCGTCTCCAGGAAGGCCGCCGGCGTGGTGTGTTCGTCGGCGTCGGTGACGAAGGTGATGCCCGGTCGGCGCTGCGGCGGGACCGGCGGCGGCGTGGCAAGCCGATCGGTGACGTCGTCCATCCATGTCTCGACCGACCGCCGCGCGCCGACGACGGCCTGCTCGGCCTTGTCGCGATCGTACGTGACGACGCAGCGATCGTCGTCCACCGCGATCTGGATCGCGTCCTTCGTGAGCCGGCTCACGGCGTCGAGCTGCGCGCGTCCCGCGAGGGTGTGCACGTCGATCGACCACGTCAGCGCCGCGAGCCGCGCCGGCGGCTTCAGCTCCATCGCGGCGTACGCCGCGCGGAGGACCCTGCCGATCGCCAGGCGGCCGTTGTCGAGCTTCAGGACGATGCGCGGCTCCGTCTCGGGCGGCTGGTCCCGCCGCGCGGCCAGCGCGGGGACGACCGCCACGACCAGCGCGGCGACGAGCACCGCGTGGATGATGCCGTTGGAACGACGATGGGTGGGCCGAGTGATCATCATCTCACCTTTCGGCATCCCCCCTGGCCCATTTCAGTCACTTCCCCTGCTCGACGAGGATGTCGAGGAAGTTCTGCTGGGCCCGATCGTACCGGCCGAGGGGCTCGAGCAGCGTCTTGCGGAGACGCTCGGACAGCTCCGGATCGCTCGCCAGCTCGTCGCCGTGCTCGTCGAGCATTCGTTGCGCCGTGCGCGACGCGACCTTGAGGTCCGCGACCGCGATCGCGAACGACCGCGCCGCGTCGTACAGCATCTCGTGCTGGAATTCGACGTCCTCGGGGCGGTACAGGAGCTTCCACGGTGCGCGGCGCACCTCGGCGGTCGTCAGCTTGAGCTGCTGGGAGGCGAGCATGGCGTTGGCGAGGATCTCGCTGAAGTCCTCGCTCCACGGACCGTAGTCGTCTCCGACCTTGTTCAGCACGCCCGTGATGCCGGAGAGGCCCTCGTCGGCATGGGTCATGAGACCCTCGAACTGGCCGAGCGTGTGCTCGTTGAAGCGCTGGAGGGCCTGCTTTCCGTGCTCGGTCCCGGCTTCGACGTTGTCGACGATCTTGTCGATCTGCGGGCGTTTGGCGTCCAAGGTGTCCTTCGCTTCGAACGCGAATGCGTCGATCACCTCGATGGCTTCGTTGGCCTTCTTCAACGCGGTGGAGACCGCGTCTCGCCATTTCGGCCACTGCTCCCGCGCGTCGTCGGAGACCTCGCGGGCGTTCGCCGAAACCTGGACCGCGTTCTTGAGGAAGGTGTCCACCTCGCCGCCGTCGCCGGTCATGCCTTTGACGTCCGTCGAGACCTGGACCGCGTTGTCGAGGAACGTGCTGAACCTCGCCCCCTCGTTGTCGGGGAACTGCTGGACGTAGTCGAGCACGCCGCCCATCTCGCCCGTGACGTCGCCGAGCAGGCTGCCGAAGAGACCGCCACCGGCGACCCCGGCGATGACGTCGCCCGGCTCACGCACCCCGGTGCCGACGCTCGGGATGTCCAGCCACGCGTCGCCGCCGAGCAGGGACTTGCTGACGTGGATCTGCGCGTCGTCGAAGAGCTTCACCCTCCGGTCGAGCTTGAAGTCCACGAGGATCGTCTCGAAGGGCTCACTGGCGAGGTCGGGGGTGACGCTCACGACCTTGCCCAGCTCGTGGCCGCCGACGCGCACCGCGCCGCCGGACTTGAGGTTCTCGACGCCGGACTCCACGGCGAAGCTCACCGTGTACGAGTCCATCGGCGTGAGCAAGTCCAGCGCCTTCGTGAGCTGAACGATGACCGCCACCGTGACCACGATCACCACGGTGACGAAGATGCCCGTCTTCACGTTGTTGCGATGTCGTTCCTGCTGGCTGGGCATCGATTGGGTCCTGGGTGCCTGGGAGAGAACGGGAGTGTCCGCAAGGTACGCGCTACGTGCCGGTCACCGGACGATCCGGGTCGGTTCGACGGCAGGGCCGCCGCGCTGGGTGTGGCGGGCGGTGGCGAGAAGGTCCTCGGCGTAGTTCGTCTCGGCCCGTCGTCGCGTGATCGGGCCCTCGGCGTCGCCGCGAAGGAACTGGCGGATGAGCTGGTGGTCTTCGTCGAGCTCGTCGATCTTCTCGGCGGGGTGATCGCGAATCTTCGCGTACTCCTCGCGCTCGGCCACCATCATCATGCGGCCCTTGTCGAGCATCGCCATGCGATCGGCGATGGTGAACGCGGAATCCATCTCGTGGGTCACGACCACGCTCGTCACGCCCATCTTCTTGGTCAGGTCGATGATGAGCTGGTCGATCTCGGCGCTCGTCACGGGGTCGAGCCCCGCCGACGGCTCGTCGTAGAAGAGAACCTTCGGATCGAGGGCCAGGGCACGGGCGAGACCGGCGCGCTTCTTCATGCCGCCGGAGATCTGCGCGGGGTACTTGTCGGCGTGCTCACGGAGCTTGACGAGCTCGAGCTTGATCTTCACCTGGATCTCGATGATGTTCATCGCGAGCGTCGTGTGCTCCTGAAGCGGCAGCGCGACGTTCTCGGCGATCGTCATCGAGTTGAACAGGGCGCCGGACTGGAAGAGGATCCCGAACTTCTTCCGGATCTCGTTGAGCCCTTCCTCGTCGAGCGTCGCGAGATCGGTCCCGAAGAGACGCACCTCGCCCTCGTCGGGCTGGAGCGAGCAGATCATGTGACGCAGCAGCGTGCTCTTCCCGGAGCCGGACCCGCCCATGATGACCATCGTCTCCCCGTGATGAACGTCGAGATCGACGCCCTGGAGCACAGTCTGGTCGCCGAACTTCTTGACGAGGCCGCGGACGGAGATGATCGGTTCGCCGTTGGATTCCATGACCGGTCGGGACTCGGTGCCGTCAGCCATCCGCGGGGTTCGCGGCGGGCGGTGGCGCGGAGACAGGATAGGACAAATCCCCGCTCTCAGCGTCGAGGACCCGGATCCACGCCCAGCGGCAGACCGGAGGCGGCTTGCCCTCGTCCATGAGCACGAAGCGGGCGACACCCTGCACCGCGCCGCCTTCGAAGCGAAGCAGGTACGGAATGTCCGCGTGGCCGTTGGTGAAGCCGAGCGGCGCGTCGGGCTGATCGTCGGGCCGGATGGTGAGGAGCGCGCCGTAGCGCCGGTTCAGCTCCGAGCAGAAGCGAGCCGCGTCCTCGTCGGTGGTGGCCGGGTCGGGCAGGAAACCGTCCCGGAAAGTGGCGACGTCACCGGCCATCCCGGCCCGGATCGCGTCGCCCGGGCCGGCGAGCATCGGGGTGCGAACGTTGAGGTGCCACCAGACGCCGCCGCCGAGCCAGGCGAGTGCCACGAGCGTGCCCACGCCGATCCCGATCCACGCCACCCGGGCGCCGTACATCGCCGGGTTCCGGCGGATCTGGGCGAGGCCGATCACGCCGAACACGACGGCGATCACGCACATCGGCGGGCAGAGGACCAGGCTGCAGACCAGCGAGGCCGCCGCCCAGAGGCTCATGCCGCCCCGGGTGCTCGCCATCACGGAGCCGGCGGGAACGCCACGTCGCCCTCATCGGGATCGAAGATGGTGATGCTCCGGAACTTCATGATCGGACCGCTGTTGTCGGCGAACACGATCATCGCCTCGGCGTCCACCGTGCCGGTATCGAACGTCACCAGGTACTGGAACGGGGCCTCCTGCGCGCCGAAGCCCGGCTGCTGCTGGTTCTGGGCCGGCTCCATCGAGACGTACTCGCCGTAGCGGCCACGCAGCGTTTCGATGAAGTCGGTGACCTGCTCGCCGCTCGCCGTCGCGGCGGCTCCGGTGAACTCCGCCTTGAAGGCGGCGGCGTCACCGGCGAAGCCCGCGCTCATGGCGTCGGTCGGGCCGCTCGTGACGAGCGTCACGGCCTTCACCATCGGGTCGATGATGTTCGGCTTGACGAAGCCCGTGTAGCCCATCCAGGAGACCACCGACAGCACCACGCCGATCAGGATCGCCGCGACCGCGAGGCCCTTGCCCTTCTTCTCGCCGATCGTCGCGAAAGCGATGAGACCGAGCAGCGCTCCGATCGGCGCACACACGCACGTGATCGAGCAGATCAACGCGGTGATGGCCAGGCCGCTGGTCTTCCGGGGTTGCATCGTCTGATCGGGCGCTTCGAACTGGGTCATGGGACGGCTCCACCGGGGCGTTTGGATTGGGGCGGCCATGGTACGCGGGGACCATCGGTCCCGCTATGTCAAGGGGCTGTCAAGGCGGGCCGGTGGCAGCTTGCCCAGAGTCGGCGCCGCCGAGCACGAGGTCGCCGGCCGCGGCGTCTTCGATCGTCAGGCGCGCCAGGTCCAGTTGCGGGATGAACTGCCCACCGACGACCCGTGTCTGGAAGCGCGCCGATCCCAACGGCTGGCCATGCTCGAAGTGGAACACGACGGCGATCTCGCGGATCGGCGACAGCAACGGACCGGAATGGGTCGAGGAGATGATCGCCAGGCGATCGAAGCGTCCGTAGCGTTCGGAGACGACGGCTCCGAACGCCAGCAGCTCGTCGTCGCTCGGCCGCGCGGTGCCCGCCGCCCACAGGTGCAGTTCGTCGGTGCGCTGCTCGGACGCGGAGCGGATGATCCTCGTCACCTGGTCGTCCATCGTCCGCGTGTGCTCCGCCTCCTGGTAGCTCACGAGCCGGTCCAGGGCGAGCCAGCCGATGATCGACGTCACCGTGCCCAGGACGATCGCCGCGATCGCGATCCGCGCGCCCGTGACCCGGCCTTCCGAACGCCGGATGCCCGAAAGCGAGACGATCCCGAGGCACGCCCCGAGCAGGCCCGCGAGCGGACAGCACGGGATCACCGCGATCGCCAGGGCGACCATGGCGAGAACGGAGCTGCGCGGGGTGTGGGGCTTGGGCGGATCGATCAAACCGGAGACACGATACCGATTTCCACCATCGCACTCCCGGAGCAAAACCGGGGCCGCTACACTCCGGCGCATGCCCAGTGAACCCCCCACCGAACCCGGAGGCAAACGCGTCACGGTGATGGGGCTCGGGCGGTTCGGCGGTGGGCTCGGCGTGACCCGGTGGCTGGCCGGGCGTGGAGCCGAGGTCCTCGTGACCGACAGCGCCGACGCGGCGAGCCTCGAGCGGCCCGTGGCTCAGCTCGCGGATCTCGTCGCGGCCGGATCGGTGCGCCTGCGCCTCGGCGAGCACGTCGAGCGGGATTTCACGGACTGCGACCTCGTGGTCGCCTCCCCCGCCGTGGTCCGGCCGTGGGAGAACTCGCTGCTCGCGGCGGCCGCCGTGGCCGGGGTGCCGGTCACGACGGAGATCCGCCTGCTCGTGGAGCGTCTGGACCGAAGGCGGGTGATCGGCGTCACCGGAACGGCCGGAAAGTCCACGACCTCGGCGATGATCCACCACCTGCTGGATCGGGCGGGCCATCGCGCGCACCTCGGCGGAAACATCGGCGGTTCGTTGCTCGCGGATCTCGACTCGATCAGGGACGGTGACTGGGTCGTGCTGGAGCTGTCGAGCTTCATGCTGCACTGGCTCGCGTCGAGCCCGGACGCTGAGGGATGGTCGCCGCGCATCGCGGTGCTCACCAACCTCGCCCCGAACCACCTCGACTGGCACGGAACCTACGACCACTACGCCGTCTCGAAACAGCAGATCTTCCGCGACCAGCGGGACGGTGACCACGCGGTGCGCGGCGACGCGATCGTCACCGGGGCGACGCTCCCCCTCGGCATCCCGGGTCTTCACAACCAGCACAACGGGCACGTCGCCATCGCCGTCGCCAGGCACGCGATCGATCTCGACACCGACGCGGCCGCGGCGCGCCTCGCGGACTTCCCCGGGCTGCCCCACCGCCTCGAGTTGGTCGGCGAAGATGGATCGGGCCGGTGGTACAACGACTCGAAGTCCACGACTCCTCGGGCCACGGTGCTCGCGGTCGAGGCGTTCGACGAACCCGACCGCGTGCACCTCATCGCCGGCGGATTCGACAAGGGCCTGGACCTCTCGTCGATCGCCGAGCTCTGTCCGCGTCTCGCCGGGCTCTACGCGATCGGCGCCACGGGCGCGACCATCGTCGCCCGCGCCGCCGACACGGACCGCGCCCGCTCGTGCGAGACGCTCGACCGCGCCGTGGCGACGGCCCGCGACCGCATGCGTCCCGGCGACGTGCTGCTCCTGAGCCCCGGCTGCGCGAGCTGGGACCAGTTCACGAACTACGAGGAACGCGGCGAGGCCTTCCGCGCGTTGGTGAACGGCTGAGGTCAGTCGTACCCGAGTTCCTCGAGATCGTCCTCTTCGAGGCCGAAGTGGTGCCCGACCTCGTGGAGGAGCGTGACGCGGATCTCCGACTCGATCGATTTCTCGGCGTCCGGACCGCCCCAGCCTCCCGCTTCCTCGATGATGCCCTGTCGGAACAGGTGGATCGTCTCCGGCATGTCGGGCACGTCCGAGTGCGAACGCTGCGTGATCGGCGCCCCGCTGTGCAGCCCGCAGAGGTCGTCGTCGTCCGCGTCCATCCCGAGATCCCGGAGGAGCGCCGGATCGGGCCGATCCTCGACGATGACCGGCGCCTCGTCGAGGAGCCGGCGCAGTTGATCGGGCAGCGCGTCGATGACGCGCTCCAGCAGCCGATCGAATCGCTCGCGCTGACGCGGGCTCACGTTCCTCACATCTCCACGGCGCCGCGCAGCTCGGCGACCGAGGCGCACCCCTGCCGCCGCACCCACTTCTCGAGTCCCCGGCGCACGCGGAGAGGACTTCGCGGATCCACGAACAACGCCGTGCCCATGCCGACCGCGCTCGCCCCCGCGAGGATCATCTCCGCCGCGTCCTGCCAGCTCATGACGCCGCCGAGCCCGATGATCGGCACCCGCGCGTCGCGCGCGATCGCGTCGTACACCGCGTGCACCATGCGCACGGCGATCGGGTGAATCGCAGGCCCGCTGAGCCCCCCGGTCCCGCGGCTGAGCCGGGGCTGACGCGACTCCACGTCGATGGCCATCGCCGAGACCGTGTTGATGAGGGTCAGGACATCGGCGCCCTGCTCGATCGCGGCGCGAGCCATCGCCACGATGTCGCCCACGTTCGGCGAGAGCTTGACGATCATCCGCGTGCGGGCGAGCGCCGGTCGCACCTCGTGCAGCAACGCCCGCAGGGCATCGGGATGCTCGCCGAACTGCAATCCGTCGGCGGTGTTCGGACACGAGACGTTCAACTCCACGAGCGGGATCCCCTCCACCGCGTCGAACGCCGCCGCCACCGCCACGTAGTCCTCGACGCAGGCCCCGGCGATCGAGCCGATCACCACCGTGTCCGTCTCCAGCGCCTGCGGCGCCTTGGTGGCGATGAACTCGTCGAGCCCGACGTTCGCGAGCCCGATCGCGTTGAGCATCCCCCGCGGCACGTCCACGATCCGCCACGGCGGGTTCCCCTCGCGAGACTCCCGCGTGATCGACTTCGTGACCAGCGCCCCCAGTTCGGCCGGATCGAGCACGCGCGAGAACTCGTTCACGTACCCGCAGGTTCCCGCCGCCGCAACGATCGGGTTCCGAAGCGTCACGCCCGCGAGTTCGACGGAAAGATCCACCCGGCCGGCCATCGACGCATGCTAACACGAAGCTCGTTCGTGGCGAGCGCGTATCATGCACCCGCACCCCGGACCGGAGCCCACCTGTGACCACCGAGATCGACGAACGCATCGCCCGCTTCGAGACCATGACGCAGGCGGATCCCCTCAACGACATGGCGCACTTCAGCCTCGGCAACGCCTACCTCCAGGCCGGGCGCGCCGCCGAGGCCGGACGCAGCTTCCTCGCCTGCATCGAGCTGAACAAGGAGATGAGCAAGGCGTACCAGCTTGCCGGCGAAGCCCTGATCGCCGCGGGCTGGACGGACCAGGCCGTCGAGACGCTCGAGACCGGCTACGAGATCGCGGCGGGCAAGGGCGATCTTCTGCCACGCGACGCGATCGTGGAGCTGCTGAAGAGCATCGGCCGCGAGCCGCCGGCGCTCGCGGAGGACGTCGCCGAGCAGGCCGAGAGAATCCGGGCCAGCGGCGCGTTCGTCTGCTCCCGCACCGGCCGACCGGGCACCCAGCTTCCCGATCCGCCGATGCGCGGACCGCTCGGCGAGTGGATCCGCGACAACATCTCCGCCGAGACCTGGCGCGACTGGATCGGCCAGGGCACGAAGGTCATCAACGAGCTGCGTCTGGACTTCTCGCGCGAGGAGGACCAGGAGGCGTTCGATCTTCAGATGTGTGAGTATCTGGGGATCGAGCCGGAACTTCATGCGAGATTGACGGGGAAGCCGTAGGCGAATTGAATTCGGACTTCACATTCCGCACTCCGCACTCCGCAAACCCCATTGCTTGATTCACAATGCTCAGTCCGCACTCGGCGCGGGGTGATTGTGGATCCGGAATCGAGGATCAAGAATCGGGGGTTGCGGATTGCGGAATCCGGAATCCGGAATCCGGATTCGTGGGGAGATACACCTACACCCACATCTTCCGGTGATACACCCAC
The DNA here is from genome assembly GCA_024226535.1 of Planctomycetota bacterium. GTDB lineage: Bacteria > Planctomycetota > Phycisphaerae > Phycisphaerales > SM1A02 > JAAELP01. Next base: position 10,979 of record JAAELP010000196.1, on the reverse strand, counting down.
CACTCCAGCATCAGCACGAGTAGGCAGAGAGCGACGGCCCAGGGCCAGAGGGGCGTGTACACGCCGCTCTCGCCGGCGCGGCCGGCGACCTCGGTCTGGCCGACCTGGAGTTCGGGCACGACGTCGATGCGTCCCTCGAACTCGTCGAGCAGGTTCACGGCGAACGCACGCGTCTGCGTCTCGTCCTGGTCGGGGACCTCCCAACTCAGCACGTAGAGGCCGGCGAGGCGTATCGGACCCCACGAGAGCTGCGACGGGTCGCGTGGCTCGAGGGGGACGATCCCCGACTCGGGCACGGCGAGCGCGATGTCCGTCGCCGACGAGGGCAGACGTGTCGCGATCGCCTCGCCGACGGCGAGGTCCTTGGCCGTCAGGCCCTGGCCGACCTGCCCGAGGTACTCGACGGCGTTGAAGATGAACGTCACCCAGCTTCGCAGCAACGGCCACGTGCTCATCCCGGGGTCGAACGTCACGTGGATGAGGTGCATCGCGCCCCGTGACACCGCGACCAGGAGCGGCCCCTGGCTGCCCTCGGCGAGCACTTCGACGTCCGGCGCCGGCTGGAGCAGGTGGCCACCGCCGATACGCAGGTTGTCGAGGTTTACGAAACGAAGGGCCGGGTGCTCTTCGCGGATGTTCAGTACGAGCTGCGCCCCGTGCTCGCCGAACTCGTTGAGCCCGTCGACCGGTGGCGTGCGGCCGAAGCTCAGGTAACGACCCGGTGGCATCAGGCCCGGCGGCGGTGCGTAGTCGTCGAACACGATGACGTCGTACTGGTCGAGGCGGTTCTCCTCGGCGCGCTGCTCATACTGCTCCTGCGTGAGCAGTTCCAACCTCTTCAGCGACAGGCCCTCCAGGGCCTCGCGCACGAAGAAGCTGCTCGCCGGAACGAGACCAACGATCAGACGCTTCGGCGGCGGCACGACGATCTGGGCGACGTTGTCGGCGAGCAGCGCGTCGTCGCGGAGGTTCGCGATCTCCAGCACGGCGCCCCGCGGCTGCTCGAACGGCGTGAAGACGACGTTGTTGCGCCCGGGCAGGAGCTGTCCCGAGCCTTCGTCCATCTCGGCGAGCGGAATCCGGATCTCCTCGACCGCGAGCGCCGTGTCATCCACGGAGAGCTGCACGTCGCAGGTGACCGCCTCGCGGTTGTAGTTGAGCAGCGACGCGAAGACCTCGACGGCGGTCGGACGGTCGTACGGCCGCTCGACGGAGATCGCCGTGATCGTGACGTTGTCCGCCTCCTCGGTCCCGATGCGGTAGTAGATCATGTGCTCGCCGCGGAGCACCTGGTCGGGGAGGTCGGCAATGCGACCGTCGGTGAAGATCTCGATCGTGGCCGGCGCGCCGACGGGGCGGTCGGACTCGGGATCGACGTTCGTCGTATACGCCCGGGCGAGCTTGAGGGCGTCGGCGAGCGTGGTCCCGCCGTGCGTCGGGCGGATGCGGTCGATCGCGTCGAGCAGTTCCTGCTTGGAGCGAGAGAACCGGCAGTAGACCTCCGCGCGATCGGAGAAGGCCACGATCATCGATTCGCCCGGGACCCGGCTGAAGAGGCCACCGGCATAGAGCGCCTCGACGCGTTCGCGGGCGAGTCGCTTGGCTTCGTCCAGACGCGTCTCGTCTTCACCGGCGTCCATCGCCGTCATCGACGCGGAGTTGTCGATGAGGAAGATCGTCTTGCCCCCCCGCTGCCGTCCGGCCTGGATCTGCGGCTGCATGACCGCGAACACGAGCAGCAGCAACGCGATGAGCTGGAGCAGGAGCAGGAGATTGCGACGCAGACGCTGGAACGGCGCGTTGGCCCGCAGGTCCTCGACCGACCGCTTCCAGAGCAGCGTGCTCGCGATCGCCTGGGGCCGGCGACGCAGCTTGAGGAAGTACAGCAGGATCAACGGCGGGATGACCGCCGCGGCGAGGATCGCGCCGGTGACCGGGGTCAGCCACGTCACTTGAGCAGGCCCCGCTTGCGGAGGTAGTCGAGCAGGAGCTTGTCGAGTTCGGTCGCGGTGTCGATCGTCATGTGCGTCATGCCGCGGCGCACGCAGAACTCGCGGAGCTTGCCGCAGTAGGCGTCGAGGTTCTGCTTGTAGCGTTTCAGGAGCGCGGCGGACACCGTGATCTCCGCCGTGTCCTCGTCCTCGACGTCGGTGAGCCGCAGGTCGCCGGCGAGCCCGGTCCGGCCCGGGTCGATCTCCTCGGGGCTCAGCACCTGGAGACAGAACGTGTCGTACCCGCCGCCGGCGAGGTAGCGAAGGCCCTTCTCGTACCCCTCCTTGAGCAGGAAGTCCGAGAGGATCAGCATCACCCCCTTGCCCTGGCGCCCCAGCGCGATCGTGCGCATCGCGTCGTTGAAGACGCCGGAGCCGCCGGGGGTGAGATCGAGCAGCCACGACCCGAGTTCACGGGTCCGGCGCCGCCCCCGCAGGCTCGTGATCCGGCGCTCGCCCCCGGAGTCGAACGCGAAGGCCGACACGCGGTTGTGGTTGGTGAGGCCGATGTAGCCCAGGGCCATGGCGAGACGCTGGCAGAAGATGAACTTGCTCGGGTTCCCCCAGTGCATCGACGCGCTCGTGTCGATGGCGATGATGAGCGAGAGATCCTCCTCCTCGAGGAACATCTTGAGGAAGAGCCGGTCGAGCCGCGCGTAGATGTTCCAGTCGATGAAGCGGAGGTCGTCGCCGTGGGCGTAGTGCCGGTAGTCGGCGAACTCCACGCTGATCCCGCGCTTCTTGCTGCGGCGCTCGCCCTGGAGCTTGCCCGCGAAGATCTTGCGGCTCATGACGTCGAGCTGATCCAGCTTCGCCATCAACTCGCTGCCGAGCAGGTCGTCCACGCGCCGCGGCGCGGTCTCGGTTGGAACACCAAAGTCAGCCATGAATGGGGTCGGGTCTCGTTTCCTCGGCTGGATCGTCTTCTCGGGGGACGTGGTCGAGAAGGCGGTCGATCATATCGTCGGTGGTGACGCCGTCCGCCTCGGCTTCGAAGCTCCGCGCGAGGCGGTGGCGGAGCGCCGGGCGGGCCACGGCGGCAATGTCCTTGAATCCAGCGGCGTAGCGTCCGTCCACGAGCGCCCGCACCTTCGCGCCGCTGATCAGCGCCTGCGCCCCGCGCGGGCTCACGCCGATGGCGATGCAGTGGTCGAGATCCGGATCCGCGTGCGACGAGCCCGGATGCGTGGCGAGCACGAGACGGATCGCGAAGTCCTGCACGTGCGGGGCGACGATGATGCGCCGCGCGAGCCGCTGCGCCTGGAGGATCGCCTCGCTGTCGAGCACGTGCCGCACCGCCTGACCGCTGCCGGCGGTCGTGCGGCCGACGATCTCGTTCATCTCGCCGCGTGTCGTGTACGGCACGATGACCTTGAAGAAGAACCGGTCGAGTTGGGCCTCGGGCAACGCATAGGTGCCCTCCTGCTCGATCGGGTTCTGGGTGGCCATCACGAGGAACGGCCGGTCGAGCTGGCGCGTGTGGCCGCCCACGCTCACCGAGCGTTCCTGCATCGCCTCCAGCAACGCCGACTGGCTCTTCGGCGTGGCGCGGTTGATCTCGTCGGCGAGGATGAGTTGGTGGAAGATCGGTCCCGGACGAAACTCGAAGGACCGATGGCCGGTCAGCTCGTCCTCGATCACCACGCTCGTACCGGTGATGTCCGCGGGCATCACGTCGGGCGTGAACTGGATCCGCGCGAACGGCAGCGACAGGGCATCGGAAAGCGTGCGCACGAGCAGCGTCTTGCCGAGCCCCGGCACGCCCTCGAGCAGCACGTGGCCGTCGGCGAACAACGCCGTGAGCGTTTCGTCCACCACCTCGTCCTGCCCGACCATCACCCGGCCGATCTCCTCACGCAGACGCGCGTAGATCGCGCGGAAGGAGGCGCACGCGTCCTTCACCGCCTCGATGTCGTCGATGACCGGGGCGAGGCGGAACGAGTCCGCGGGGGACGTGGTGGGCGGGGCCGCCAGCCGCTCAGCCATCGCCCGCCCCCTGGTCGTCGGCGTCCTGCCCGCGCGCCCGGCGCTTGGCCGCCAGGAGCCGCGAGGTGTAGTCGCCGTCGTCCTCGTCGGCGTCCGGTGTCGTGGGCTGGGCGGGGCGACGGCTCTTCGGGACTTCGCGGAGGTCGGCCACCTGCTCTGCGCCGACGTCGATCGCGCGGGCGGCATCCTCCTCGTCCGCCTCGTAGCGGGCATCGCGGTCCGGGGCGTCCTTCTTCCGATCGCTGCGTGGATCGCGCCGGTGGGCGACCTGCTCGCGGGTGCGCTTCCATGCGGCGACGGTGCCCATCGAGACCTCTTCGCGACGCCCGACGGCCTTGCTCAGCCGTTCACGGGCACGGGCGGGATCGAAGCTGATGCGTCGCGCCGCCACGTCGAGCACGAGCAGCGATGCGCAGATGATCGCCAGCAGGTCCCACATCCGCTTCATGGTGCGTGGAACCTCGAGATCGTCGCGGTTGAAGATGTCCGCGAGCATGGGGTCGTTCTCGTTGAGGCCCCGGCCGTTGAGGACCCGGCCGCCCGTGAGACGCGCGAGCTGGGCGAGCCGGGCCTCGTTGTGGTGGAACGACCGGAACTCCTTCGGGTACGGCACGGAGACCGCGGCCTGGAGGTTGCCCTTCTCCGCCGTCTCGCCGGATCCGCTCTCGAAGCCGATGTTCACGAGGTAGGCGCCGTCCTCCTCGGTCGGGAACGTTCCGCGGTACCGGCCGGGGCCGACCTGCTGGAGGCTCAGCGGCGTGGCCTCGGCGCTCGGGCTGAGCACCACGGCGCGCGTCCGCACGAAGTTCAGGTACGACGCGTCGGCATCGAGCGCTTCCAGCTCGACGATCGCGGTGTCCCCGTCGAACCGCGTGCTGACGCTCATGTTCGTCGGCGAGCTGGGACGCATCGACCAGCGGATCGTCTGCTCCCAGAACGACCGGAACCGCCCCCAGCTCGCCCACTGCGAGCCCCAGAGGCTCGAGAGGTCGCTCGTGTACGCCACGGTGCGCCCCAGCCCGTAGTTCCAGTGCGCGTAGAGCGGGTCGTTGCCCTCGGTGGTCGCGATGACGATGGAGGTCTGCGCGAGCCCCTCGCGCACGGCCGTCAGCACGTACCCGTCCACCGGCGGGAGCGTCGAGAAGCCCTGCGCGGGTCCCGGCAGCAGAGAGGCGATCTGCGGCTGGTAGACGTCACCGTCCTGGATGAGCGAGCGCGAGACCATCCGCGCTTCCTTGATGAAGATCGCCGGAAGCTGCTTGGGGTTCTTGACCGGATAGAACTCGCCGCCGGTGGTGGTCGCGACCATCTTCATGCGGCTGGCGTCCACCGGTGTCCCGTGGCCGCCCACCATCACCGTGGTCACCGTGACCTTCTTGTCCTTGTACTGCTGGAGCAGCGCGCCCGACGGTGGCGAGGGGTCGCCGTCGGAGATGATGATGACGTGCCGCTGCGACGCGGTCGTGTTGTCCAGGCCCTGCAACGCGAGCTGGAGCCCGGGACCGAACGACGGCATGTCGCCGACGTTCATCGTCTTCGTCGATTCCAGCGCCGCCCGCTTGTCGCGGACGCGCTGCATCTCGAAGGCCCATGTGCATCCCTGGATGCCGCCGACCTGGCCGAAGCCGAACTCGATGATCCCGACGTAGTCGAGCCGGCTGAGCTGCTCGATCGCCGCCTGCGCGACCTTCTGCCCCCAGAAGTTGCCCTGCGGCATCTCGCAGGAGTGCATCACGAGGGCCAGCGCGCCGGCGGGCATCTGGCGCATGTCGGGCGGATTCAGCAGAATCGGCAGCGCCCGGGACACCTCCGACTCGATCCAGCCGCCCGCGCCGAACGACTGCGGCCCACCGATCATCGTCAGCCCGCCGCCGAGATCGTGCACGTACGCGTGCAGCATGCGATCCTGCTCCTGGTCGAACGCCCACCGCGGGATGTTCACGAGCACGACCGCGTCGTAGCCGCTGAGGAACACGAGACCCCCGACGAGGGCGTCCGGCGCGCGGACGTCCACCGCGATGCCGCTGGATTGCAACGCGTTCACGAGGTACTGCGACTGCGTGATGCCGTCGTCGACCACGAGCACCTTGCCCTGCCCGCTCACGAACGTCACGCCGACGGCGGCGTTGTTGCGGTCGATGGCGTCCATCGCGGGATCGTCGGGAATGAACACCGCCTCGAACTCGTGCGGGCCCGACTCGTCGAGCGCGATCGTCTGCTCCAGCGCGGTGGTGCCCGGCGCCAGGGCGACCAGCATGCCGTCGCCGAACTCGTCGCCGTTGAGGTCGAGGTAGTCGCCGTTGAGCTTGAGCCGGATCGTGCCCGACGCCTCCGCCTGGCTCCGGAGCACGAGACGAACACGCGCCGTCTGCCCCTCCCGCGCGCGGGGCGGGCAGATGATCTGCTCGAAGACCACCTCGTTGTCGTACTCGTAGCGGAGCACGAGCACGTCGATGGGAACGTTGTTCGCCTTCGCCAGCTCCGCCGCCGCAAGCACGGAGTCGATCGTCTCGTTGCCGTCGGAGGCGAGAACGATGCGGTTGGCGGTGTCCGGGGGCGTCGTAGCCAAAGCGAGACGAACGCCGGCGGCGAGGTTCGTCGCGGTCGGGTCGCCCTCGTCGGAGCCGACCGTCACCGCGCTGTAGGTATCGGCCATCGCCGTGATGTTGGCGTCGCGCCCGATCGTGAGCACGGCGACGCGATCCTCGGGGTTCTCCTTCGCCTCGACCGCGCGGGCGAGGAAATCGAGCGCCCACTTCTTGCGGGGCACGGGGATCGAGTGGCTCCGGTCGAGCAGGATCGTCGTCGTCACGCCTTCGCCGCGCCGCACCCAGTTGGGTTCCGCCAGCGCGATGGTGAGCCCGGCGATGACCAATGAGCGGAGCCCGAACGTGGCGTAGGCCTTGGCGCGGGACAGCCCGCCGATGCTCTTCTGCGCAAACAGGAACGTCGGAATGATGAGCAGCAGCAGGAGCAGCCAGTACGGCTGGTCGATTCGAATCGGCATCTCGGCGAGCATCGATGCCTCCTGGCAGTCCCCCCCCGGGGACACGTGTTCCCTTCGAACCGACCGGCTTCTCGCCGGGCCGTCGTGGCCTACGGCGTGCGCATCACCTGGACCCGGTTGTTCCCCGAGTCCAGCACGAACAGGTCGCGGGCGGTTCCCGCGACCCCCCAAGGATATCGCAGCTCTCCGGGCTCGGCCCCCAGTCGGCCGAAGAGCCCCTTGGAAACGCCGGTGTCGCTGAAGTGCTGGAGTCGGGCGTTGCCGAATTCCGCCACGACGAGCGAGCCGTCGGCGAGCAGGTGCAGACCGTACGGGTAGTGCAGCTCGCCCGGCTCGCGCCCGGCGCGGCCGAACACGCGCAGCTCCCGACCCTCGGGGTCCACGACCACGATGCGGTGATTGCACGAGTCGGCGATGTAGAGTTCCGTGGCGGCGGCGTCGAAGAGGATCGACTGCGGCCGATCGAAGCACCCCGGCTCCGGTCCGAAGCACCCGAACTCGAAGAGGTAGGTCCCGTCGGGCTCGAACACCTGGATCCGGTCGTGCCCGCCGTACTCCGCGACGTACAGCCGGCCCTCGGGACCGAAGGCGACGTCGGTGGGGTAGATGAACTCGCCCGGCCCCTCCCCGTAGCCTCCGAACCGCAGCAGCTCGTGCCCGGCATCGTCGTAGGCGATCACCCGATGGTAGTGGGTGTCGGCGACGAAGACCCGGCCGTCCGGCGCGACGCTGATGCCCGTGGGCTTGCCGTTGGCCTTCGCCGGCATGTCCCACTGGAGCTGCGGCTTGCCGTCGAACCCGAATCGCTGCACCCGGGCGGTCTTGTCGATGACGTAGACGAACTCCCGTTCGGCGTCGACGGCGATGCACCGTGGGTAGGCGAACTGCCCGAGCGCCGTGCCGTTGGCGCCGAACGCGTGCTCCACGCGGATCGGCTTCGGCTCGGCCGGGTCCCCGGAGCAGCCGGCGGGCACGACGACGAGCACCGCGAGCAACGCCGCGGCGACCCGGCTCGAAATCCCGCGGAACGGTCGCACCGCGATCACCGTCACCACCGCCGCCGCGAGCGCCGCGAGCAGGAGCACCGCGCTGGCGATCATGACGGTCTCCGGACGCTGGTAGTGCATCGCGTTGAGCAGCGAGACCGCCAGCGGATCGGACCCCGGCGGCTGGACCCGCGCGGTGACGGGGATCTCCCCGAACGCGAGGACGACCGTGACGGCGCCCGCGGCCAGCGCGGCTCCGACGAAACGCGGGCGCTGGGCGACGAGGATCGCGCCGAGCGAGCGCACACCGTCAGCGCGACGCATGTCGGCCAGGGCCCCGGGTTCCCCGGCGACGAACCACCGCGCGAGCAACGCGGCGACGAAGCCGAACCGCGCGAGATGCGCGAACACCAGGATCGCCGGAGAACCGTAGAGCATCGCGTCAACGGTAGCGCCGCCCTCACCGCCGACGCCGGGGAGCGCCAGCGGAACGTTGTACGCCGCTTCCAGACCGATCCCGACCACCGTCGCCGGAACCAACGCCGCGACGAGCCAGAGCAGGGCCTGGGCGTGGCCGAGCCCACGTACCCATCGTCTCGAGTCGAGCCAGCAGACCGACAGACCCGTCGCCACCACGACCGCCACGAGGCCGGAGATCAACGCGAGGCTCACGGTCGTCGCCAATCCACGTCCGTAGAAGCGAAAGAACTCCGCGACGTGACCGGATTCCGCACCGCCCCGACCGAGCAGCCCGATCAACGACCGGCCGAGCAACGCGGCCGGCACCGCGACGGTGACCAACCAGATCACACCGGTGGCGATCCACGCGCCGGTTCGGGGCCGCGGGCCGGGGCCCGCCGTACGCGACGCCGCGCCCCCGACCATCCACCAGACGCCCACCGCCCCCACCGCGGCGACCGCGAGAGCCGGCGACGCCGCCAACAGCGTCTGGCGCGGCCCGGCGCCCTCCGCGTCGAGGGCGCGCAGCTCGTTGGCGAAGGTGAACACCCCGGCGAGGTCGAAGCACGTGGTGTTCCCGATCGTCACGAGCGTCACGAACATCGCGCCCAGGGCCAGGCCCCGAGCGTCGTCGCGGAACGCCGCGAGCAGACGACGGCCGACGCCCGCCCCGTCCAGCGCGAGCATCTCCCCGCGCCGCGCCGAGCCGGGAGCCGGCAACGCGGCGACGCACCACGCCACGATCGGCCACGACCAGCACGCCAGCGCGACCGCCAGGGTCGCCGACCGCATCGCGGGCACGAGGTCGTGCCGGATCGCCCACGCACCGAGCGCGGATCGCGCGGGCCATGCCTGCCACCACGTGTAGAAGACGACGTACGCGGGCAGACAGATCGGCAGGAGCGTGAGGATCGCCAGCGTCGCCCGTCCCCGCCGCGCCCGCCCGAGCAGGCGTCCGACCGGCCAGCCGAGCGCCACGGCGACGGCGGTGACGAGAAGCGCGTACATGCCGGTCTCGGCGAGGACCGCGAGCAGACGGTGACCGGGCACGTTCACGGCGGCTCCATCGGCGGCGCCGGCCAACGTGACGACGGCCGCAACGGCGGGCACGGCGGCCGCGACGAGCAGCGCCAGGCCGGCGCCGAGCGCCGCCAGCAACGCGCTACCGCGCATCATCGCTTCCCGGCTCGGGGCCGCGAGGCTCCTCGGTGAGGATCCGCATCGCCAGCGCGACGGCGTCGCGCCGGGCCGCGGCGGCGCGGCGCAGGTCGACGCGAAGCGGATCGGGCACGGCGTACTTCGGGTAGTCGTCGGCGAGGCCCGGGCGCAGCGGCACGTTGTGGGAGGCGGTCTCGGCGATCAGCCGTTCGACGGGTTCGGAGAGCAGGAAGTCGATGAGACGCTTCGCGGGCTCCGGGTGGGGTGCCGCGGCCACCAGCCCCACGGTGTTCGGGATCAGCAGCGTGCCGTTGCCGGGTTCCTGCTCGTGGCTGTGCGCGGGATAGACCCAGTCGATGTCGGCGCCTCGCTCCAATGCCGCGAAGACGTCGTCGGTGTCGGTGAGACCGATGTCCGCCTCGCCGTCGATCACCGCGCGCACGACGGCGGCGTTGCCGCCGGGCAGCAGCCGCACGCGGTTGTCCCGGAGCCCGAGCAGGAACGCCTGGTAGTAGGCGGGGCCCACCGCGCGATCCCACAACGCCTTCATCGCTCCCAGGTGACCGCCGGTCGTCCCGAAGCGGGGATCGGCCATCACGATCCGCCCGGCGTGGTAGCTCCGCGTGAGGTCGGTCCACGCGACCGGCACGTCCTCGGCGGGGACGCGTGAAGGCGCGTAGACGATCACGCGGGCACGGGCGGCGAACGCGTACCAGCGGTGCTCGCCGTCGCGGTGCTCCGCCGGCCACCCGGCCTCCGCGGGCGCCGCGTACGGGGCGAGGACGCCCTCGTCGGCGAGCGCCAGCGTCTGGAAGATCTCCGACGACCAGAAGACGTCCGCCTGCGGGTGATCACGCTCGGAGCGAAGCCGTTCGACGAGCCCGGTCGTCTTCTTCAGCTCCGTGTCACCGACGAGGCCCACGCGCAGGCCGGTGGCATCCTCGAAGCGATCGATGACGACACGGGCGAGGTGCTCGTCGGCCGAGACGTACAGCACGACGTCGGGTTCGCCGCCGCCGCAGCCGGCCACGAGCAGGAACGCGAGCAACGCCCACACCGGGTGTCGGAAACCCGGGTGCCGTGGTCTCGCCGCAGCCGAGGCCGCGCGCCGTGACCAACCGCCACGCGGCCTTGCCTCCGGCAAGACCACGGCACCCGACTTACCGCCACGCGGCCTTGCCTCCGGCAAGGCCACGGCACCCGCGGGTTGGGCGGTTGCGTTGGTGGTCATCGAACCTGGACGCGCCCTCTAGCAGCCCGTTGAAAAAGTCGCGCGGGCTGCGAGCGGCCCAGATCCGCCAGCTCTGCGTCGCCGAATCTCGCCGTATCTCCCTGGATATGCCATCGATTCGGCTCCTTGATCTGACGAATCTGGTCGCGCTCTCGCCGCGC